>CAZRTE010000102.1:0-7881 GCA_964602945.1 uncultured Gaiellales bacterium
GGCAGGCCGCCTGAAGGCGGCGTGTCCGCCCGCGACGGGTTCGGCGGCGTCGTAACCGGAGGGTTACGCCGCCGCCCGGCGCCGGAGTAGGGGTCGAACGCTTGAACCAGACCCTGCGCGAAGGGCCGGAGCGTAGGCGGAACGCCTACGCGGAGGCCGCACCGTGCTCGCGCCGGCCTCCGCCGCGCGCGAGCACACCAGAGCGGCGTCTCATCCAGAGCATGAAAGGCAAGAACAGCACGGAGCGAACGGGAGACCGCGCTCTCCCGTTCGCGGAGTTCCGTTACCCCCGGGCGAAGAGCGAAGCTCTTCGCCCGGACCCAGCGAGCGAGTGCGCAGCACTCGCGAGCTACTTGATGCGGAAGCGGAGCGTCACCTTGCTGTGCCGTCCCCACGGGTCCGTGGCGAAGAAGCGCACGCGGTAGGCGCCTGGGCGGAGCACCCGTTCGTTGAGGTGGAGGCGTACCGGGATGGCTCGCGGCCGGTTCAGCTGCACCTTGGCGACGCGGTAGGCGCGGGGCTGGAGCCGTATGCCGATGCGGCTGCCCTTGCCAAGGAGCGCGAAGTGCTTGCCGCGGCGGTTGAAGACCGTCGCCTTGAGCCGCACCTGCGACGCCGCCGAGAGGCGGGCGAGCGCGAGAACGCTGTGCGAGGCATGCCGGGTGACGACGTGGACCTGCGCCTGCGCCTCCAGGGACGGCCCGTCCGCGGACGTGTAGGTGGGGTCGCCCCAGTGGCGCGCCCTGAACAGCGCGAGGTGGATCGGCGTGCGCGTGAGGACGTGCGTCAGGCCGGCGGAGTCGACGTAGGAGCCGACGGTGGCGTCGGCCGGGAGTTGCGAGGCCTGCAGGGGCGGAACGACGTTGAAGACCTGTTCGTCCGTGGAGTAGCCGAGCACCGTGTGCGCCGGCTGTGCGACCGTGTACGAGAGGTCGAGTGGCCAGGGAAAGCCGCTCGTCGGCAGTCCGGGAACCGTGAGCGAGATCCCGCTGCCGTCCGTCGCCAGCCGCTGGTCGTCCGGCTCGAGCGTGACCGTGAGCCCGCTCGGCACGGCGCCGGGCTGCCAGGTGACTCGGGCGCTCGAGTCGGTCGTCACGACGTTGCCGGCGATCCCGGGCTCGACCGTCTGCGAGCCGATCGAGGCCGCGGGGAGCGGTGCCGCGACGACGACCGCCGTCGTGGCGGCCGTCGCGGAGGCGGAGCCGCCGGCCCCGGTCGCGGTCACGACGAGCGAGAGGGTCGCTCCGATGTCGTCGGGGGTGAGCGTGTACTTCGCGCCGGTGGCGCCCGCGATCGCCGCGCACGAGGCGCCGGTTGCGTTGCAGCGCCGCCAGCGGTAGACGAACTTCGTGGGCGAGCCGGTCCACGTGCCGACGGAGCCCGTCAGCGGCTGGCCCGCCTGGATCGTGCCGAGGATCACGGGTGGGGTGAGGACGGCCGGACGCGCAGTCGAGGGCGTCCCCGCCGGCGAGACGGCGGCCGTCGCGGCCGACGTGGCCTTCGCGCTTCCGGCGGCGGAGGTCGCGGTCGTCACGACCTCGAGGGCATGGCCGACGTCGGCGGTCACGGGCGCGTACTTCTCGCGGGTCGCGCCCGTGATGGCGACACACGTGACGCCGGCTGCGTCGCAGCGATACCACTGGTAGGCGAACTGCAGCGGCTTGCCGCCGATCCAGGTGCCCGGGACCGCGGCGAGGAGCTTCCCCGCCGTGGCCTGGCCGACGATGCCCGGAGGGGTCGAGAGGACCGGCGTCCCGGCCGGATACGTCCCGATCGCCTCGGCGGCGGGGTTGACGCCGTTCATCCGGTCGCCGTCCACGCAGTGGGCGATCCCCGGGACCGACAGGCAGTTCGTCCACTGCCAGAACGTCCAGCCGCCGCCGTTCCAGTTCTGGGCGGGGACCGTCGGCTGGCTGTTGCTCGTCCAGTGCGCGAGCCAGAGCGGAACGCCCGCGGCCGCGACGGAGGTCGAGTTCGACAGGCGGGTCTTCCAGAAGTTCGGCGACGTGTACACGAACGGGTGGACGCCGAGCCGGGCGTAGATCTCGCTCGTCCAGGCCTGCGTCCAGGTGAGCAGACGGGCCGGCGAGAGCCCTCCGGTCACCTCGAGATCGAGCACGGGCGGAAGCTCGCCCGGCTGCGGGTCGGCCGTGGCGAGGAAGTAGTCGGCCTGCGCGATCGCGCTCGCCGTGGCGCGAGCGGCGTTGCCTCCGGCGGGCCGCGCGAAGTGGTAGGCGCCGAAGCGAAGCCCGACGCCCTCGCTGTGGTTCCGGTTCGTCGCGAAGGTCGCGTCGATGAACGTCGTTCCCTCGGTCGCCTTCCCGAAGGCGAACCGGTAGCCGGCGCCGGCGACCTTGCCCCATTTGATCGTGCCGTTCCAGTTCGAGACGTCGATGCCCTTTGCGCGCGTCGTGGCCGCCGCGGAGCCGCTCGACAGGACGAGCGCGGGAACGGCGCAGGCGAGCGCAGCGAGCAGCCCGAGGTGCCCGCGGGACACTGCTTTCGGTGACCCCACTACTGTCATGAGGCTAGCGAAGGCTGTGTTCGTCTCTTGTAAAGCGAGCCCTGCCGGACAGGCTAGAGACCCGATGCGTCCGGGGCGTTCGTGAGCCGCTCGCCCACGCGCGCCCGTCGCACGAATCGTCCGCCCCCCGGTTGCGCGACGAGCTCGCCGTCCTCGACGAGGACTGAGCCGCGGAGGAGCACGAGCTCCGGTGCTCCGACGACCTCCGTCCCCTCGTACAGGTTGTAGTCGCAGCGCGAGTGGTGGGTCGAGGCGGAGATCGTCTCCTGCCGCTGCGGGTCGAAGACGACGAGGTCGGCGTCCGAGCCGACGGCGATCGTCCCCTTGCGCGGGTAGAGCCCGAACAGCTTCGCCGGCTGCGTCGCGAGGAGGTCGACCATCCGGTTGAGGGAGATCCGGCCCTCGTTGACCCCGAAGTGATGGATCATCTTCAGCCGGTCCTCGAGGCCGGGGCCGCCGTTCGGGATCTTCGAGAAGTCGCCGAGGCCGAGCTCCTTCTGCTCGAGCGTGAACGTGCAGTGGTCGGTCGAGACCGCGGAGAGGACGTCCCTCCGCACGGCGTCCCAGAGGACGGGCTGGTTCGACTTGTCGCGTACGGGCGGCGAATACGCGTACTTCGCGCCCTCGAACCCCGGCTGCGAGATGTGGTCGAGGTCGATGAAGAAGTACTGCGTGCACGTCTCGCCCCAGACCGGCCAGCCCCGGGCCCGCGCGCGGGCGATCGCGTCGACCGCCTCCTTGCAGGTGACGTGGACGACGTAGAGCGGCGCGCCGGCGACGTGCGCGAGCTGGATGGCGCGGTTCGTCGCCTCGCCCTCGAGCTCGGGCGGGCGCGTGAGCGCATGCCACTTCGGATCGGTGTTGCCGGCGGCGAGCGCCTGCCGGACGAGGAGGTCGATCGCGTCGCCGTTCTCGCCGTGCACCATGACGAGCGCGCCGGTCTGCCTCGCGAGCTGCATGACCTTGAACATCGTCTCGTCGCTGACCTGGAAGACGCCCTTGTACGCCATCAGGAGCTTGTACGAGGTGATGCCCTGCTCCGGCAGGGCCGCGAGCTCCTCGAGGGTGCCTCCCTGCTCGAGGTCGCTGACGATGATGTGGAAGCCGTAGTCGATGCACGCCTTGCCGTCCGCCTTCGCGTGCCACTCCTCGATCCCCGCGGCGAACGTGCCGCCCTTCGGCTGGATCGCGAAGTCGATGTGGCAGGTGGTGCCTCCGCACGCCGCCGACGCCTGGCCCGACTCGAAGTCGTCCGCGGTGATCGTCCCGCCGAACGGCATGTCGAGGTGCGTGTGCGGGTCGATGCAGCCCGGTAGGAGGTACTTGCCGCTCGCGTCGATCGTGCGGTCGGCCGCGACGTCGAGGCTCGCTCCGACGAGCGCGATCCGCTCGCCCTCGACGAGGACGTCGGCGACGACGTCGTCGGCGGCGGTGATCACGCGGCCGCCCTTGAGCAGGAGCGACATGGGGGGACTGTATCGCGGGGCCTCGTATAGTCAGTGCGTGGCGCTCGATCCCTCCCGCACCGTCGCCGAGCTGAAGGAGCTCCGCGAGCTGACCGCGGACGAGAACGGCGCCCAGCGCGTCGCCTGGACGGAGACGTGGGAGCAGGCGCGCGCGTGGCTGCGCGAGAAGGTCGCGCCGACGGGGGCGACGCACGAGATCGACGAGGCGGGCAACCAGTGGTTCACGCTGCCGGGAGCCTCCGAGCGGGCACTCCTGATCGGCGGCCACATGGACTCCGTCCCGAACGGCGGCTGGCTCGACGGCTGCCTCGACGTCCTCGCCGGCGTCGAGGTCCTGCGCCGGGTCGCGGAGGAGGGGACGCCGCCGCTGACCGTGCGGCTCGTGGACTGGGCGGACGAGGAGGGGGCGCGCTTCGGCCGCTCGCTCTTCGGCTCCTCCGCCGCCTCGGGCTCGATGGCCGACCAGGACGAGATCCGCCGGCGAACGGACGCGAACGGCGTGCGGTGGCCCGACGCGCTCGCGGAGCACGGCGTCGACCTCGATCGTGCGCTCGGCGCAGGGCGCCGGCTCGAAGGCGCCGCGGCCTACCTCGAGCTCCACATCGAGCAGGGGCCGGTGCTCGAGTCGCTCGACCTGCCGCTCGGCGTCGTTCTCGGCACGTTCGGCGTCGAGCGCCATCTCGTCACGTGGCACGGCCAGGCGGCCCACTCCGGCTCGACGCCGATGGAGCAGCGGCGGGATGCGCTCGCCGGCGCGGCGAAGCTCGCGCTCGAGATCCGGCAGATCGCGGCGGAGGTGGGGGACGGCGCCGTCTGCACCTCCGGCGGCGTCGTCTGCAAGCCGGGCATCGTCACCTCGGTCGTCGAGACGGCCGAGCAGCTTCTCGACCAGCGGCATCTCGACGCGGCGAAGCTCGCCCGCCTGCTCGAGCTCGCGCGGGAGGCGAGCGAGCGCTTCGCGCGCGAGGAGCGGATCGAGGTCGAGTGGGAGCCGCTCTGGCGGATCGACCCGATTCCGTTCGACGAGACCCTGATCGCACTCGCCGACGAGGCGATCCGCGAGGTCGCCGGGGCCTCGCACCGGTTGCCGTCCGGGCCGCTGCACGACGCGGCCGAGGTGGCGCGGGCGGGAATCCCCACGGTGATGCTCTTCGTTCAGTCACTACGAGGGCTGTCGCACACGAAGGTCGAGGACACGAAGGAGGAGCACGTCGAGTTCTCGGTCCAGGCCCTCGACCGGTTGACGACGAAGGCACTGGAGGCATTCGCATGAGCTTTCTGTTCGGCGACGAGCACGTCCTGCGCTATCGGGAGACCGACGGCCAGGAGGGGCACGTCTGGCGCGAAGACTCGACGATCCTGCTCCTGACGACGAAGGGCCGGAAGACCGGCCTCGACCGGACGGTGCCGTTGATCTACGACCGCGACGGCACGAACCCGGTGATCGTCGCCTCGAAGGGCGGAGCCCAGGATCATCCCGGGTGGTTCAAGAACCTCGTGAAGAACCCGGAGGCCGAGGTTCAGATCCTCGGCGACCGCTTCTCGGTCCGAGCTCGTGAAGCGGAGGGCGACGAGCGCCTGCGGCTCTGGGCACAGATGAATCGCATGTGGCCGCACTACGCCGAGTACCAGGCGAAGACCGACCGGCGAATCCCGGTCGTCGTGCTCCAGCGGATGTGACCGCGGCCGAGCTGCGCCGCCTCTGCCTCGCGCAGCCGGGCGCGGTGGAGGAGTTCCCGTTCGGCCCGGAGACGTCCGTCTTCAAGGTGAGCGGCAAGATGTTCGCGCTCAGCGCGCTGCGCTCCCGGCCGCTCCGGGTCAGCGTCAAGTGTGAGCCCGAGCTCGGCGAGCAGCTCCGTGGGACGTACGAGGAGATCGTGCCCGGCTACCACCTGAACAAGCGCCACTGGCTGACCGTCACGTGCGGCGGCGGCGCGCCGGACGAGCTCGTGCGCGAGCTCGTCGCCGGCAGCCACGAGCTCGTCGCGCCCCGGCGCCGAGGCCGCCCGGCACCCGGCGTGTAGGCGCGATAGGGTCCGGCGCGTGGATTTCGGCGTGACGGTCATGCCCGACCCGCCGTACTCGCGCTGGCTCGAGCTCATCCAGCTCGCCGAGCGGCAGGGCTTCGGCTACGCGTGGACGTACGACTCCCACATGCTCTGGCAGGAGTCGGTGCCGCTGCTCGCGGTCGCCGCGCGCGAGACGTCCACGATCCGGCTCGGCCACTTCGTCACGAATCCGGCCACCCGCGACCCGACGGTGCTCGCGAGCGCGTACGCAACCCTGCACGACCTCTCGAACGGCCGTATGGCGATGGGCATCGGCCGCGGCGACTCGGCCGTCCGCTACATCGGGCGCAAGCCGATGAAGGTCGCGGAGTTCGAGCGCGCGTGCGCGATGGTGCGCGGGCTGATGAACGGCGGCGAGGTGGAGTGGAACGACAAGCAGCTCCAGCTCAAGTGGGTGCGGCCGGAGCTGCCACCGGTGCCGATGTGGATCGCCGGCTACGGACCGAAGGCCCTCGGCGTGGCCGGACGCGTCGGCGACGGCGTGATCATCCAGCTCGCCGACCCGGAGATCATCCAGTGGATCATGGGCACGGCCCGGCACGCCGCGGAGGAGGCAGGGCGCGACCCCGCGCAGCTGAAGTGCATCGTCGGCGCGCCCGCCTACGTCTCCGACGACCTCGCCGAGGCGCGGGAGCAGGTGCGCTGGTTCCCGGCCATGGTCTCGAATCACGTCATGGATCTCGTCGAGCGCTACGGCACCGACGGGAGCCACGTCCCGAAGGCGCTCACCGACTACGTCGAGGCGCGGCGGTTCTACGACTACGACGAGCACTCGCGCGTCGGCGCGAGGCACGGCGAGTTCGTCACCGACGAGATCTGCGACCGCTTCTGCGTGCTCGGGACGGCGGAGCAGGCGAAGGCGAAGCTGCGAGAGCTCGCCTCGGTCGGCGTCGACCAGTTCAACGTCTACCTCATGACCGAGGGGCAGGAGCAGATCCTGCAGGCGTTCGGTGAGGAGATCATCCCCGACCTCACCGTCGCGCCCACGTAGGCCCCTCCCGGCGCCCGGATACCATGGCCTGCGCGCGGCGCCTTGGCCGAGTGGTTAGGCACGGGTCTGCAAAACCCGCTACACCGGTTCGACTCCGGTAGGCGCCTCCTCTCCGACTCCTGCGGCGATCGCTGCGGAAGCTCGTCCCGGCAGGTGCGGTTCCTGGCTCGACGGGCCGGCGTGAGAGCGTCGTCTGGTGGCGAGCGAGGAGCGGGTTCCCGCTAGCTCGGGAGCTGAACGGCCGGCTCTTGCGGCATCTCGGCCACGAGTGCGCGGGCCAGCCGGTCGAGCGCCTGCTCGGTGTCGGCGTCCGTGGCGTGAGTCCACCCTTCGAGCAGCTCGCAGAGCTGGTCGCGTCGCGCTGCGATGAGCCGCTCGAGCGCGCCGGCGCCGGCGGGCGTGACCGTGAGCGTGCCGTCAGAGGCGTCTCCGTCGCCGGCGAGATAGCCGCGTCCTGCGAGCGAGGTCGCGAGCGGGGCGAGGCCGTGGGGCTCGAGCCCGAACTCGTCTGCGAGGAGTGTCGGCGTCGTGCCCGGCCGTTCGCTGACGCGTGCGAGCAGCCAGCTCTCGGCGGGCCGGATCTCGACGCCGGAACGGTCGATCACCTGCCGGTAGACGCGGCTGCGGTTCTCGCGCTCCATGAGCGAGGCGACGATCCGCTCCAGCTCGCGCTGCGAGTCGTCGTCGCGGGGCGGCGGGATTCCCTCGGCCACCGCCTCCGCGCCTGCCGTATGCCGTAGCGGGATCTCGCGTAGCAGCCAGGTGAGCAGGAAGGCGAGGAAGGCGATCCCGGCGGCCGCGAGGAAGACCGGGCGCAGCGAGGCGGCGAAG
>CAZRTE010000103.1:0-7795 GCA_964602945.1 uncultured Gaiellales bacterium
TGCGCACGCGAACTCGCTCGGCGTCGGCGGGAACGCGCCCGCCTGGATCCGCGCGATCGCGGCGGAGAGCTCGGCCTCGAGCGCGACCGCGTCCGCCTGCGAGAACCGTGCCGCCACCGGCTCGTCCGGACGCTCGAGGAAGTGGTACACGACCTCCACCTCCTCGGCCCCGGCGCGGAAGCACGCGAGCGCGTAGACGAGCCGCTGCAGCCGGTACTCCTCCTCCACGATCTCCTCGGGCGACGCGTCGCCGAGCGCGTTCGTCTTGTAGTCGACCACGAGCGCCCGGGCATCCCGCAGGTGGAGCACGTCCAGGTAGCCGTGGACGAGGACGCCGTCGTGCTCGAAGGTGAAGTGCCGCTCCTGCGCGACGTCCGGCAGCGCGGCGACCCGCTGCGCGAGCTCCGAATCGCAGTAGGCGGCGACGAAGCCGCGGATCCGCTCGTCCTCGATTTCCGGCACCTCGGGCGCGGCGAGGTCGAGCTGCTCGAGCAGCTCGTGCACGCGGCTGCCGATCTCCGTGCCCGACATGCCCTCGCCGGCGGGAACGGGCTGCTCGCTCAGCCCGATCCCGTAGCGGACCCAGTACTTGTACGCGCACTGCTCGAACATGGAGAGCGCCGTGAACGAGAGCCGGCGCACCCGGTGGAGCGGCGGCTCGTCCGGCTCCGCGAGCGGCGGCAGGGCCGGCGCCGGCGGCGGCGCGGCGACCTCCTCCGGTGCGGTGAAGAGCGCGAGCTGGCCTTCCTCGGGCGCCGGCTCCGCCGGCTCGGCCTCCTCGGCGGGGCGATGCCGGTCGATGCGCACGAGCAGCCGGGCGTCGCCGCGGACGAGCTCGGCGGGACCGTCCTGCGCTCCGGCCAGCTCCTCGTCCGCCTCGAGCCGCCCGAGCACCCACGCGATCGGCGTCGTCGCCTGCCGGTCGGCTCCGAGATCGACGGAGCCGGAGACGATCAACCGCTCCTGCGCGCGGGTCATCGCGACGTAGTAGAGGCGCAGCCGCTCGGCCTGCTCCGCCTCCTGCCGCGCCTCCCGCACCGCCTCGTAGTCGAAGGCGCCGCGCCGCCTGGCGGTCACCGGGTCCGCGACGCGGAAGCCGAAGCGGCCGTCGGGCAGCGCGAGGATCTCGTCGGGCGACGGCGGCACCCGCTCGCGCCCGGCGTCGGCGACGATCACGACCTTGAACTCGAGGCCCTTCGCGGCATGGATGGTGAGGAGCCGCACCGCGTCGGAGCCCTCCTCCTCGGCGACCGCCTCGAGCTCGCGTGCGCCGACCGCCTCCTGCTCGGCCACGAAGCGGACGAAGCCCTCGACGTCGGGCCCCCGCAGCTCCTCGTACGAGCGGGCGAGGCGCGCGAGCTTGCGCATGTTCGCGTAGCGGCGGCGGCCGTCCCAGCGGGCGAGCACCGCGAGGTCGTAGTCGTGCTCCACGACGATCTGCTCGCACAGCCGCTCGAGCGACAGGCGCGGCATGAGCGCGACGAGCCGCTCGTAGCGCTGCCGGAAGGCCCGCAGCAGCCGCTCGTCCGCTTCGCCCACCCCCGGGGGCAGCGAGTGCTCGAGCCCGGAGAAGAGCGGCCGCCGCGAGGCCACCCGGCGCAGGAGAGCGAGCGCGTCGTTCGAGACGCCGACGAACGGCGAGGCGAGCACGGTCACGAGGGCCGCGTCGTCGTACCGGTTCTGCAGCAGCCGCAGGTAGGCGAGGAGGTCGACGACCTGCTGCTGCCCGAAGTAGCCCTTGCCCGTGGCGCGGTAGGTCGGCAGGCCGGCGCGCCGCAGCTCGTCCTCGTACCACTCGGCGTCCGTACCCGCCGCGAAGAGGAGGACGATCTCCCCCGGTGTCGCCGCGCCCGTGTCGACGAGCTCGCGCACGCGCCGGGCGACGGCGCGCGCCTCGCCGCGCCGCCAGTGGACACCGGTGCCCGCATAGCTCGACTTGTCCGTCACGAGCAGCTCGACCGGGTGGCCGAAGACGGGATCGGGGAACTCGACGGCCGCGGTCAGCTCCTGGAACTCGCCGCCGAAGTGGGCGCCGAAGAGCTCGTTCACCGCCGCGAGCACCTCGGGGCGCGAGCGGTAGTTGAGCGTGAGCGACAGGAGCCGCTCCGCCGCCTCCCGCCGCTCCCTGAAGACCTGCACGTCGGCGTGGCGAAAGCCGTAGATCGACTGGAACTCGTCGCCGACGAAGAAGAGCTCCGTGTCCGGTCCGCGCAGCAGCTCGACGAGCTCCGTCTGCAGCCGGTTCGTGTCCTGGAACTCGTCGACGAGGATCGCGCGGAAGCGAACCTGCTCCCGCTCGCGGATCTCCGGCTGCGCCCGGAGGAGGTCACGTGCCTCGAGCTGGAGGTCCTCGAAGTCGAGCGCCGACTCCCGCGCCTTCGCCTCGGCGTACTTCGCCGCGAACTCCGTCAGGAGCTCCTGGAGCAGCGCCCGGTCCCGGGCTGCCGCCTCGTCGAGGGCGGCTTGCTCGACCGCCGCGAGCGCCTCCGAGTAGGACGCCGCCCGGTCGCCCCGCGCCTTGAAGCCGGCGAGGCTCATCAGGCGGTCCGGCCGCGTGTCGCGCTCGAGCAGCTCGAGCAGCTCGGCCGCCGTCCGTCGCTGCGCGTCGGTCGCGTCGGGATCGGCGGCGAGCGCCGCGGCGGCGCCACGCAGCTCCTCGACCCGCTCGGCGAGCTCGGGGCGCGCCGCGACGGCGAGATCGAGCTCGCGGCCGGCAGCCCGCAGCGTCTCGTAGACGCTCGTCAGCATCCGCCGCAGGCCGTTGCTGCCGTACGTCGCGAGCAGCTCGAGCCGATCCGGCTCGCCGCCGGCGCAGAAGTCCGCGAGCGCGTCCCGGAACGACTCCGAGCGGAGCACGGCCGCCTGCGCGTCGTCGAGCTCCCGGAAGCGCGGGTCGAGCCCCGCGGCGAGCGGGTAGGCCTTGAGCAGCCGGTTGCAGAAGCCGTGGATGGTCGAGATCCAGGCGCCGTCGAGCTCGCGCGCGAGATCGTGCCGGCCACGCTCGGCGAGCGCCGCCCGGATCCGCGTCCGCAGCTCGCCGGCGGCGCGGCGCGTGTACGTGATGACGAGGATCGAGTCGACGTCGAGGCCGCGGTCGCAGACGGCCCGCACGACCCGCTCGACGAGCACGGCGGTCTTGCCGGTGCCGGCACCGGCGGAGACGAAGACCTCCCCCGTCGCCTCAATCGCCGCGAGCTGCTGCGGGTTGAGCGAGACGGCGCTCACGCCTGCCTCCCAACGGCCGGTGGCAGCCACCGTAACGTCTCTGTGACGAACGTCACCGCGTGACGACGCGACTCGTGACAGAGTCGCGACGCTTCCGTAACGGTGGCTGCCACCGGCCTCACGGTCTCTCGATCCTGCACATCGGCCAGAGGTCGCACCAGCTGGGGCAGTCGCCGCCGAGCGGGTCGTGGTGGACGTCGCCCTCCCGGATCCGTCCGGCCAGCCGGGTCGCCGTGTCGCGCGCCGACTCGACCACGCCCCAGAACTCTTCCTCGTCGAGGTAGTCGTTCGGGACGTAGCCCGGCAGCGTCTCGGCCTCGGCGGACCGGACGAGACCGCGCGGCCGCCGTGTCCCCGCGAGCGGCCGGTAGAGACCGCCGAGCGGCTCGAGTCCGACGAGATCGCGCAGGACGAGCATGTAGAGCGGGATCTGGAGCCGGAGCTCGCTCTCGATCTGGCGCGCCGAGTGGGCGCTCTTGCCCGACTTGTAGTCCTGGACGATCCCACGCGCCCCGAACGGGTCGACGTCGATCCGGTCGATCTTCCCCGACAGCGTCAGGCCCGGAGCGAGCTCGAGCCCCCGCTGCAGCTCCGGCGCCGCGCGCTCGCTGCCGAAGGAGACCTCGAACCGCCGCGGCACGAGCGAGAGCTCCGACTCGCACTCCTCCTCCACGAGGACCTGCAGATCGCGCCAGAGCGACTGGTCGAGCTCCCGCTCCTGCATCTCGGTCAGATCCATGCGCACCCCGGCGACCGCCTCGTCGAGGCAGCTCCGCATCAGCCGCGTCGCGGCCTCGAGCCGGCCCGGCTCGAGCTTCTCGACTCCCAGCTCCGCCGGAATGCGCGAGAAGAAACGGTGGAGGGCCGTGTGCGCGACGATGCCGCGCTGCAGCGCGTCCGGCTCCGCGTCGATCGTCTTCGGAGAGAGGAAGCGCTCGACGAACCAGGCCGAGGAGCAGTCGGCGAACCGCTCGAGCTCGGTGACGCTGAAGACGCCGCGCGAGGAAAGCTGCTCGAGCACGAGCGGATGGGTGAGCCGTGTCGGCCGCTCGAAGGCACCGCGGGCCCGCTCGAGCCTCCGCTCCCAGCCGTTCGCGCGCGCGACGGCCCCGGCCGCGGCGGCCTCGCGGGTGGCGAGCTCCGCGAGCGCCCGCAGGCGCTCACGCTCGGTCGGCGCCTCCTCGAGCGGCCACGTCAGCGCGGAGAGCGGGCGCCGCCGCGTCCACCGCCGGACGTCCTCGGCGTCGAAGAGGCTCTGCACGTCGTGCCAGAAGGGACTCGCCTCCCGGGGGCTGCCGTCGTCGTCCGCCGCCTCCCGCACGAGATAGAGCCGCTGCGAGGCGCGCGTGCACGCCGTGTAGAAGAGGTAGCGGTCGCGCGCGACCGCGTCCGGCCGGAGGAGCCTCGCCCCCCGCTCGTCGAGCGCCCGCCGCTCGTCGTCGCCGAGGAAGGGGGAGCCGGCGCCGCGGCGCGGCAGGCTGCCCTCGTCGAGCCCGAGCACGAAGACCACGTCGAAACGGCGCGTGCGCGCGCGGAGGAAGTCGACGACGGCGACACGGCCCGCCTCGTCGCCCGCGCGCGGCCGGAGCGCGACCCGCTCGACCGCGGCGAGAACGTCCTCCCGGCTCAGCTCGCCTCCGGCCTCCTGCCAGCGGTCGAGCTCATCGAGCAGGCGTACGAGAGCCTCGTGACCGCGCAGGTCGAGACGACTGTCCGCGTCGGCCGGCGGGCGTTCGACGCCGTGGCCGCTCCGCAGCATCCGCGCCGCCTGCTCGCGCACGGCGGCCACCGGGTCGTCGGCCGAGCGCAGCTCGTCGAGCGCCGGCAACGGCGCGCTGCGCAACCGCTCCGACTCCTCGACCACCCGCTCCGGTACCTGCACCGCGCGTCCGCGCAGGCGTCCCTCCACGAAGTCGACGGAGCGGCGCTCGAGCCCCGAGAACGGCGAGCGGAGGAAGTGGAAGAGATCGGCGCGCGTCCCTCCCCCCCATGCGAAGCGCAGGAGCCCCGCGAGCGCGCTCCCGAAGGAGGTCTGGGCCAGACGCAGCTCGCCGTCGACGGCGAACGGGAGGCCGAACGAGCCGAGCACCGTCTCGAGCGACGACCGGAGGCGGTCCTGGCTCGGCACGACGACCCCGATCCGCTCCGGCGCGATACCGTCGCGCACGAGCGCGAGCAGCTCCTGACCGACGAGCTCGAGCATGCCGCGGCTGCCGGCGCCCTCGAAGAAGCGGATCGCGCCGTCGCTGCGGGCGGACGGCGCGGGCACGTCCGCGAACAGCGACCGCTCGAGCTGGGCGAGAGCCGGGGGCGCGAGCGCCGCGTAGCGCGGCGGTAGCTCCTCGACCCGGCCCTGCGCCAGCGAGGCGAGGTCCTCGGCCGTGCGCCGCAGCGACGCGAAGGCCGGCCGGCCGGGCTCGTAGGGAAGCGAGACGGTCACCTCCGTGCGGGCGGCAAGCGCCTCGAGCAACGCCCACTCGGCGCCGGTGAGATCCTCGAAGCCGTACGCGAAGACGGGCTCGCCGTGCCAGGCGTCCAGCTCCGAGCGGAGACGCTCGACGGCGCGGTCGCGGAGCAGCCCGCGGTCCCAGCGCTCGAGCCGCTCGAGCTCCGCGCGGTACGCGGCGTAGAGCGCGCCGAGCTCCCCGGCCACGGCATCCGCCGGCACCAGTCCCGACTCGAGCTCGTCGAGCGCGTGCAGGAGCGACTCGGCGAAGCCGCCGTGACGGGCGGAGCCGGCGTAGCCACCGAGCCGAGCGGTCCCGACGACGCGCCGCACGAGCAGCGCCCGCTCCGCCCGTCCGAGCAGCTGCCGCACCCCGGAGGAACCGCGGGCGATCCGCTCGAACACGTCGTCGAAGGTGCCGATCGTGCCGCCGAGCAGCGCCCGGCGCCGCGTCAGCAGCTCGTGCTCGACCCGGTCGACATCCGGCCGGTTCGGCACGATCAGGACCGGCTCGGGTGCGGCAGCGGCACCACCCGCCGGCCCGAGTGCTGCGAGATAGCGGTCGAGCAACAGCTCGACCTTGCCAGCGTTGGCGGGTCCCGCTATCAGCCGGAGCGGCACCCGCCTACGCTAGTACACGCGTGGGATGCGCTCTATGCGGCCGTGGCCGACTTCGGACGGCGGCCGCGACGGGCGGCAGCACGTCCAGGCATTTCTCCGGCGCACGGGTCGCAGAGGTCGGCTTGCTTCGCGCCACGGCGCGCATCCGTATAGGTGAGGCGCATGATCGCACCCCGCCCTTCTTCGACCTCTTTGCCGCAGTTGTCGCACACGAGCACCGTTTTACGGGCCAACTTCTCCTCCTTCGGTCCGTCGGGTGAGAAAAAGCGTATCGGAACTCGGGCCTCACGATGCGACGTTCCGTTTCGGCGCGCACTGCGTCATGAGGTGACAGAACGCACAACGATTCCCATCGCCGAATTTGCGCGCATCAATGCGCACGGCACAAGCTTCGTGTTACGTTGCATTTTCGGACTGCCGCTCGGCGCGCCGGGCCGGGCTACGATCGCCACCATGCGTGACGAGCGCACGATCGTCGTGCTCGAGGGCGACGAGACCGGCCAGGAGCTCCTCGAGGAGAGCCTCCGCGTCCTCGCTCCTGACGTGATCGGGGTGGAGCTCGCCCTGCTGCGCTACGACCTCTCGCTCGAGGAGCGACGGGCCACGGCGAACGGCATCGTCCACGAGGCGGCAGCGGCGATCCGCGAGCACGGGCTCGGCCTCAAGGCCGCGACCGTGACGCCGGAGCAGCGCGGGGACGTCGGCTCGCCCAACCGGATCCTGCGGGAGGAGATCGGCGGCAAGGTGATCGTCCGCACCGGCCGCCGCATCCCCGGAGTGGCGCCGCTCGGCGGCGTGCACGCGCCGATCTCGATCGTCCGGATGGCCGTCGGCGACGCCTACGGCGCGGAGGAATGGCGCGAGGGCGAGGGCGACGACGAGATCGCGTTCCGGACGGAGCGGATCGAGCGCCGCATCTGCCACGCCGTCGCGGAGTTCGCGTTCCGGCAGGCCGAACGGACGGGCGCCGCGGTCTTCGGAGGCCCGAAGTACACGGTGAGCCCGACCTACGAGGGGATGCTCAAGGAGGAGATGGACTCGGCGGCCGCGCGCCACCCGGACGTGCCGTACCAGCCGCTGCTGATCGACGCCACCTTCGCGCTCCTCCTCTCGTCGGCCGGCGACCCGCTCGTGATCCCGGCGCTCAACCGGGACGGCGACATCCTCTCCGACCTCGTTCTGCCCCTGTTCGGCTCGATCGCGGGCTCCGAGTCGCTGCTCGTCGCGTTCGAGGCGGACTTCGAGCCGGCGGCGATCATGGCCGAGGCGGCACACGGCACGGCGCCGTCGCTGCAGGGCAAGAACGTGGCGAACCCGATGGCGATGATCCTCGCGGGCGCCGCGCTCCTCTCCCACGCGGCCGGCGAGGCTGAGACCGCGGGTCGCGCGATCCGCGAGGCGTGCCTCGAGGCGGTCGCGCAGGGAGCGCGCACGCCCGACCTCGGTGGCCACCTCGGCACGACCGAGTTCACCGACGAGGTGATCGCGCGCACCCGCGCGAAG
>CAZRTE010000104.1:0-7638 GCA_964602945.1 uncultured Gaiellales bacterium
GAGCTCGCCGCCGCCGGCGAGCTCCACCGAGTACTGATGACCGACCCCGATGAGCGTCGCGCGCCCGGCGGGAAGGCTCACCGGAGGAACGGGCTCATCACCCCGCTGCGCCAGCCGCAACTTCTCCGGCCGCACGCCGCCGCTCCACCACCCGCGCACCACGTCTCCTCGCAATACGATAACGAAGCTATCACTTTGTCACGCATTGCGCCGAAACTGCGCACCCGACCGCCGCTTTGCGCAAGACCCGCGGGGCCATTACGGCTACGGTCTCAATGCTCCGTCGCGCCCCGGAAGGAGGAATGTGCCGCGCGATCCCCGATTCGATCTTCTCTTCGAGCCGGTGCGCATCGGGCCCGTGACGGCGCCGAACCGCTTCTACCAAGTGCCCCACTGTACGGGCATGGGATACCGGCGACCTCAGTCGCTCGCTGCGCTGCGCGAGATGAAGGCGGAAGGCGGATGGGGCACGGTGTGCACCGAGTACTGCTCGATTCACCCATCCTCTGACGACGAGCCGTACCCGTCTGCCTCACTGTGGGATGACCAGGACGTCGATCGGCACGCGCTCATGGTCGACAAGGTGCACGCCCACGGAGCTCTTGCCGGCGTCGAGCTGTGGCATGGCGGTGCCGTCAGCGCGAACCACTACTCGCGTGAGACCCCACTCGGGCCGGTCAGCCTTCCAGCCGGTGTCAACGACCCGGTGCAGACGCGGGCGATGGACAAGACCGACATCCGGGAACTCAAGCGCTGGCATGTCGAGGCGGCGCGACGGGCGCAGAGAGCTGGGTTCGACATCGTCTATGTCTATGCGGCCCACTCGTATCTGATCCATCAGTTTCTGGCGCCCTCGAATCAGCGGACAGACGAGTACGGTGGCTCACTGGAGAATCGGGCACGGCTGCTGCGCGAGCTGATCGTGGAGACCAAGGAGGCCGTCGGGGACAGGTGTGCAGTGGCGGTGCGCTTCTCGGCGAGCACCGGTGGCGACGATGAGGATCAGGACACGGACGAGCCCCGCGAGATGCTGGAGCTCATGTCAGACCTGCCAGACCTATGGGACATCACGGTGCAGGACTACAGCTACGAAATGGGGACCTCGCGTTTCACCGAGGAAGCCGGGCTCGAGAAGACGATGTCCTGGGTCAAGAGCGTTACTGGCAAGCCCGTCGTCAGCGTGGGGCGTTTCACCTCCCCCGAAACCATGCTCCGGCTCGTTCGTCAAGGGGTCGTCGATCTCATCGGTGCCGCGCGCCCGTCGATTGCCGATCCTTTCCTGCCTCAGAAGATCGCAGAAGGGCGCGACGACGAGATTCGCGAGTGCATCGGCTGCAACATCTGTTATACGGGCGACCAGACGGGTACACCGATCCGCTGCACGCAGAACCCCACCATGGGCGAAGAGTGGCGGAAGGGCTGGCACCCGGAACACATTCCGGTGAAGGGGTCGGACGCGAGAATCCTGATCGTCGGCGGAGGTCCAGCCGGACTCGAAGCGGCGGTGTCGCTCGGGAAGCGCGGGTACGACGTCACCCTGGCCGAAGCGCGCCGAGAGCTGGGCGGTCGGGTCACGCTCGAGTCGTCGCTGCCTGGGCTCACCCAGTGGGCGCGCGTCCGTGACTGGCGCCTCAACCAGCTCGGCAAGCTCGCCAACGTCGACGTCTACCTCGAAAGTGTCATCGACGAGGAACAGATCCTCGAATTCGCTCCAGACCGCGTCGTAGTCGCCACCGGCGCCGAGTGGCGTCGGAGCGGCGTAGGGCGCTGGCACGAGGCACCGATACCGGGCTGGGACTCGCCTTCGGTCATCACGCCGGACGACGTCATGGCAGGGACGACGCCGAGGGGTCCTGTGGTCGTGTTCGACGACGACCACTACTACATGGGCGGAGTCATCGCCGAGGCCCTGCGACGGGCTGGACTCGAGGTCACTTTGGTGACCCCTGCGAATGAGGTGTCCACCTGGACGACGCATACCGAGGAACAGCACCGGATCCAGGCGAGGATTCTCAAGCTCGGCATCGCTGTAGAGACCGGAACCTCCCTGGCGAGGATCAACGAAGGCTCGGTGCTCCTCGAGTCGATCCATACGGGGGAGACGACCGAGGTCGAGGTTGCGACCGTAGTGATGACCACGTCCCGCGAGCCACTCGACCCCCTTTACCAGGCGCTCGCCGATCGCATTCCCATCGAGCGCATCGGCGATTGCCTCGCTCCAGGAACGATTGCGACTGCCGTCTACTCCGGACACCGCTACGCCCGAGAAGTCGACGCCGCAACGCCGACCGGCCCAGCATTTCGGCGCGAGTAGAGCTCACGCCAAGCTCGGCGCAGCTCCCGGTCGCGTGGCTATCCGCGCAGGCGGCGGTTGTCGGGGTCGAAGAGCGGCTCGCACACCACAGTCGCGCGTACCGAATCGCCCAGGAGGTCGACCGCGAGCTCGGTTCCCGGCTCCGCGAGTTCCGCCGGGAGGTACGCGAACGCGATCGTCGCCTCGACGGTCGGGCCGTAGCCGCCGGACATGACGTAGGCGACGGCATCGTCGCCGTGGAGGACTGCTTCGCCACCGTGCGGCAACGAGTCGGAGCCCTCGAGCACGAGACAGGCGAGGCGGCGTGCCACGCCACGCTCGTGCTGCTCGAGGAGGCGCTCGCGGCCGACGAAGTCTTCCTTGTCGAGCTTCACGAACCGTCCGAGACCGGCCTCGAGCGGCGTCCAGTCGGCCGAGATGTCGGCGCCCCAGAGCCGGTACCCCTTCTCGAGCCGCATCGCCTCGAGCGCGCGGTAGCCGAAGTCGACGAGACCGAGGTCGCGCCCTGCTTCGGCGATCAGGTCGTAGAGCGCGACCTGGTACTCGAGAGGATGGTGCAGCTCCCAGCCGAGCTCGCCCACGTAGGAGAGCCTCATCGCCCGCACCGGAACTCCGGCGATGTCGATCTCGCGGGCAGTGAAGAACGGGAACCGGTCGTTCGAGAAGTCGGCATCGCTCAGCCGTTGCAGCAGTGCGCGGGACTGCGGCCCGGCCAGCGTGAGAACGCCGAGACCGGAGGTGAGGTTCTCAACGGCGACCGAGCTGTCGCCGTCCCTGTGCCGCTCGATCCAGGCGAGGTCGTGCGTCTCCGTCGCAGCAGCGGAGACGACGTAGAAGCGGTCGCTGCCGACGAGCGTGACGGTGACATCGCATTCGATGCCACCGCGCGCCGTGCACATCTGCGTCAGAGCGATCCGCCCCTCCCTCGCCGGCAGCGTGTTCGCGCAGAGCCGGTCGAGGAAGCGGCGCGCCCCGGGGCCGTGCACCTCGTACTTCGCGAAGCTCGTCTGGTCGAGGACGCCGACGCGCTCGCGCACCGCGCGGCACTCCTCCGTCACGTGCGCAAGCCAATGCGGACGCCGGAACGTGTAGTGGTCGACCGGCTCGACGCCCGCCGGCGCGAACCAGAGCGGCCTTTCCCAGCCGAAGCGGCAGCCGTAGACGGCGCCGCGCTCCCGCAGGCGGTGGTAGAGCGGGCTTGTCTTCAGCGGCCGACCTGCCGGCAGCTCCTCCTCCGGGTAGTGGATCGCGTACTCGCGCTCGTAGACCTCGCAGGCACGGGCGGCGACGTACCGCTTCGACTCCGCGTACGGGCCGAAGCGCCGCACGTCGAGCTCCCACATGGTGTCGCTGGGCTGCCCGTCGACGATCCACTCAGCGGCGTAGTGGCCGGCGCCGCCGCCGAAGACGATTCCGAAGATGCTGAAGCCGGCGAGGACGTGGAAGCCGGGTAGTCCCGGCACCTCGCCCATCAGGCAGCGGCCGTCGGGCGTATAGCCGTCGGGCCCGTTCACGACCGTGCGGATCCCCGTCTCCAGCAGCACCGGGATCCGCTCCGTCGCCACCTCGAGCACACCTTCGATCTGGTCGAAGTTCGGCGGCAACAGCTGCTGGTCGAACTCGAAGGGAACACCGTCGAGCGCCCACGTGAGCGGACGCGGCTCGAACGGGCCGACGACGAGGCCCCGCCCCTCCTCCCGGACGTAGTACGAGTGGTCAGGATCGCGCAGCACCGGCAGCTCCCGGTGCGGCTGCTCGAGCTCCGGCACCGGCTCGGTGACGACGTACTGGTGCTGGAGCGGGACGATCGGCAGGCGGACGCCGACCATCTCGCCGATCTCGCGCGCCCATTGCCCGGCCGCGTTCACGACGATCTCGGCCTCGATCTCGCCACCGGTCGTCCGCACGAGCCAGCCGCCGCCGCGCCGCTCGATCCCGGTCACGAGCGAGTGCCGGTGGATCGTCGCGCCACGGTCGCGGGCGCCGGCTGCAAGAGCGACGGTGACGCTACTCGGGTCGACGTGGCCGTCACCCGGCAGGTAGGCGGCGGCGAGGACGCCGTCCGTCTGCAGCAGCGGGAAGAGCCGGGCGAGCTCGTCGGGGCCGATCAGCTCCAGCTCGAGCCCGAGCACCTTCGCCGTCGACTGCCGCTGCCGGAACTCGTCCAGCCGGTCCTGACTCGTCGCCAGCCGGACGCTGCCGTTGCGGTGGAGCGAGACGGGCTGCCCGGTCTCCGCCTCCAGCGATGCGTACAGGTCGAGGCTGCGCATGAGCAGCTTCGTGATGTTGAGGCTCGGATTGAACTGCGTGCACAGGCCCGCGGCATGCCAGGTCGAGCCGCTCGTCAGCTCCCCCTTCTCCACGATCGCGACGTCGGACCAGCCGAGCTTCGTGAGGTGGTACGCGAGGCTACAGCCGGCGATCCCGCCCCCGATGATGACCACGCGGTTGCGATCGCTCATGCGACCGCCATTCCCAGCCGGCGCCTCGGCACGCGTCAATAATATTCTATTATCTGCGCGTGGGCAACGATCCGGTGCTCGTCAAGGACAGGCACGCGGAGCTCGTCGCCGCAGCCGTGACGACACTCCGCCGGCTCGGGTTCGAGCAGATGCGCCTCCGCGACGTCGCCGAGGAAGCCGGCGTCTCGATCGGCCTCCTCCAGCACTACTTCGAGACTCGCGAGCAGCTCGGTCGAGAAGCGTTCGTCGCGGCTTGCGGCGAGCGCGCGCGACGGTTCGCCGAGAGCGCGCCCCAGAGCGGGTCCGCCTGGAGCCGGATCGAACGGATGCTGAGGTACGCCTTCGAGCTCGACGGGATCCGCGATCGCGGCGCAACCTGGCTCGATCTCTGCGCAGCAGCCAGCCGGGATCCACGACTCCGGCGGGAAGCCGCGCGCGTCCAGGACGTCTGGCGCAAGCCGCTCCGGCAGGCAATCGCGGCGGGCCAGGCGACTGGCGAGCTGCATCCGCGCGTCGCACCTGCCGCAGCGGTCGAGGTGCTGCTCGCGCTGATCGACGGAGCCGAGCTTGCGGTCACCATCGACACCGAAGACGAGAGGCTGGTCGACCGGTTGCTTGGGGCGACGCTCGAGGCGGTGCGCCACCTGCTCGGCGTCCGCGACAGCGGTAGAGGACTCGAACAGGTGACCGGCGTGACATGACGGAGGCCGATGCGTGGGACGCAGTCGTGGTCGGGGGCGGCCACAACGGGCTGACGTGTGCCGCGTACCTCGCACGTGCGGGGCAGCGGGTGTGCGTCTTGGAGAGCCGCGACGTGCTCGGCGGGGCGGCCGTCACCGAGGAGCCTTGGGCCGGCTACAAGGTGTCCTCGGCGGCGTATGTGGTGAGCCTGCTGCCACCGCAGATCATCGACGACCTCCGCTTGCGCGACTTCGGCTACCGCGTCTCGATCATCGAGCCGGACTACTACCTGCCCTACAGGGACGGCACGTCCTTGACCATCTGGAGTGACGCCGCGCGGACAGCCGGGGAGATCGCGTCTCGCTCGTCCGCCGACGCGGCCGCGTACCTGGAGTTCGACGAGTACTTCGAACGCGTGGCGCGCCTCCTGCGAGACCTGATGCTGGTCACCCCTCCCGATCTGACACTGCGCGACCTGCCGGAGTGGCTCAAGGTCGGCGCCCGGCTGCGGCGCTGGACCCGGCGCGACATCGTCGACGTCGTGCGCGTCTTCACGATGAGCGCCGCGGACTTCCTCGACGAGTGGTTCACCGACGAGAAGGTCAAGGGTGCGCTCGCCACCCAGGCACTCGTCGGCGCCTGGGGCGGCCCGATGAGTCCCGGCTCGGCGTATGTCCTCATGCACCACTGGGTGGGAGAGGTCGAAGGCCACGGCGGCGCCTGGGGCTGGGTCCACGGCGGCATGGGGGCGCTCAGCGAGGCACTCGCAGCTTCGGCGCGCAGCCAGGGAGCGCATATCCGTACCGGTGCTCCCGTCCGGGCAGTCCTCCTCGAGGGGGGCCGCGCCCGCGGGGTCGAACTCGTCGGCGGAGAGGTCGTGCGCGCTCATCGGGTCGTGTCCGCAGCGCACCCGGTCACGACGTATCTCGATCTGGTCGGAGAGGCCCATCTGCCCGCCGAGGTCACCCAGGCGATCCGTCGTTACCGCAGCCGCTCCGGCTCGGTGAAGGTCAACCTCGCTCTCGACCGGCTGCCGGTCCCGAGCGCCTGGACCGGCGAAGTGCCCGGCGACCCCCACCGGGGAGTGATCTCGATCTCGCCGTCCGTCGAGTATCTCGAGCGAGCCTGGGACGACGCGAAGTACGGGCGGACGTCGGCGGAGCCGTACGTCGAGCTGGTCCTGCCCACCGTCCTCGAGCCCGGCCTGGCCCCTTCCGGCAAGCACCTGGCCCTGTGCTTCACCCAGTTCGGCCCCTACAACCTCGCTGACGGCTCATGGGACACCGAGCGTGAGATCTACGGCAGGCGGATCGTCGCCCTGCTCGACGAGCATCTGCCGGGCATCGCCGACGGCATCGAGCACATGGAGGTGCTCTCGCCCCCGGACCTCGAGGCTCGCTACGGGCTCGTCGGCGGCAACATCATGCACGGCGAGCTCAGCATCGATCAGATGTTCAGCCTCCGACCGATCCCAGGCTACGCCGACTACCGCACGCCGATCGGCGGACTCTACCTCTGCGGGTCGGGTACCCATCCGGGTGGCGGCGTCATGGCCGTCCCCGGCCGCAACGCCGCCCAGACCGTACTCCGCGACGTGCGCGGTCGACGGTTCCGATCCGCGAAGATCTGACTCCTGGCTGACACTGGACCAGGTAGCGGCATTTTCGGCTGGCGGCCGCTCGACCGAAACAGCCGCTAGCGCGACGGCCGCTGGGCCGCGTCCCTCGATACTCACGTCACTCGCGGCTCGGTGTAACCCGATCGCTAGCTCTGGATGATGGGGTTGAACGTGTTGTTCCACGCGTTGAAGTCGGCGTAGTCCTTGAACGTGTAGTAGTCGTGCGCCTTCGCGTCCATCGCCTTGGTCGGGAAGACGAGCGGGCTCTTGCCGACGCTCGGGTCCTCCTTGACGAGGATCGGCTTCGCCGCCGGCACCGGAGTCACGTAGTTGACCCAGTCGGCCACCTCGGCCGCGATCTTGGGCTGGTAGTAGAAGTTCATCCACTCGAGCGCGTCCACGGGATGCTTCGCGTGGAGCGGGATCATCATGTTGTCGTGCCAGACCATCACGCCCTCTTTCGGTGCGACGAACTTGAGGTGCGGATAGCCGGAGTTGTTCGCCTGGTAGATGTCGCCCGACCAGGCCTGCGTGATCCAGGTGTCGCCGTTCTCGAGGGCGTG
>CAZRTE010000105.1:0-7597 GCA_964602945.1 uncultured Gaiellales bacterium
CAGCCCGAGAAGCCGTAGCCGCCGTTGTAGGTGGCCGAGTTGTTCGTCACCGCCAGCGGCTGGGCGTCCGCCATGACGAAGAGGAAGAGGAAGCCGTCGTCACCGTTCTGGCTCGAGAGGTTGGCATTGATGATCTCGCGCCACGGCATGTCGAACTCGAACCCGTCGGCGGCGTTGTACTTCGCGACGTTGCCCGTCCAGGTCGCTCCCACCGAGCCGTAGGGCAGCCGCTGCTGAGGCTGGTTGCGGATGCCTCCCACAGGCTGTTCGATCTCCGCGCAGCCGGTGTCCCAGAAGCCGGGGCTCCCGTCCGTGCCGTTCGCGATCGCGCTGTTGCCGGCGTAGTAGCTGTACGGAGGGCCGGACACGCTGTCGGTATACGCCCCGGCGATGTAGAAGCCGGCGCTGTAGCCGAGCCGGGCGATGTTGTTCACCATCGTCACCGGTCCGTAGCCGCAGGGCTCGATGTCGAAGCTGTAGTCGTCCGACGCCCGCCCGTTCGCGGTCGCGATGTTGCCCACATACGTGTTGTTGAAAGAGCCCCAGTCGCTCACGCCCTCGGCAAAGCTGTTCCGGATGAAGTTCCCGGCGATCAGGTCGCCGTGGTCGTGCCCGTCCAGGTAGACCCCGTACACGAGGCCGTCCGCCGGATCGGCGCCGCCGAACACGTTGTCCGTGATCACGAGCCCGGCGTCGTAGGCATACGCCTGGTTGTTGCCGGTGGCGACGCCGTACTCGAGCCCCGTCACCGTGTTCCCGGTGAACAGCGTGCCGGCGTCGTAGTGCGCGTAGTAGGCAGTGCCGGTCTGCGGCGCGTCGCTCGTGAACGCGTTGCCGATGATCGTGACGCCCGTCAGGTGGCTGCCGTTGACGCCATACCAATCGCTGCAAGTTCCGGTGGAGCACGTCTCGATCGTGTTGTTCTTGATCAGGTCGCCGGTTTCGTAGGACAGGTTGACAGCCCTGGAGAGCCCGCTGAAGGAGCTGTCGACGACCGAGAGGCCGGACGAGTTCTCGGAGTCGACGCCGTAGAGGGCCCCCGACTTGTCGCCGACGATGTTCACGACATCAACGGTCAGGTTGTCGCCGCCACCGTTGTCGTTGCTGATCGCATCGACCCCACCGGACGCGTAGACCGTCCCGTTCTTGATCGTCGTGCCGACCGAGCTCTCGTTGTCGATCGTGTTGGAACCCGTGGCGCCCTTGACCCAGAACCCGTTCAGGTTCAGCGTCACCCCGTCGTGCCCGATGTAGAGGGCCACGTCGGAGGTCCCCGAGCAGTCGAGATTGCCGATCAGCGTCACGCTCGAGGTCAGCGTCTCTCCGCAATACAGATTCGACGCCGCCGCCGGCCCCGCCAGCACCAGCGTCGCGGCCACGCTCGCGGCAATGGCGAGCAGCCCGTAAATCCCTCTCGATCTCATCCCCTGCCTCCCTTTCGACCTCATCCCCTGCAGCGCCCGTGACCAACGAGACGCCTCCGCCGATGCTGCGCCAGAATCTAGACCAGTACGAGGACGAGCACAAGACGCCTGCACGGGGCGGCAGCCGATCCCGCTTGCGAGGCGGCGGTGGAGAACGACGACGAGGTCGGCAATCTCGATCCCGCCACCGCCCACTGCCGATCCGCCGGTCCCCGCGCGATCAGAGATCTAGCCCGACCGGGGCGCGTC
This sequence comes from uncultured Gaiellales bacterium, assembly GCA_964602945.1. GTDB lineage: Bacteria > Actinomycetota > Thermoleophilia > Gaiellales > Gaiellaceae > Palsa-739. The sequence goes on from CAZRTE010000105.1 coordinate 1,674, forward strand.
CGTCAGAGCAGGATCCGCAGCGCCGTCGCCTCCCGGCAGCCGTGGAGGAGCAGGTCGCATGCGCGGTGGAGATCGACGTCCTCGCAGACTGCAAGTACCGCCGTGGCGTCGTCCCCGTAGCCCGCATCGGCGAGCTGAGCGAGGCGCCAGGAGAGCACCTGCCGGCTCTCGGACATCGCCGCCGGCGCCTCGACACTGTTGGTCGGGGTCGGGGTCGGCGGCGGGGCGGGGAGGGCTCCGGCTTCCATGCTCAGAACATCGGCAGTCTTCCCGGTCGAAATGAGCGGGGAAGCCACGCGCTTCGACGCAAGGGAGGCGAATCCCGGTGCGAGCCGGCTACGACGTCGGCCGGTACGGTCGGTTGCCGCGGCGGGGGACGGTGGCACCGGCGCGGCCATCCGGCGCGAACACATCCGTCTGTTGGCCGGAGCTCTCGGCGGAACGGAGTCGCGTGTGGAGATCGTCGAGGACCTCGAGCTCGGCGTTGCCGGCGAAGGCGGACGTAGCGGGCCTGTCGACCCGGGCGCTGGCGCGGCAGAGGATCGCCATGCCGGCCGGCTTCTCGTCCGTGGCGATCTGGACGGTCACGTGCTCGATCTCGACGGAGCCTCCGTCCTTGCGCCAGAGGAGCTCGCCGGCGCCCATGCCGCAGTCGGTCTGGATATGTCGTGCCTCGGCCGCGAAGCAGCACTCTTCCCGGGGGTAGGGGCTGCCGTCGGCGTGGCTGTGGTGGAGAAGCTCGTGCCCGAGTTGACCGACGAGCTCCTCCTCGCTGTATCCGACCAGACGGCAGGCGGCCGGGTTCGCGTGGACGATCCGTCCTTCGAGATCGGTGACGAAGACGCTCTCGCTGCTGTTCTCGTCGATGAGCTCGTACTGGGCCGAGATCTGATGGAGCTCGTCTGCGACCTTCCGCGCGCTCTCCGCGTCGACCCGGCTCTCGAGGAGCAGCCTGCGCAACTCGAGCTGGGTGACGACGTGACCGCCGAGCACTCTGAGCGCTTCCAGCTGTTCGTCCGTGAGCTCCCTCGGAATCGTGTCCCTGACGCAGAGGGCTCCGATTGCGAACCCGTCGTGGGTGAGCAGCGGGACGCCCGCGTAGAAGCGCACGCCGGCAGGTCCCGTTACGTTCGGGTTGTCACTGAAGCGCGGGTCGTCGGCCAGGTCGGGAACGACGAGGCCGTCCTGGGTGGTGATCGTGTGCCCGCAGAAGGAGGTTGCGCGTGGAGACTCGCGGAGGTCGCTGCCGACCGCGGCCTTGAAGAACTCCCGGTCGCGGTCGACGAGGCTGACGAACGCCATCGGCGTCCCGCAGATCTGGGAGGCGAGGAGGGCGATCTCGTCGAACTCGGCCTCGGCGCCGGTATCGAGCACCTGGTAGCTGCGAAGCGCCGCCAGCCGCGCTTCGTCGTCGAAGGGAACGGGTGCCTCGGCGCCGCCGGAGGGGATGTGTGTCCGGCTGCGCCTTCCGTCGCTCGCAGGCGCCCCGGGTGGCGCGTTCCGGTTGCGCGGCAGGTCATCTCTCTCCAGTTCCGGCGCCGGCCGGGCGATCAGCGTGGCCGTTCTGCGTGCGCTCTTGGGCCGGCCCAGGAGGAAGCCCTGAGCGGCGTCGCAACCGAGGCGGCGGAGCTCGCCGACCTGACTCTGGCTTTCGACGCCTTCTGCGATCACGGTGACACCGAGCGATCTCGCGAGGCCGATGACGGCTTTCACGATCGGCGCCTCGGAACCTGGGCCCGTGATCCGGCTGACGAACAGACGGTCGATCTTCACGGCCGCAAGCGGGAACGCCTCGAGCCAGGAGAGGGACGAGTAGCCGGTACCGAAATCGTCGAGGACGAGACGGATGCCCAGCCTCGCGAGCTCGGCCACGTTCGCTGCGAGCACGACGTCCTCGTTCTCGATGAAGACGCGCTCCGTGAGCTCGAACGCGAGGTCGGCGGCGGTGAGGCCGTGCTCGTCCAACGTCTCGACCACGAACGCGACGAAGTCGCTCTCGGAGATCTCCCGCGGCGACACGTTCACGAAGACGCCGCCCGCGAGCTTGCCCGGGTAGCGCTGGCGCCAGGACGCCGTCCGACGCGCGGCTTCCGAGATCACGAACCGCCCGACCGGCACGATGAGCCCGGTCTCCTCGGCGACCGGGATGAACTCGGCCGGCGCGACCCAGCCCCACCGAGGGTGGAGCCAGCGCACGAGCGCCTCGACGGCGAGGGGCTCGCCTTCTCCGGCCAGCGAGTAGATCGGCTGGTAGTGCACCTGCAAGTCCCCGTCTCGGAGCGCAGCCTCGAGGGCGCTGCTGAGCTCGGCCTTGTGCAGCAACTCGGCGCGGAGCTCCGGTCCGAACAATTCGAAACGGCCTCTTCCGCGTCGTTTGGCCCGATGCATCGCCGTGTCTGCATCTCGCAGCAGCTCATCCGCGCCTGCGCCTTCTCTGCTCAGGACGACGCCGAGGCTGGCACTCAGAGACCGCTGGGACGAACCGATCGTGAACGGCACCGCGAACACCGACAAGACCCGCTCCGCCACCGCGATCGCGTCCGCCTTCGATCTCATTCCTTCGGCCACGACCGCGAACACGTCACCGTCCAGCCGCGCCGCGGTCTCGGTGGTCGTCGTGACCGACTCGAGTCGCCTCGCGACCTCGGTCAGCACCTCGTTCGCCGGCCGCCGCCCGAGCGTGTCGTTGACGAGCATGAAGCCGTCGAGATCGAGCAGCAGCACCGCGACGCTGGAGCCCGCGGGGTCGAGGCCGCTGCGGCTGAGAGCCTGCTGGATCCGCTCCGTGAGCAGCGTCCGGTTCGGCAATCCGGTGAGCGCGTCATACGACGCCTGATGCTGCAGGCGATCCTTCAGCAGACGGTATTCGGTCGTCTCCCTCGCGATCCCCTCGATCCATCCGGGCGCTCCGTGCTGCTCGACGAGCCTGGTGTTGAGCTCCACGAATATGCGGCGGCCGTGTTTGGTGGCCCCCCCGATCTCGAACGGATCGCGTTCGACACCCGCGGCTACCAGCCTGAGAATCTCGCCTGCGCGCTCCTGCTCCTCGGGTACGACGAGTTCCAGCAAGTGCATCCCGACGAGCTCGGCCGGCGTGTAGTCGAGTAGCGCCTCCGCGGCGTTGTTCACCCATGTGATCCTGCCGTCGAGATCGGCCGTGAAGATGACGTCGCGGGCACCTTCCACGAGCTCGCGGTAGCGGATCCTGGACGCGCGGAACGCAGCCTCCAAGTTCTGAGCCGATTCAGCACGGTCACCGAGCCCCTCGAGGGGCCCCTCCTCGACCCGCGAGACAGACCGATCAGGGGGCAAACGGCATCACCTGAGACGGGTATCGGCACCGTGGAGGCAGGGGCAGAGCACGGATATCGCGGAGGAAGCAACTCTGCAGATCCCCGGCTTGCCGCCCGACACGAGGCGTCTGCCGGTCAGGTGCCGGCACGGTCACGACTCGCCAGAAGGTCGGCGTCGGCTCGCCTGATGAGGGCGTCGAGCTGCTCGGCCTGCTCGTGCCGGGCCAGACCGAATCCGATCGAGTGCCGCGGATCCCGCTCGGCCAGGATCGCCGCAACCTGTTCCATACGCGCTCGCGCGGCGTCGGGAGCCAGGCTCGGCATCGCGCAGAGGAACTCGTCGCCGCCGTAGCGGACGACGATGTCGTAGGGGCGGACGTGGGCCCGCAGCGTCTCGACGAAGAGGCGCAGCAGCTCGTCGCCTCTGGCATGCCCCTCGGTGTCGTTGAGCTCCTTGAGGCCGTCCACGTCGGCGAAGACCAGGACCAGGCCGCCCCCGGTGCGTTCGGCGCGCTCGAGCTCCCGCTCGATGTTCGCGAGGCCGACCCGGCGGTTCCAGGCGCCCGTGAGCTCGTCGGTTCCCGCGACGAGCACCTCGCGGCGGGCCTCGGCCTCGGCCCGGAGGGCCTCGGCGCGCTGGCGCGCGGCGTGGACACGGTCGGCGGCTGCTGCGGCTCGGTCTGCCGCGGCCCTCGCGCGGTCTTCTGCCGCCCTGGTCCGATCGCGCTCGGCCTGGAGAAGCCTCTCCTCGAGCCTCGAACCGGGTTCCTGCGCGAGCTCTGCGGCTGCGCGGTCGCGCGCGGCCGCCTCGAGGTCGCGTTGCTCGGCGGCGCGGTCACGCTCGGCCGCGGTCTCCAGCCGGTCGGCCGCCGTCTCGTCGCGCATGCCCGCAACGACGTGCCGGTCCTCTCCCGATCGCTCGCGCGCGGCCCGCGTCTCACGGTAGACCGCCGGATCGCCCCCTGCCGCCAACTCGCGGTCGGCGGCCTCCTGGTCCTCCGCGGCGCTTCGCCGGTCACGCTCGCTCGACGTCTGATCCCGGTCGGACCAGGTCTGATCCTGGTCGCTCGCAGTCTGGTCGCGGTCGGCCAGCGTCTGGTCGTCGGCTCCTATCAACCCCCGGGCGACGACACCGGAACCGCCGCACGTCGGACAAACATCGACGAGCTCGTTCACGGCCTAACTCCTTGCGGCTATGACCCGCGCTACCGAATCTGTGAGAAGAATACGTTACCGCTCCGCCTCGCCAACCGCGTCGGTGATTGTCCGCAGATACCATCGGGGTTGGTAGTGGTGCGATTTGCAGTCTCCTGCCCGCACATGTCTCGCGGTACGGCCCGCGCTTGCTCGGGGTTGCCGGTGCGGAAGCACTACCTCGCGCAGATCCTCGAGCAATTCATCGCCGGGGAGCTCCAGGGTCGGGTGCGGCCATTCCCGGACCACTTCTACCGCGAACTCTTTCACCTCCCGGTCTGGATTCGCGTCCGGCTGCCGCGTATGACCCGGCGGCCGGGTGCTAAAGATCGATGCCGAGACGGCGCAGCTCGATCGTCGCAGATCGGCGCCAGCGGGTCGTGTCGGGAGAGAACGGCAACATGAACGGCATTCCGTTCGCCTTGCGCAGCGGCTTGCCGTCCCGGAGCACGCGATAGTGCCCGGGAGTCGGCTCGACCGTCAGACCCGCGGCCTCCAGCCGGCGGATGAACTGGCGAACGTCCTTCCTCATCCCGTCTCTTCTCTGCGGGCCACCAGGATGCCCGCACCCCAGCCGGGGGCGCGTCCTCTCCGCGGGAGGCGGACCGAGTCGACGTCGAGACCGCTCCGCACGACCAGCCACGAGATGAGCGAGTTCGAGTTCCACATCTCGCCCGCGTGCAGCTCGTCGCGGCCCCAGACCGGCCTCGGCACCTGCGGCACGAGCTCGAGCAGCCGCCGGGCGCGATCGACGTCGTCACCGAGGCGCTGGGGGCTGTCGACCGCCTCCGCGATGTCGGGGATGACACCGTCGCGCCAGCACCGGATCTCGTAGCGGAACAGCCGCAGCCGGCTCGCCAGACGCATCCCGACTGCACCTTCGGCGACAACGCCGCGGTCGCCGCTGTCGCCCCACGCGGGCGCCTGCTCGATCACGAAGCGACCTTCCGGCACGTGCACCTGGAGCGCGGAGTGGTAGAGATCGCACCGCTCTCGCCGCTCGAGCCGCGCGGCGAACCACTCGAAGACCCGCCCGTTCAACCGGACCGAGTGGCCACCGGCGCCGAGGGGCAGCCAGTAGAGGTCGATCGAGCCGGGCACGGAAGTGGGCATCGGCATCTGCGCTCTCCGCTCGAGCGCGATCATGCCAGCGGATCGGGCGAGGGCGCGTGCGACACTTGCAGCATGGAAGCGGCCCAGGTCAGTCTCCTTCGCTGGCTGCGACGGCAGCTGCGCCAGCCGATCCCGCTGCGCGAGCACCTCGAGGCGGCGGTCGAGAACGACGACGTCGACGAGGCGCGGCGACTGCTCGCCGCCTTCGAGTTCAGCGCCGCGCAGCGACGCAACGTCGAGCAGCTGCTCGACGCGTGGGAACGACAGAAGGCCTAGAGGCTTGATGTGAAATGGACGCCCGCGGAGGCCCCACCAGGCCTCGCG
>CAZRTE010000106.1:0-7329 GCA_964602945.1 uncultured Gaiellales bacterium
GCCTCCTTGCCGCTCGGCCAGGTCGCCCCGTTCGCCCGCGTCACCCGCGGCGAGGACGAGATCGTGCTCTGGGGGGACGGGAGCCCGACCCGCGAGTTCTTCTACGTCGAGGACTGTGTCGAGGGGCTCTGGCTCGCCGCGCAACGCTACGACGGCGCCGAGCCGGTCAACCTCGGCACGGGTGTCGAGATCTCGATCGGCGACCTGGCCGGGCTCGTCGCGGAGCTGACCGGATACGCGGGCGAGATCGTCTGGGACACGTCGAAGCCGAACGGCCAGCCGCGACGCCGGCTCGACGTCTCCCGCGCGAAGGAGCTGTTCGGGTTCGAGGCGCGGGTGCCGCTGCGCGAGGGCCTCGAGCGCACGATCGCCTGGTACCGGGCCACGGCGCCGGCCGCCACGCACTCGCGCTGAGCGTGCCCGGCGAGCCTCCCGCGCCGCACGGAGCCTCCGACGAGGAGCTGCTCGCCCGCGTCGGCGCACGCGAGCGGGACGCCTTCGAGGGCCTCTACCGGCGATACGTCCGGCCGGTCTTCGGTCTCGCCCTGCACCGGCTCGGCGACCGCCGGGACGCGGAGGAGGCCACCGAGGAGGCCTTCGCCGCGGTCTGGCGCTCCGCCTCGGCGTACCGGGCGGAGAGCGGCGCCGCCGGCGCCTGGCTGTACACGGTCGCCGGGTCTGCCATCGCGGAGCGGCTGCGCCGGAGGGGGACGGCCGGCGCAGGCGTGCTCCCGGAGCCGGCCGACCGGACCGACGAGTCGGTCGCCTGGCGCGTGCACCGGGCGCTCGCGGAGCTCGCGCCGCGCGAGCGCGAGCTGATCGAGCTCGCCTACTGGAGCGGCCTGTCGCAGACCGACCTGGCCGGATATCTCGGACTCTCGCCGGGAGCGGTCGAGACCCGGGTGTGCAGCGCGCTCGCGCGCCTCGCACCCGTGCTGGCAGAGGAGTCGCCGTGAGCCGCGGGCCGGTCTTCGACGAGCTGGTCGGCGACGGGGCGACCGGCGCGGAGCGCGAGCGGCTCCGCCGTGTGCACGAGCTGCTCCTCGCGGCGGGCCCGCCGCCCGAGCTGCCGCCCCAGCTCGCCTCGACCCCGGACTTCGCGGCCGTTCGCCGCCGGCAGCGCCGGACGCTCAAGCGGCGCGCCTTCCTCCTCGTCGGCGCGGCGCTCGCCGTCGCGATCGCCTTCGCCGCCGGCTTTGCGATCGCGAACCACCGGGGCGGCGAGACGCCCGCGGCGAGGACGGTGACGCTGCGGGGGACGTCCGCGGCGCCGCAGGCCCGGGCGACGCTCGAGCTGCTGCCTGCCCGCCGGGGGAACCGGCCCGCGAGGCTCAGTGTCGTCGGTCTGCCGCCGCTGCCGCCACAGGCTTTCTACAACGTCTACCTCGTTCGCCCGGGCAAGCCGATGGCTTCGTGCGGGACCTTCACGGTCTCGAGCTCCTCGCAGGCGTTCACGGTGACGCTGAACGTGCCGTACGCGCCGGCCGGCGGGGACTCGTGGGTCGTGACCCGGACGACCGGGAGCGACCAAGCGGGCACGGCCGTGCTCCGAGCGGCCTAGCGGGAGGCGAGCGCCGCCCGGTACACGTCGAGCGTCCGCTCGATCACGAAGTCCCAGCCGAAGCGCTCGCGGGCCTGCTCTCGCGCCGCGCCGCCGAGCCGCTCCCGCAGCTCCGGCTCCGCGAGCAGCCGCTCCACGGCGGCCCGCAGCGCGGCCGGGTCGCGCGGGGGAACGAGCAGCCCGGTCTTCCCGTCCGAGACGAGCTCGAGCAGCGCGCCCCCGGCTGCCGCGACGACGGGCCTCCCGAACGCCATCGCCTCCGCCGCCGCGACGCCGAAGCCCTCCCGCTCGCACGGAGCGACGAGGACGGAGGCGCGTTCGAGCAGCCGCTCGACCTCCGCGTGCGGCACCGCGCCGAGCGCCTGGGGGACGAGACCGCGGAGCGGCCCGTCACCGGCGACGACGAGGTTGAGGTCGCCGACCGCCTCGACGAGCGTGTCGACGTTCTTCTCGGGGGAGAGGCGGCCGACGTAGAGCACCTCGGGCGGCTCGGCGGGCGGCCCGACCTCGTCCGGCACCCGGACGCCGTTCGGGATCACGACGGGCTCGATCCCCGCCCCGCGCATCGCGGCCGCCAGCTCCTCCGAGACGCACACGACCGCGGCGGCCGGGCGCAGGAGCAGGCGGACGAGCCGGGGCCGGCGCCGCGCGAGCTCGACGTCCGAGAAGCGGGCGAAGCGGATCGAGCCGTGCAGGGTGACGACGAACGGGCGGCCGGCGAAGCGCGCGACGGCGGAGGTGAGCAGCCAGTGCGCGTGGACGAGGTCGGCGGAGCGCGCCGCCCGCCGCACCGCCCGCCACATCGAGAGGAGCAGGAGCGGCACCGCCCACGGCCGGCGGCGCAGGTTCGCCGCCATCCCCTCGCCGTAGGCCAGGCCGAAGTCGCGGTAACCGGCTCCCGGAGCGAGCACCTCCACCTCCACGCCCCGCTCCCGCAGCCGCTCGACCGCGTCGGCGACGAACCGGCCCGCGAACTCCCGCTCGTGCCGCGGCCACGAGGTCGTGAGGACGACGACCTTCACGCCTTCTCCACTAGCCGGGTCGCTCGCGGGCGCGGGCCCCGAAGACGATGGGCAGGGCGAGCGCGAAGACCAGGAACGCGTAGAAGTAATAGAACTGCATCGTCAGGTAGAAGAAGTTCGCCACGATCGTCCCGATGAGGGCGGCGGTCAGGCCGTAGGCGAGCGGGCGCACGTGCGAGCCGTCCTCGTCCCCCAGCCGGTCGAGCAGCCGTCCCAGGCGCCGTCCGGCGAGCAGCCGCACGAAGACGTAGCGGAGGAAGACGATCCAGAGGAGGAGCCCGAGCAGGCCCGACTCGACGATCACGGAGACCCAGTACGAGTGGGCGCCGAAGTTCGACTTGCCCGTGACGAACTGGTAGTAGACGGAGAAGTTGTTGTTGCCGAGCCCGAGCAGCGGGTGCGTGTGCAGCACCGAGCCGATGAACGAGTAGACGGCGAAGTGGATGTTCGTCGACTTGCCGCCCGTCTGGAGCCGCTCGCGCAGGACGACCTCGAAGAAGTGGCGCTTCGTGTAGAGCACCCCGAGGAGGACGACGGTGAAGGCCGCGAGCGGGTACAGGAGCTGCCTCGAGCGGAGGAAGCGCCGGTAGGGGAGGGCGAGGACGAGCGCCCCGGCGACCAGCCCGACCACGCCGCTGCGCGAGAGGGTCACGAACTCGATGAACAGGAGGAAGACGAGCGTCGCGGCGAGCGGCCACTTCAGGCGATGCCCGCGCGGCAGGCGCAGGTAGACGGGAGTCAGCGCGAGCAGCGGGACCTCGAGCATCACGCCGAGGTGGTTCGGATCGCCGGTGAGCGCGTTCACGCGGTAGATGCTCTGGCCGTTGACGGCGCCGAAGATGTTGATCGAGCTCGCGCCGCCCGTGAGAGGGGCGAGGACGAGGTGGTCGAGGTTGTGCCCGGCGAGGGCGGCGCCGAGCTGGAGGATCCCGTAGACGGCGTTCGCGACGAAGCCGGCGGTGAACCAGCCGAGCGCCTGCCAGTAGAACCGCTTGCCGCGCTGGGCGAGGTAGCCGATCGCGGCGACGACGAACGAGAAGTGGATGACGAACTTGACCATCCCCTTCACGAACTGGGTCAGTCCCTGCTTCGTGTCGATGTCCCAGTAGCCGGCGAGGTAGACGAGCGCGAACGCCGCGAAGAAGGCCAGCACGATCGCACTCGTGCGCGGCAGCGGCCGGCGCTCGGTCGCGACGAAGGCGAGCAGGAAGAGGATCGTCACGACGTCGTTGATCCCGATCTGGCCGGCGAAGCGCCAGTGCACCTTCTCGAAGGTCGAGACGAAGAGCGAGGCGCAGAAGAGGCCGGTGACGATCCGCTCCCGCGAGCGCGGCACCACGCGGACGGCCGTGAGGGCGGCCGCCGTCACACGAGGCTCCCGAGCAGGTCGGCGAGCTCCTCGACGCGGCGGCCCCTCGAGAGCCGCTCGCGCCACTCGTCCGAGAGCGGCGACGCCTCGAGGCCGCCCTCCCGCCGGCGCCGGTGCAGGTCGACGAGCGCCTCCCGCAGGGCGTCGACGTCGTCGGGCGGGACGACGACCCCGGAGCCGGTGTCGCGGATCAGCTCGGCGGCGGCACCGTCCGGCGGCACCGCGGCGAGGATCGGCCGCTCGGCGGCGAGGTACTCGTAGATCTTGCCGGTGAGGACGCCGCGGCCCCGGCCGCCGGCCTCGGGGATGAGCAGCAGCAGGACGTCGGAGTCCCGCTGCAGCTCGAGCGAGCGGCGGCGCGAGACGTTGCCGAGCAGCTCGACCCGGTCTCCCAGGCCGAGCGCTTCCGCATACTCGCGGTCGGACGCCCGGAAGCTGCCCGCGAAACGGGCGACGACGTCCTCGAGGCCGGAGTCGGCGAGCGCGCGGAGGAACGGCCTCGGGTCGCGCTTGCCGTGGAACGCGCCGGCGTGCGTGATCCGGAGCCGGTCGCCCGGCCGGTACTCCAGGCCCGCGAAGTCGTCGAAGTCGCAGCCGTTCGCGATCGTGACGAGGCGGCCCTTCGGCTTCCGGGCCCGCAGCTCGTCGGCGATGGCGTCGGCCGCGGCCACGACCGCATCCGCCTGCGAGGCGACGAGCCGCGCGACCCCGCCGACCGTCTGCTCCTTCAGCTGCGCGAGGCGCGACTCGTAGCCGCGACGCTGCGAGTGGGCGCCGAGCGGGTCCCGCAGGTCGGCGACCCAGGCTGCACCGGTGGCGCGCTTCACGGCGGCTCCGAGCAGGTGCAGGGACGGCGGTGGAGACGTGGTGAGGACGACGTCGATGCCCTCCCGCCGGACGAGCCGGAGCGCGACCGGCAGGGCCGCCGTCGTCCACGGGAGGTTCTCGTCGGGGACGAGCAGGCGCCGGCCGACGAGCGACGCCTGGGCTCCGAGCCGCGCGAGGCCCTCCTTCCCCTGCAGCAGCTCGGCCGGCCGCTCCTCGCGCGGGCCGACGAAGCGGACGCGGTGCACCCAGGCCTGCGTCGGCAGCTCGAGCTCCGCGTCGACGGGAGCCGCGCCGGGCCGGTCCGGGGCGAGCACGTGCGTCTCGATCCCGAGCGCGGGCAGGTGGCTCGCGAACTTGAGCGGACGCTGCACGCCGCCGCCGCCGCCGGGAGGGAAGTGCAGCGTCACGAGCAGGAGCTTCAGAGGTGCTCCGGCCGGTGATCGGCTCGCGTTCGGGGCGCGCGAGCGAGCGATGCGAGGACGCAGGGAGCGTCGCCGGCCGTCGCCGCCGGCGCGACCGAGGACGCAGCAGCGCGAGGCCGTGCAGCCGTCACGGACGCTCGGACGATCGCTGGGCGGAGCACCTAACGCGTCACCGGCGGCAACGGTACCGAGGGCGGGGGCATCTTGAAGACGACGAACTGTCGATCCCTGTACACGGGTCGCAGCCCCTGCTGCTCGACCGCGGCCACCGGCTCGCTCTTGCGCAGGACGACCCAGCCGGCCGCCCAGCGGCGCGGGACGCCGAGGCTGGGCTTCATGAGGAAGCGGATCCAGGCGTGCCGGCGCATGTACACCTGGTTCGGCCGGGTGCGGGCCACGTGCGTCGGCGGCACCGCGACCGCGTAGATCGGGGCGAAGGCGATCGCCTCGTAGCTCGTCCCCATGTCCGCGAAGATGACAGAGCGCGGCGGCACCTCCTGCCGCAGGAAGCGGATCAGCCCCGGCGTGATCGTGTAGCCGCGCTCCTTGGCGGCCGACCAGTGCGAGAACCCGTGCACGACGACGGGGAGGACGAAGAGCGTCGTCGCGACCGCGACCGTGATCCCCCGTGGACGCCCGGCATCGAGGGAGGGGGCCCGGCGCACCCAGGCGAGCACGGCGCCGGCGAGGATCGCGGCGGCTCCGCCGTAGAGCGCGATCCAGACCGGGAGAGCCGGCTGCTCGGGCACGGCGCGCAGCCCGAAGTCCCCGCCGTACGCGATCTGAAGCCAGATCCCGCAGGCGAGCGCGGCCGTGAGCGCAAGCGCGCGGGAGAAGCGGGCGACGAGACCGACGCCGCCGACGAAGGCGACGACGAAGGGAACGAAGGTCGCCGCGCGACGCGCCTGCGAGAGCGAGACGGCGGCGGCGAAGTGCGGGAAGACGACCGGCCAGAGCTCGAGCGCGAGCACGCCGACCGTCCCGCCGAGGACGAAGGCGCTCCAGCGGCGCCGCCAGGCGAACACCGCGAGCGGCGTGAGCACGAAGGCGGCGACCGCCACCGCTCCCGACCGGTCGACGCGCGCCGCCGCCAGGCTGTAGCGGGTCAAGGAGTGGACGACGAGGTCGAGGTGGTAATGGCGCAAGCTGCGCCCGAGCGCCCTCGCTCCCTGGTGGACGTCGTACGTCTGGTCGACGATCGGCTGCAGCCAGGCGTAGGCGAGCGCCATCGGCACGCCGAAGGCCACGAGCGCGCCGATCCCCTGCCGGAAGTCCCGGCCGCGCGTGAACGCGATTCGCGCGAGGAGGAACGCGGTGAGCGGGATGGCGAGGAACAGCGTGTACGTCGGGTGGACGAGGGAGAGCGCGGCCGAGTCCGCGGCGAGCGCGAGGGCGAGCAGCAGCGACGGCCGCCGCAGATAGCCGAAGAAGAGCGCGACGGCCGCCGGCGCGAAGAGCTGCGTCGCCGCCGTCCCCGGCTGCCACAGGAGCGGATAGACGCCGGCGTGTGCCGGCCCGAGCACCTTGACGGACACCTGCGCGAGCACGACCGCCAGCGCGAAGCCGCTGGAGCGAAAGATCGCCCAGCCCATCTCGAAGAGGACGACCACGGCGAGCGGGGCGAGCACGCTCGACTCGTGCAGGGCGACGCTCGTCGGGTCGACCCCCGCGAGCCGCGCCACGAGCGCCATCACCCCGTGCCAGAGGGGGAAGGCGTAGCCGGGGTGCAGGCCTCCGTGCGCGAACTCGCCGACGTCGTGCAGGGAGAGCGAGCCGAGCGAGTCGAGCTTGCGAATGCGGCCGAGGTGGAAGAACGAGTCGCCGTGCAGGAGGCCCTGGGCGAACCACACGCCGATGCCGAGGCCGGTCCCGGCGAGGAAGAGCGAGCCCCGCATGATCCGCGCCCCGCCCGGCAGCGCCTCTCCGTCGGAGTGCCGGGGCGTCATCAGCCACACGAGGCCGGCCGCTCCCACCCCGAGCTCGCAGGCGAGGGTCAGGTCGAGGGAGGCCCCGAGCGCGAACGTCAGCGCGAGAGCGACGCCGACGACCGCCGCGGTCCAGGCGAGGGTCGCGGCGGCCGTCCGCTGGCCGAGGCAGCGGGCGACGATCCGGCCCGGCAGGAACACG
>CAZRTE010000107.1:0-7026 GCA_964602945.1 uncultured Gaiellales bacterium
GCCGGCGCGAGCACAGTGCGGCCTCCGCGTAGGCGTTCCGCCTACGCTCCGGCCCCCGGCGCAGGGTGTGGTTGCAGCCTTAGACCCCTCGTCGGCGCCGGGAGGCGGCGTAACCCGCGGTTACGACGCCGCCGAAACCGTCGCGGGCGGGCACGCCGCCTTCAGGCGGCCTGCCCCCACGCGACACCGGGCACAGCCTCGACCCATCCCGGCCCAGGCAAGCCCTGACAGCACGAAGCCGGCCGGAGACCACGCTCTCCGGCCGGCGCAGTTCCTTCACGAGCGAGCAGACGCGCCAGCGTCTGCGAGCTATCGAGGCGGATTGGTGTCGGGGAACTTCCCCGGATGCGTGCGGCGCCGGTCGCGGATCCTGCGCCGCTCCTTCGCGTCCGCCGGCGGCTCCTTGCCTCTGCGCCGGTCCTCTCCCTCGCGCCGCTCGACGATCACGGTCACGTCCCGGTTGTCCTTGTAGTACGCGACCATCTTGTCGTACAGCTCGTCGGCGAGCTCGCGCGGGATGACGCAATAGATCATGGCCGGATTGTAGGGTGGCGGCCATACGGCGCCGAGCCGGTATAAGGGGGCCCATGCTGCGACGGCACATCTGGTGGCTCGCACCGCTCGCGGGCGCGATCGCCGCCGGAGTGATCGTCGCCGCAGTCTCGCTCGGCGGCGGCTCGCCGACCACCACGACCACGACGACGGCCACGACCGCCGCCCCCCTGCATCCGTCCGCGGCCGCACTCTCGTACCAGGCGGCGATCACCGCCGTCGTCCACGAGCTCTCGCCCTCCGTCGTCCAGATCCAGAACGCGCAGGGTCTCGGCTCGGGCATCGTCTTCGACGCGAAGGGCGACATCGTCACGAACAATCACGTCGTCGCCGGCGGCGGCCCCTACACGGTGACCGCGGGTACGCACACGTACGACGCGAGCCTCGTCGGGAGCTTCCCGCCCGACGACCTCGCGGTCGTCCACGTCTCGGGTGCCCATCTGACCTCGGCCGTCTTCGCCGACTCGAGCAAGCTCGAGGTGGGCGACATCGCGATCGCCATCGGCAACCCGCTCGGCCTGCGCTCGAGCGTCACGGACGGCATCGTCAGCGCCTTCCGCCAGGGGGTCTCCGAAGGAAACGGGGTCGCACTGCCGCTCATGGTCCAGACGAGCGCCCCGATCAACCCGGGCAACTCGGGCGGCGCGCTCGCCGATCTGGAGGGCCGCGTGATCGGGATTCCGACGCTCGCTGCCACCGACCCGGAGCTCGGCGGCTCCGCACCCGGAATCGGCTTTGCGATCCCGAGCAACCTCGTCACGGACATCGCCACGCAGATCATCCGCTACGGGCACGTCGTCAGGACGCACCGGGCGTACCTCGGCGCCTCCTTCTACCCGGGCAGCACGAACGGCGCCGGCGCCTACGTCGAGAACGTGGAGCCGGGCGGCCCGGTGGCCAAGGCGGGGATCGAGGCGGGCGACCTGATCACGGAGCTCAACGGCCAGGCGACGCCGAGCTTCGACGCACTCATCAGCGTCCTCTCCGAGCAGAAGCCGGGCGCGACGGTGAGCCTCCGGTTCCGGAGACAGAACGGCGGGGAGCAGACCGTCCAGATCACCCTCGGGACGTACCCGGGAAGCTAGAGGCGGGCGATCTCGGGGACGAGCCGGCCCTCGTCCTCGACGTGGGCGTTCCAGTCCTTGAAGATCTCGTCGAGCTCGTCGAGCTCGTGGCCTCTCCGCTCCAGCCGGACGGGCTGCGCCGAGTCGGGGCTGACGCGGTACTGGTACCAGGAGAGCTCCCACGCGACGGTGACCGCCAGCTCGCCCGCGGTACCGGAGAGCGGCACGATGCTCGCCCGCGGCTCGCCCAGGCTCTTCGCGATGCCGCCGACGGTGCGGCGGTAGGCGCTGCCGTTGAAGCGGTCGGCCGCTTCGAGCAGCGCGATCTCCTGGTCCGACAGCCTGCGCAGGATCGGCTCCTGCTGCGCGAGCGCGTCCTGCTGGCCGCGGGCGAAGCCGAACCGCTCGCCCAGGCCGCGCTTGCGGCGTCTCTCCCCGCCGAGCGTCGGCGTCGTCGGCGCGCCCTCCCTGATCCAGCCGGCCTCGACCGCCAGCTCCTGGCAGAGCGGGCAGACGTCGACGAGCTCGGCGCCCTCGGTCGGCGCGAAGCGCATCGCGCGCTCGCCCAGCAGCAGCGTGCGCTCGCAGATCGCGCAGGTCTGCATCGCGGATGTCTTGGTGACCCGCATTCGCCCCGCTCCCGCGTCGGCTAGGCCAACGCCTCCGTTCCTCGCCGTGCTCTGTCGAGCCTACGCACTGGCACGAGTCTAGCCGCGGCTTGTGCAGATCCCTCCACCGTCGCTATTGTGTCTTACATGTGTGTTTTACATGTATGGCTGGAATCGTGAGAGGGCCGCGCGCACGGCGGCATCACCACGGCCGGTGGCGCGTCTTCGCACGCGTCGAGCGCTTCGCCGAGCCGGCGCTCCTGCTCCTTCTGCGCGAGCGTCCGGCGCACGGCTACGACCTGCTCGAGCGGCTGCCCGAGCTGACGGGGGAGCCACGCGTCGAGATGGGCAACCTCTACCGGCTGCTGCGCGCCCTCGAGGAGGAGGGTCTCGTGTCCTCGGAGTGGGACGCCTCCTCGCCCGGGCCGGCGAAGCGCCGCTACGCCCTTACTCCCGCGGGAGCGCGGCTGCTCGACGAGTGGGTCGAGGCACTCCGGCGCTCGCAGGGACGAACCGCCCGCTTTCTCGCACGGTACGAGGAGAGGAGGTGAACATGCACCACCGTCACCATGGTTGGGGTCGCGGCCCGCGCATCGTCTTCCGCGGCGGCTTCCCGAGCCGCCACGAGCTGCTCGAGCGGCTGGAGTCGCACCAGCGCGACCTCGAGCAGCAGCTCGCCGACATCGCAGACGTGATCGCGCACCTGCGCGACCGCGACGAGGGCACGCCGCCACCCCCGGCTTGACCTGTCCTACAGGGCCATGTCCCGGTATCAGATACCAGGACATGGCTCGAAGGGACACGGGCTGGCGCAAGAGAGGCTGCACGCCGGGCAGACTCGATTGCGAGCTCGGGCGAAACGTGGGCGAAAAGGGTCCTGTCCCGGTAACAGATACCGGGACAGGTCCCGAGAAGACGTGTCCCTAGACCTTCGCCTCTTCGCGCTCGCGCTTCGTCTGCTCGATGATCTTCTGCGCGACGTGTGCCGGCACTTCCTCGTAGCGCAGGAAGTCCATCGAGTACTCGCCGCGCCCGCCGGTCATCGAGGTCAGCGCCTGCGAGTACGTGAGGATCTCGGCCATCGGCACCTCGGCCTGGATCGTTGTCAGGCCTCCGGCCGCATCCATGCCCTGCAACCGGCCGCGCCGCGAGTTGAGGTCGCCGTTCACGGCCCCGACCGCGTCGTCGGGGATCGTCACCTCGAGCTGCATGATCGGCTCGAGCAGCACGGGATCCGCCTTCTGATACGCGTCCTTGAACGCCATCGAGCCGGCGATCTTGAACGCCATCTCGGAGGAGTCGACGGAGTGCTCCATTCCGTCGATGAGCCGCACGCGCACGCCCTGCACCGGCGCGCCCGCGAGCTCCCCGTGCTCCATCGCCTCGCGGACGCCCTTGTCCACGGCGGGACGGAAGCTGTGGGAGATGACGCCGCCGACGATCTGGTCGACGAACTCGTAGCCCAGCTCGCCGTTCTCCGGCGGCAGCGGCTCGAGCAGGAGCTCGCAGTCGCCGAACTGGCCGCGCCCGCCCGTCTGCTTCTTGTAGCGGTGCCGCGCCCGCGCCTCCTTGCGGATCGTCTCCTTGTACGGGACGCGCGGCGGATGGAGCTCGACCTCGACGTGGAACCGCGTCTTCAGCCGGTCGACCGCGACCTCGACCTGCATCTGCGACAGGCCCGAGAGGAGCTGCTCGCCGGTCTGCTGATCGCGGCGGAGCAGGAGTGTCGGATCCTCCTCGCTGAGGCGCCGCAGCCCGGTGGCCATCTTCTCCTCGTCCCCCTTGGCCTGCGGCGTGACGGCAAAGCTCATCACGGGCTCCGGGAAGTCGATGTGCGGCGGCTCGACCGTCACCTCGTGGTCGACGAGAACGTCGCCCGTGACGACGTCCTTGAGCTTCGCGACCGCGCCGAGGTCGCCCACCGTCAGCTCGTCGGTCTGCTCGGTGTCCTTGCCCTGGACGACGAGCACCTGGCCGAGCCGCTCCTTCGCGTGCGTCCGCGGGTCGACGAGCGTCGTGTCGCCCGAGATCGGCCCGGCGAGGACCCGGAAGCAGCTGATGCGCCCCGTGAAGGGGTCGGCGATCGTCTTGAAGACGAACACGGCCTGCTTCGCGTCCCCGAGCTCGATCGTCGTTCCCTTCCGCTCCGGCGAGGGGACGCCCTCGACGAGCAGGTCGAGGAGGGCCGTCGTGCCGAGGTTCTTCGAGGCGACGCCGCAGGCGACCGGATAGAGCTCGTCGCGCGTGACCGCCTGCTTCAGCGCCGCAGCGACCGCCTCCGTGTCGAGCTCCTCCCCCTCGAGGTAGCGCGCCATGAGGTCTTCGTCGGTCTCGACGACCGCGTCGAGGAGCTTCTCCCGGTACTCCGCCACGAGCTCGGCCATCGACTCGGGAATCGGCTGCGGCCCGCCCTCGCGCTCACCCGCCGGATCGTGGTACGCGCACAGGTGGAGGAGATCGACGACGCCCGTGAGCTCGTGCTCGCTGCCGATCGGAAGCTGGATCGCGACGCAGCGGTCCGAGAGCTGCTGCCGGGCCGCCTCGAGCGCGCGGTAGAAGTCGGCGCGCTCGCGGTCGAGCATGTTGACGAAGAGCACGCGCGACAGCTCGCGCTCCTCGGCGCGCTGCCAGACGCGCAGCGTGTTGACCTCGACGCCCATGACGCCGCTGAGGACGACGACGACGCCCTCGACGATGCGCATCGCCGCGAACGTGTCCGCCTGGAAGCCCGCAGCGCCGGGCGTGTCCACGATGTTGATCTTCCGGTCCTGCCACTCGAGGTGGCAGAGGGAGCCCGAGAGGGACATCGCGCGCTTCTGCTCGTGCTCCTCCCAGTCCGAGACCGTCGTGCCCTGGTCGACGCTGCCGAGCCGGTTCGTCTGGCCGGCCTGAAAGAGCAGCGCCTCGACGAGTGACGTCTTCCCGACGCCGCGATGGCCGGCGACGGCGATGTTCCGGATTTTCGTGGTCTCGGTTACAGGCATCGGGGACGTGTCCTCCTCGGTCGGCTTCCCGCGCATCGTATCCCCGCAGGGAATCCGGCTCGTACGTCGTACAGGGGCTGGTCATTCGAGGAGGAGGAACGATGAGCCGGTCTCTCATGCTTTCC
The DNA here is from genome assembly GCA_964602945.1 of uncultured Gaiellales bacterium. Classification (GTDB taxonomy): domain Bacteria; phylum Actinomycetota; class Thermoleophilia; order Gaiellales; family Gaiellaceae; genus Palsa-739. The sequence goes on from CAZRTE010000107.1 coordinate 5,334, forward strand.
CTCGCAGCGCTCGCGACCATCGCGGCCACCGGTTCTGCGTTCGGATCGGTCACCCGGGCACAGCTCGCCGTCCGGCCGCACACGGCAGCGGCCGGAGCCACGATCCGCGTGACGGGCAAGGCCGGCACGTGCAACGCCGGCAGCACGGTCATCGCGCTCTCGGGCGCCTTCCCGGGCCACGCCTACGGGGAGGGGACGCTCACGGGGCGCGTCCGTGCCGATCACACGTTCACGATCAAGGGCCGCGTGCGCCGGAGCGCCGCTCCCGGCCGCTACGAGGTCAGCGCGCGCTGCGGCGACGGCAACCTCGGGGTGAGCGCCTACCTGCGCGTGTCCTAGGCGGCCACTCCCGCCGCGGCAAGGTGCGCCTTCAGGCGGAGGACTGCCTTCGTGTGGAGCTGTGAGACGCGCGACTCGGTGACGCCGAGCACCTCGCCGATCTCGCGCAGAGTCAGCTCCTCGTAGTAGTAGAGGGTCACGACGAGCTTCTCGCGCTCGGGCAGCCCCGCGATCGCGCCGGCGAGGGCGTCCTTCTGCTCCGTCACGGAGAGGTTGCTCTGCGGGTCCGGCGCGTTCTCGTCCTCGATCGTGTCGATGAGGGAGACCTGGTCGCCCGAGCCGGAGATCGTCCAGAGCTCGTCGAGCGCGGCGATCGAGGAGCGGGCGATCTCGTCGAGACTCTCCTCGAGCTCCTCGCCGCTCAGGCCCAGCTTGGCGGCGATCTCCTCGTCGGTCGGCGCGCGGCCCAGGCGGGACTCGATGTCGACGATCGCGCGCTCGATCTCGCGCGCGCGGGCGCGAACGGAGCGCGGCACCCAGTCCATCGCGCGGAGCTCGTCGATGATCTGGCCCCGGATCCGCGCCACCGCGTACGTCTCGAACTTCACGTCGCGAGCCGGGTCGTAGCGCTCGATCGCTCCGATCAGGCCGAGCAGCCCGTACGAGACGAGGTCCTCGTCGTCGACGTGGGCCGGCAGCCCCGAGCCGATCCGGCCGGCCACGTACTTGACGAGCGGCGCGTAGGTGAGGATGAGCCGGTCGCGGATCTTGTCGTCGCGCGTGCGCCGGTACTCGCGCCAGAGCGCCTGCATCTCGTCGATCTCGGCCACGTCGAGAGAATACGGCGTTTCTCGGCCGACTCCTCAGCGTCCCCGCCTGAAGGCGGACAGGGAGAGGGTCGCCAGCCAGAGGGAGACGGCGGCTGCAGCGCAGCCGACGAGCAGGCGGCGGGCGTTCGACCCGCCCGAGAACGCGTCGGCTGCGACTGCCGCCAGTGCTGCCGCGAGGAGCGCGAAGAGGACGGTCAGCGCGCGGCGCTGCATGCGCCGAGCGTATCGCTAGTTGCCGGGCTCGTCGCCCTTCTCGCGCTGCGGCGCCATGATCTCGTCGTCCTCGGAGTCGTTCTCGAAGCCTTCCGGCTCTTCCAGCAGTTCGCTCATGTCGCGCTCCCGCCCGCGCCGATGGAGCCGAAAACCCCGGCTACACTCACGGACCGGCACAGGGGCGTAGCTCAGTTGGTAGAGCGGCGGTCTCCAAAACCGTAGGTCGGGGGTTCGAGTCCCTCCGCCCCTGCTGGCTCTCCGGGGGTGGCCGACGCACGACGGCGACGCCGCGTCGTCTAGAGGTCCCCGCGGACGAGCGCGTAGCAGCGCTCGAGCAGCTCCGGGTCGGCGTCGATCGCTTCGGCGAGCAT
>CAZRTE010000108.1:0-6956 GCA_964602945.1 uncultured Gaiellales bacterium
GGGTGACCGTGTCACGGCCGGCGAGCCGCGCCGCCGCCTTCGAGGCGCTCTGGAGGTGCACCGCCGCCCGGGGGCTCGCCCCGAGCTCGACCCCGGGCAGCGCCCGCGTGCCCCGCACGATCCGCACGAGATAGGCCGCGACGTCGGCCGGGACCGCCGTCCGGTCGATCTGCTCCTGCACACGGAGGAAGCGGTTCTCCTGGAGCAGGGGCTGGATCTCGCCGACGACGTCGGGCGACACGCCCTGGTGCGGCAGCTCGAGCATCGCGACCTCCTGCCCCGCCGTCGGATAGTGGAGGTCGACCTTGAACATGAAGCGGTCGAGCTGCGACTCGGGGAGGGGATAGACGCCCGAGTGCTCGAACGGGTTCTGGGTCGCCACGACGAAGAACGGCAGCTCGATCCAGTGCGCGCGTCCGCCCATCGTCACCCGCCGCTCCTGCATGACCTCGAGCAGCGCGGCCTGCGTCTGCGGGTGCGTGCGGTTGATCTCGTCCGCGAGGAGGACGTTCGTGAAGACCGCGCCGGGCTCGAAGTACGGCTCGCCCAGCTTCGTGGTCATGCGCCCGAGGATCTCGGTGGGTGTCGTGTCGGGCGTGAACTGCACCCGGTTGAAGTGGACACCGAGGATCCGCCCGACGGCGGCGCTCAGGAGCGTCTTCGCGGTACCGGGCGGTCCCTCGAGCAGGACGTGTCCGCGGCAGACTGCCGCGACGAGCATGAGCTCGACGGCTCGCTCACAGCCGACGACGGCCTTGGAGATCTCGGCCAGGGCACGGTCGCGCAGATGGGGAAGGGACTCTTCGACACCGGCCGATTCCCTCTCCGAGGGCGTGATCACACCCGGACGATAGGCGAAGCCCGCAGAGACGCGCCGAACCTCGGGGTGGATCAGTCCCGCCGTTCGTCGGGGCCGGCTCAGCTGCGGGTACGCGGGAAGGAGACGACGAGCACGCCGTCCTCGTTGTACGCCACCCGGCCTTCACGTCGCAGGGTCGAGAACACCGCCGGCTCGTCGGCCCGGTCGACGAGGAAGATGCGGTAGCGGCGGCGGATCTCCGGGAGCAAGGACGGAGCAAGCCGCATGAGGACCATCCTCTTCACCTGCTGCGAGGTGAAGAGCTCGGCCCGGGCGTCGTAGGCAATGCGCCCCGCGAGTTGCGGCTCCTTCCAGAGCAGCCAGTCGCCCCAGCGGGCGCTGGCGTAGATGCGGGCACCGGGGTTGGCGGCCGCTACCTGTGCCACCGCGCGGGCGGCGGGGTCGGGGAATGAGCGCGTGAACCACGACTGAGGATGCGCCAGCATGACGGCGGCGAGGAAGGCGAAGACGATGCCCGCGATCGCGCTGACCTGATTCAGCTCGGTCGGGAGTGGAGCACGCGCCTTCGCGGCGGAGCGGTCGAGAGCCCGCGGGTAGAAGACGACGGCCCCCAGGGCGAGCCAGACCCAGTTCCTCATGGCCAGGAGCGCGAACACCACGAGCGCCAGACCGGCGAGCTTCTCGAACCGGCTGAAGCTCGAGCCCGACCGGCCGAGAAGCCAGACCCAGCCGAGCGCGAGCACGAAGAACAGGAGCGAGCCGAGGGAGAGTGTCGAAGGTTGCCACTGCCCGAGGTAGCGGGCGAACTCGGGGTTGAACACCGTTTCCGCGTAGTAGTGCGGAACCCCGAGCGGGAACGGCGTCACGAGAAGACACGGCCAGGGGAGGGCGATGGTGGCGAGCGCCAGGATGCTCGGACGTCGGCGGGTATGGAGGTTGTCGAACAGGTCGGTGGCACCCCGAAGTGCGACGAGGCCGGCGCCGAGAATCACCGAGCCGTGCAGGTTCGCCCAGAGGCAGAGCAGGGCCAGCGAGAGCCCCAGTCGTGACCAGGTGAGGGGCTTTCGGGTGGAGGCGAGCGCGAGCACGGCGACGAAGAGCGGGTACGCGAACGACTGCGTCCGCAGTTGCACTGTGCTGACGAGGAGTGGGAAGAGGGCGATCGTGGTGACCACAGCCACAGACCTGGCTCCCGCGCCACGCAGCCGGGCCACGGCCATCGCCGCGGCGAGCGAGGCGGCGAGCAGCAGGACGTGGATCACGACGGCGAGCCTCAGTCCCCCGAGGCGGTCGAGCTCGTAGATCGCGAGCTGGGCGAGCCACTGCTGGTCGATCCAGCGGCGCCCATGGGCGAAGACGGTCAGGGTGTCGTGGCTCGGAATGCCGTGCACCGTGATGAGCCGCCCGACTGCCAACGCGAGCCAGCTGTCGATCGAGACGATTGCCCGTCCGAATGCGCCGAGCGCCGCTACGTAGACGGCGGCGACGAATACGAGTAACCCCTCGCGACCGGCCCAGTCGGCCGTGGCGCCGAAGGCGCGAGTGCTCCATGGACGGGTGCGCAGGCTGCTTCGTCCATACGCGAGATCTTGCTCCACGAACCGCAATGTAGGGCTGTGACGCGCGCGGCTCTTCAGCCGAAACGGCCGCCTCACGCTCGACCTTCGACGGGCTTCGTCTTGTACGTCATCGGCCTAGAATCAGCCTGTGAATGCGGCTGCCACGCACCGAACCCCGACCATCCAGTGGTTGCGTCTGGGACTGTTGGTCACGACACTCGCAATCGGCCTCGTGGCGGCCGGGCTCGCCTGGTATCGCGTCGCTCACACGCTTTCGACTGCGCAGCCCGTGAAGGTGCCGCGCATCAGGTCGGTCTCCGGCATCGTCTGGGGCGGTCGTGTCTTCGAATCGAAGGCGTCGCTGGCCGCCTGGCTGCACTCGCGCGGGGCCAAGTACTCCACGTGGGCTGCGCGCTATCCGGCGCTCGCGCGCGTGCTCGAGACTCACTGACGCCGGCCGCAACGAGTTCCCCGGCGCCGAGATCTTCTAGCGAGACCGGCGAAGCCGCCGGCTCCGAGCGGTCCACCAACCGCCACCCAGGATGACGAGTAGCACGATGATGATGATCACAGCTGTCAATCTCTCACCCCCTCTCGCGGGCCTTCCGAACGCTTCGAAGTATCGCTGCTGTCACGGACGGCTTCCCTGGACGGAGGTGGGGAGCAGACCTGCTCTTCCCGCGAGCGGCGCCGACTGTCCGAAGGGTTGGCGCGACCTACCCGAAGGGGCGCTGGCCGGTGTCTTGCTCCTCCTTAGGCTCCGATTGTGGCGAGCTCTCGCAGCGAGACCGCGCGTGCTGGGCGGCCCGGGCCGGTCGAGCTGGTCGAGGGTGCGCCGGCCGCTGCGGCCCGTGCCTCGGCGCGGCGGCTGCTCTCGGTCGTCGTGCCGCTCCTGAACGAGGCAGCGACGCTGCAGCCGCTGTACGAGGAGCTCGAGGCGGCCCTGGCGGAGACGGGGCTCGAGTGGGAGGTCGTGTTCGTCGACGACGGCTCGACCGACGGGTCGTATCGCGAGCTCGTGCGGCTGCACGCGGCGCACCTCAACGTCCGGGTCGTCCGTCTGCGCCGGAACTTCGGCAAGGCGGCGGCGCTCGCGGCCGGGATCGAGGTCGCGGCCGGTGAGCTCGTCGTGACGATGGACGCCGACCTGCAGGACGACCCCGCCGAGATCCCGAACCTGCTCGCGAAGCTCGACGACGGCTTCGACGTCGTCTCCGGCTGGAAGTGCGACCGGCGCGATCCTCTCGCCAGGCGCATCGCCTCACGGTTCTACAACGGCGCGACGAGCCTCGTCACGGGCGTCCGGCTGCACGACATGAACTGCGGCCTGAAGGCGTATCGCGCCGAGGTCTTCGAGCACGTGCGGCTCTACGGCGAGCGGCACCGCTTCGTGCCCGTCCTCGCCCACCACCTCGGCTTCGCCGTGGCGGAGCTGCCGGTGAACCATCGGCCGCGGACGAACGGCCATTCCCGCTTCGGGATCGAGCGCTACCTGCGGGCGCCGTTCGACCTGCTGACCATCGCGTTCATGGGGCGCTACCGCTATCGCCCCCTCCACCTGTTCGGCGGAATCGGGCTGACGGCGTCCGCCGCCGGCGCCGCGATCCTCGCCTATCTCACGGTGCTCAAGGCGCAGGGGGCGGGGATCGGCGGCCGGCCGCTGCTCATGCTCGGCGTCCTGCTCGTCGTCGTCGGGATCCAGTTCCTGTCGCTCGGGCTGATCGGCGAGATGCTCACGGGCCAGCACGAGGAGAAGCGCCAGGCGTCGCAAGGCGGTCGCGCCCATGTTCGTGACCTGCTGCGCTGAGCGCGGGCCAGAGGCGGAGCGGCGCTGAGTTGCCCGAGACGGCGCTCAGCGGCGAGGGTGCGGCGAGCGCCTACGAGACGGTCGCCCGCATCCGCGAACGGATCCGCGCGGATGCCGGTGACACAAGCGCCGCCGCGCTGCGGGTCGTCTACGCGGGCACGCTGGCCTACGCGGAGCTGTTCGTGTTCGCATCGGTGCTCCACTACCTCGTGATCCGCACGGCGCGTGCTGACCTCGGGAACATGGTGCAGCCGATCTGGAACACGCTGCACGGGCATTTCCTCGAGGTGACGACGCTGAACGGCAGTCAGGAGAGTCGGCTCGGCACGCACGTCGATCCGTTCCTGCTCCTGTTCGTGCCGCTGTTCTGGATCAAGTCGAGTCCGTTGCTCCTGCCTGTCGTGCAGGCGCTCGCGGTGGCCAGCGGGGTTGTGCCGGTCTTCTGGCTGGCGCGCAAGCACCTGGATTCCTCGAGGGCAGCTATCAACTTCGCCTTTGCGTACCTGCTGTTTCCCGCGACGCAGTTCAGCGCGTTCACGGTCGCGGCCAGCTTTCACTCGCTGTCGATCGCCGTTCCGCTTCTGCTCTATGCGGTCTGGTTCCTCGACGAGGACCGGCTCGTCGCGTTCTTGGTCGTGGCGTTGCTCGCGTTCACGACGAACGAGGAGATTCCGCTCGCTGTCGGCTGTCTTGGACTCTGGTACGCCGTTCGCAAGGGCCGCCGGATGTTCGGGCTCGGCGTGTTCGCAGTGGGGCTCGGAGCAACGCTGTTCGAGTTCCTGTGGGTCATCCCGCACTTCGCGCCCGGCGGGGTGAATCCGTTCACCGGCCGGTACGCAGCCGTCGGTGGGACACCGCAGGGGATGGCGCACAAGCTCGTGACCGATCCGATGGCGTTCGTCCACGCAGTCGCGAGCGGCCACAAGGCGGTCTTCGTCGCTCTCCTGCTCGTCCCGTTTCTCGGCCTGTGTCTCCTGGAGCCCCTGCTCTTCCTCTGCGCGGTTCCGGCGCTGGTGATCGACCTGCTGTCGAGCTGGGGCAACCAGACCTCGATCGGCTACGAGGACACGGCGGCGATCGTCCCGTTCGTCGTTGCGGCGAGCATCTTCGGCGCGGCCCGCTTCAGGCACCAGGCGGCGCGTCTCTCCCTGGGGACGCTGGCGGCAGTCCTGTGCGTGGCAATCTACAGCCCGATCTTCTTCCTCGGCAAGGATGTCCGTGCGCTCGGATCCCCGCGAGTGTCTGCCAAGGCGGATGCTGTCGGCTTGATTCCCGGCGGGGTTCCCGTGTCGGCGTCGAACGAGCTCGGCGGTCACCTCTCGGGACGGCGCTACATGTACACGTTCCCTCATGTCGGGCGTTCGCGATGGATCATCGTCGACGTCGACGACCCGACGTATTCCGGTGCCGGCTCGCTCAAGCGATCGGTGCGGAAGTACGAGTCTGGCAGGGCGTGGCGGATCGTCTTCTCCTCCCATGGCATCGTCGTGCTGCACAGGCGGCCGGCGCTCGGAGTCTGACCGTGGCCGCCCGGCCGGAGACCTCTCGTCTTGGGGGCAGGGCCGCGATCCTGCGGGGGCGCCTACGGCTGGATGCCGGTGATGCGGCGGTCGCGGTCCGCGTTGTCTACGCGGGTGTGGCCGCGTACGCGGCGCTGTTCGTGTTCGCGGCCGTGCTCCACTACGTCGCGTTCAAGACCGGACGGTTCGACGGCGGGAACATGGTGCAGGCGATCTGGAACACGCTGCACGGGCACTTCCTCGAGACGACGACGCTGAAGGGAAGTCAAGAGAGCCGGCTCGGAGCGCATGTCGACCCGTTCCTTCTCGTGCTCGCGCCCCTCTTCTGGGTCTGGTCGAGCCCGCTGCTCCTCCCGATCGTGCAGGCGCTCGCGGTGGCGAGCGGCGCCCTCCCGGTCTTCTGGCTCGCGCGCAAGCACCTCGCCTCCTCGCGGGCCGGCGCCCAGTTCGCGTTCGCCTATCTGCTCTACCCGGCGACGCAGTTCAACACGTTCACAAACGCCGACGGATTCCACCCGGTCTCGATGGCCGTCCCGCTCGTCCTCTATGCGGTCTGGTTCCTCGACGAGGACCGACTTCTGGCGTTCTCGGCCGTCGCGGTGCTCGCAGCCACGACGAAGGAGGAGATCCCGCTCGCCGTCGGCTGCCTGGGCATCTGGTACGCCGTGCGGAGGGGACACAAGCTGTTCGGGTTCAGCGTCTTCGCGGCAGGGTTCGCCGTCACACTCCTCGATCTCCTCTGGGTCATCCCTCACTTCTCACCGACCGGCGTCGATCCCTTCGTCGGCCGGTACTCCGCCGTCGGCGGAACGCCACAGGGGATGGCGCACAAGCTCGTGACCGATCCGGCCTCGTTCCTGCATGCGGTCGCGAGTGGCCACAAAGCGACGTTCCTTGCTCTGCTCCTCATCCCGTTTCTCGGGCTCTGGCTGTTCGAGCCGCTGCTCCTGCTCGGCGCCGCTCCCGACCTGGTGATCGATCTCCTGTCGAGCAAGAGCGAGCAGACGACCATCAGCTATCAGTACACGGCCGGAATCGTGCCCTTCGTCATCGTGGCGAGCATCTTCGGCGCAGCGCGTTTCAGGCGCCGGGCGGTACCAATCTCCTTCTGGGTGCTTGCGGCCGTCGCGGTCACGGCGATCTACAGTCCGATCCTCGTCCTCGCCAGGGACGTGTCGGCACTTGGTTCCCCCGTGGCTTCCGCGCAGTCGCGCGCACTCGAGCTGATCCCCGCGGCGGCGCCGGTCTCG
>CAZRTE010000109.1:0-6608 GCA_964602945.1 uncultured Gaiellales bacterium
GCGAACGTCGGCAGCAGGCGGTCGTCGTCGTTGAGCAGGAACAGGAACTCGCCGCGCGCGAGGTTGAGTGCCTCCCGGGCGTTCCAGGCCGGCCCCAGGCGCTCGGCGTTGCGCTGGTACCTGACGCGCGGATCGTCGAAGGCGCGAACGACCGGCTCGAGATCCCCCTTGTCGTCCGTGACGACGACCTCGATCCGGTCGATCGTCTGTGCGAGCGCGCTCTCGATCGCTCCTCCGACCGTCGAGGCGCGCCAGCCGCGGATGCAGAACGAGACCAGCGGGCCTCCGGCAAGACCATCCCTCGGCGCGTTCACGCGTTCCAGGTGAGCGTGAGGCCGTCGGCGAGCAGCGCCTCGGCGACGTCGCCCGCATAGACGAAGTCCCGGGTCTGGCCGCCCTTGAGCGCCGGAAGCTGGCGCGGCCCGTAGACGTTCGCCAGCCGGCAGACGACGTGGCGCGTCCCGTAGAGCCGGTTCCAGGTCGCCAGGTACTCCTCCCCGGCGAGCTTCGAGGTCGCATAGGGCGAGACGGGGCGGCGCTCGTCCTCCTCGCGCGCGGGCCGCTCGCACTCGCCGTAGATCGCGCCGCCGGTCGAGGCGAAGACGACTCGGGCGGCGGCGGTGCGCGCAGCCTCGAGCACGCCCACCGTGCCGACGACGTTGACGTCGGCGTCGTACCCGGGCCGCTCGAGCGAGGTGCCGACGTCGGCCTGGGCGGCGAGGTGGAAGACGACCTCCGGGCGCAACCGGGCCGTGAGCTCTGCGAGCCCTTCGTCGCGGATGTCGAGCTCGCGCAAGTCGGCCGCGGCGGGGACGTTCGCGCGCGAGCCGCTGCTGAGGTTGTCGACGACGTGCACCTCGTCGCCGCGCGCGAGCAGCGCCTCGGCCAGATGGGAGCCGATGAACCCGGCGCCCCCGGTGACGATCGCACGCATCGGCCGCATATCGTACGAGCCCGTGTTCGTGACCTTCGAGGGAGCCGACGGCTCGGGCAAGTCGACGCAGGCGGAGCTTCTCCGCCAGGCACTCGCGGCCGAGGGGCGGGACGTCGTCCTCACGCGTGAGCCGGGCGGGACGGAGCTCGGCGAGCGGGTCCGGGCCCTGCTCCTCGACGGGCCCGAGATGACCGCCTGGGCCGAGGCCGCCCTCTTCGCCGCCTCGCGCGCGCAGCACGCGGAGGAGGTGATCCGGCCGGCGCTCGCCCGCGGGGCGGACGTCGTCTGCGACCGCTACGTCGACTCCTCGCTCGCCTACCAGGGCATCGCGCGCGGCCTCGGCGTCGACGAGGTGCTCGAGCTCAACCTGCGCGCGACCCGCGACCTGCTTCCGGACGTGACCTTCGTCCTGCTGCTCGACCCGAAGATAGCGCGCAGCCGCTGGACGGACGCCGACCGGCTCGAGCGCGAGGGCGAGGAGCTCCAGGTGAAGGTGGACGCCGCCTACCGCGAGCTGGCGGAGCGGTTCCCCGCGAGAATCGTGGCGGTGGACGGAAGCGGCGAGCGGAACGAGATCGCGAGGGAGGTGCATGCCCGCCTTCGAGACCGTTCCTGAGCAGCACGAGGCGAAGCGCCTGCTCAGGGGGGCCCTGCACGAGGGCCCGGTGCACGCCTACCTCTTCCACGGGCCCAAGGGTGTGGGCAAGCGGGAGCTCGCACGCCGTTTCGCGGCCGAGCTGCTCGGCGAGCACGTCCGCGTCGAGCGCGGCAGCCATCCCGACCTCTACCTCCTCGAGCCGCTCGGGGAGCAGATCCGGATCGACGACATCCGCGAGCTCCGGCGCGACCTCCACATGCGGCCGTTCGAGGCCGACCGGCGCGTCTACCTCATCCTCGGCGCCGACTCGATGAACGAGGACGCCGCCGACGCGCTGCTCAAGGACCTCGAGGAGCCGCCGCCCTACGCCGTGATCGTGCTCGTCGCGGAGCGGCTCGGCCCGCTGCCGGAGACGATCCTCTCCCGCTGCCAGCTCGTCCCCTTCCGCCGCCTGTCGGAGACGGCCGTACGCCAGGCCGTGCGGGAGCGCGCGCCGGAGCTGAGCGAGGAGGAGGCGACCGCGCTCGCGCGCGTCGCGGGCGGGCGGCTCGGCCGCGCGCTGCAGCTGCTCGACCCGGCCGCGGCGCGCCGGCGCGAAGAGGTGATCCGGGTGGCGCGCGCCGTCTACTCCGATCCCGGCTTCGAGCCGGCCGACGCCACCGAGGCGCTGCGCGCCGGGATCTCGGAGCGGGGCGCGGAGGCGAAGGAGGCGGCCGAGGCGCACGTCGCGGGGCTGGAGCTGACGGGGCGGGAGGTGGAGCAGCGCGTGCGCCGGGCCCAGCGAGGCGCGGAGCGGGAGGAGCTGCTCACGCAGCTCGAGGAACTCGAGTCCTGGTATCGCGATCTCGTCGTCGTCGCAGCCGGGGCGGAGGCGGCCGCGGCGCACGTCGACCGCCTGCGCGACCTCCGGGCCGACGCGACGCGCGAGCGGATGCAGGCAGCCGAGGGCGCGTGCGAGCTCGTGCGGGCGGCCTGGCGGGAGGCGGAGGAGCTGCAGGTCTCGACGCCGCTCGCGCTCGAGGCGCTCCTCATCCGCCTGCGCGGCGAGCTCGCCGGCACCGCCGCCGTCGCGTAGCGCCCAGCGGAAAGCGAAGGGCCGGGATCGCTCCCGGCCCTCCACTGGTGTCTCTCACCCGCCTTCTAAGCAGCGAAGACGAGCTCGTCGCCCAGCGCGAGCTGGAGCCGCGCCAGGGCATCGCTCTCGAGCTGCCGGACGCGCTCCCGCGTCAGCCCGAGCTCCTTGCCGATCGTCTCGAGGGAGGCGGGCTCCGACTCGAAGCCGAAGCGGAGCTCGATGATCCGGCGCTGCCGCTCGGGCAGGTCGGCCACCGCGCGCTGGACGCGCTGCCGTCGCACGGACTCGACGGCCTCGTCGGCCGGGTCGACGGACGACTCGTCGGCGAACAGGTCGCCGAGCTCCGAGTCGCCGTCCGAGCCGAGGCCCTGGTTCAGCGAGACGGAGTCGACCGCGTCGAGCGCCTCCTCGACATGCTCGAGCTTGAGCCGCGTCGCCTGGGCGAGCTCCTCGGCCGTCGCCTCGCGCCCGAGCTTCGCCTGGAGCTCCGCCGAGGCGCGGTTGAGCTTGATCCGGCGCTCCTGGACGTGCACCGGGATCCGGATCGTCTTCGACTGGTTCGCGACCGCACGCTGGCAGGCCTGGCGGATCCACCAGGTCGCGTAGGTCGAGAACTTGTAGCCCTTGCGCCAGTCGAACTTCTCCGCGGCGCGGTTGAGGCCGATCACGCCCTCCTGGATCAGGTCGAGGAGGGGCACGTCGTGGCCCTGATAGCGCTTCGCGATCGAGACGACGAGGCGGAGGTTGGAGTTGATCATCTTCTCCTTCGCCGCCAGGTCGCCGCGCTCGATCCGCTTGGCGAGGGCGACCTCGTCGGCCGCCGTCAGGAGCTTGTGGCGTCCCGCCGCGTCCATGAAGAGCTGGAGCGGGTCGAGGGTGCCCGTGACCGCAGCGGCGGCCACGGGCCGCGTCTCCTCTGTCTCCGCGCGCACGACGACGTCGCGCTCCTCGAGCGCGGCGCGAAGCGCGGAGAGGTCGTCCTCGCTCAGCTCGTGCTCGTCGGCGAGCGCCTGGATTTCCTTCTCCTCGACGAAGCCGCGCTCGGCGGCCTCCTCGAGCATGCGCTCGGCAGGCGAGAGATCGTGCAGGTGAATCGTGTCGCTCAGTTGAGGTTCCTTTCGCTCGTGGGGAGCAGCCGGTTCGGGCAGCCCGCCCGGGCGCCCGAGGTTGCGGGAAACCCGCAATCGTGCTGACCACCCGATGCGATTTATAGAACGGCGTTGCACCGAAGTCCATTCCCAAACACAGGGATTTTCGATTTCCGTACAAACTCTCATTCCCCGCTCACGCAAGAAAGGGGAGGAGGAGCGCGGTCGCGGCGGTGCTCCTAGCGTTCGACGGCGCGGCCGGAGAGCTCGTGCAGGCGGACGCGGAGGACGACGACTCCGGGGCCGAGCGCGCGCCGTTCCGCGGTGCGGCCGGCGGCGCGTGCGAAGCGCTCGCGCAAGAGGGAGAGCGCGGGCTCGATCTGCTCGCCCGAGAGCTCCTCGCAGACGCCCTGCGCGATCACGCTGCGCCAGCTGCCGCGGCCGTCGACGTCGTATTCGTCCACCTCGACGCAGACGTGCGGGTTCTCCCGGATCATCGAGACCTTCCGGCCCTCGGTCGTGACCGCGACCAGCGCGTCGTCCTCGTACGCGTAGATGAGCGGCACGACGTACGTCTCGCCGCCCGCGTGGCAGCCGAAGCGCGCGATCCGCTGCCCGCGCAGGAACTCTTCGATCTCGTCCCGCGTCAGCTGACGCGGAACGCCACGGCCCGGTTGCGTGCTCATCGACCTTGCAGGGTACGACCGAACGGTGCGGAACGTTGCGCATACTGGAGAGTGGTGGTCTCGCGCCTCTGGATCCTGACGGCGTCGGCCGTCGTTCTGCTCGCGGCGGGCGCGGCCGCGGCGGCGCTGCTCGCCTGGCCGCAGGGCGCGGTCGGCGCCTCGAGCAGCGGTCTCGCCGAGGTCTCGCTGCCGGGCTTCGCGGGACAGGTCGAGAGCCTCCTGGTGACGGATCCGGCCGGGAAGCCGCTGCAGGTCTCCCTCCGGCACGGCACGATCCTGCCGGCCGACCGCGTCCCTCCCGGCGAGCGGCTGACCGTCACGGTGAGCTTCCGCCGTCCCGGCTGGATCGGCTGGCTCGTCGGCCACAGCGTCGAGCGCACCTTCACCGTCGTCACGCCGGTCGCGCACATCGACTCGACCCTCCTGCGGCCGAAGCGCGGCTCGCCGGTCGCGGTCCGCTTCGACGTGCCGGTCAGCCGCGTCGCGATCGGGGGCGGACGCGGGCGCTCGGTCGGGTCGGCGCGCGCCGTCGTCCCGCTCGGGGTCGTCGCCACCGGCTCACAGAGCGAGGGCACGACGACGATCGCAGCCGCCGTCCGGTCGTGGGAGAAGCTGCCGAGCCCGGTGCGCGTCTCCTGGTTCGTCGCCGGGCCGCGGACCCGCGTCGTCGCGGCACCCGCCGGCGGCGGCAGGCTGGCGCCCGGCGGGACGCTGACCCTGACGTTCTCGCAGCCGGTCGGCGACGTCCTCGGCTCCCGCCGGCCGCAGATCGAGCCGGCGACGCCCGGCCGCTGGACGCTCGTGGACAGGCACACGCTCTCCTTCCGGCCGTCCGGGCTCGGCTTCCCGCTCGGCGGCACCGTGCACGTGCGCCTGCCGCAGAACTCGTTCCTGGCGAAGGGAACAGCCGGCCGCCTCGTCTGGCACGTGCCTGCGGGCTCGACGCTCCGGCTGCAGGAGATCCTCGCGCGGCTCGGCTACCTCCCGCTGCGCTGGCACGGCGACACGAGTCCGCCGGCGACGGCGGCGGCCGAGCTCGCGGCGGCGGTCTCGCCGCCCTCCGGCCGCTTCTCGTGGCGCTTCCCGCACACGCCGGCGCCGCTGCAGGCGCTCTGGCGGGAGGGCACGTGGAACGAGGTGACCCGGGGCGCGGTGATGCGGTTCGAGGACGTGCACGGCCTCGCCACCGACGGGATCGCCGGCCCCAAGGTGTGGCAGGCGCTCCTGCAGGACGATCTCGCCGGCCGGCGCAGCACGGCGGGCTACAGCTACGTCCTCGTCCACGAGACGCTCCCGCAGTCGCTCAACCTCTGGCACAACGGGAAGTTCATCCTCCGCTCGCCCGGCAACACCGGGATCGCGCAGGCGCCGACCGCGCAGGGGACCTGGCCGGTCTTCGAGCACATCCCGGTCGGGACGATGAGCGGCACGAACCCCGACGGCACCCACTACAACGATCCGGGCGTCCAGTGGATCAGCTACTTCCACGGCGGCGACGCGATCCACGCCTTCCCGCGGCCGTCCTACGGGACGCCGCAGAGCCTCGGCTGTGTCGAGCTGCCGCTCGACGCGGCGGCGCAGGTCTGGCCGTACACGCCCATCGGCACGCTCGTCACGATCGAGTCGTGATCGACCGCCCCTAGCGGGTCTGGAAGCCGCGGAGGCCCTCGGGCTCCTCGTCCGCGACCTCGACGTGCTCGACGAACGCTCCGCGCGGCCCCTCGCGCACGTACGCGACGAGCATCTCGACATCTTCCGGGGTGCCCTCGAAGACGGCCTCGACGGTGCCGTCGGGTCGGTTCCGCGCCTCCCCGGCAACACCGCGGTCCTGCGCGCGCGACGCGACGGAGACACGGAAGCCGACCCCCTGCACCCGTCCGCGCACGATCACCCGCCGCCGAATCACGCTGACAGCGTATGACCCGGCCGGAGCTAGAATGCGCCTTCCCCGCCGACGTAGCTCAGCTGGTAGAGCACATCACTCGTAATGATGGGGTCCGGGGTTCGAGTCCCCGCGTCGGCTTTCTCGTCGAAGTTGCCGGATCGGACGTTCTTCCTAAGCTGCGTCCATGTCACCCGCCGAAGGGCCGACCTCAGGCGATGCCCGGCTGCTCGCCGCGGCTCGCGCACTCGCTCTCGACGCAGTCGCCGGCGAGCTCGCGAGCAGTTTCGAGCAGGCCGGAATACGGTGCATCCTCCTCAAGGGCCCGGCCATGGCCCGCTGGCT
>CAZRTE010000110.1:0-458 GCA_964602945.1 uncultured Gaiellales bacterium
TCTTGCTGTCCGTATCGCGCGGGCCTATGTGTGGCGCCTTCCGCCCGGGGGGTGAAGGAACTGCGCCGCCGGGAGAGCGCGGTCTCCCGGCGGCTCCGTGCTGCTTTTGCTGTGGATGCTGTGGATGGGAGGCCTGCGTGGTGCGCTCGCGCGCGGCAGAGGCCGGCGCGAGCACGGTCCGGCCGGAGCGTACGCTCGCGCGTACGCTGCGGCCCTGGACCGCAGCTGGGGTTGAAGCGCTAGAACCCCCGGCTGCGTGGGGCGGTGGGGTACCCGTGGGTTACGACACCGCCGAAGCTGTCGCGGGCGGGCACGCCGCCGTAGGCGGCCTGCCCCCACGCGACTCCGGCGCGCGCTCAATCCTCCCGAACCCAAGCAAGCCCTAACAGCACTGCGCGCGGGCGAGACCACGCTCTCGCCCGCGCGCAGTTCCTTCACCCAGTTCGCGAAGCCGCAGG
>CAZRTE010000110.1:468-6558 GCA_964602945.1 uncultured Gaiellales bacterium
AGCGGCGACCTTGGCGAGGCCGTCGTCCCAGAGCGTCCCCATCCCGGCACCGAGCGCCGCGCGCTCGATCTCCTCCCGCGACGCCTTGGCCGCCGCGAGGCCGGCGAGCTCCTCGCTCATCGAGAGAAGCTGGAAGATCCCGACCCGGCCGCGGTAGCCGGTCTGGTGGCAGCGCGGGCAGCCATGCTTGCGGTAGAAGACCATCCCGTCGCTCGCGGCTGCGACGTCGGGTGAGATCCGGGCCGCGAGCATCTCGTCCACCGACGGCGTGTACAGCTCGCAGCAGTGCGAGCAGAGCTTGCGCGCGAGCCGCTGGGCAAGCACCCCGGTCACCGCGGCGGCGGTGAGGAACGGCTCGACGCCCATCTCGTTCAGCCGCGTGAGCGCGCTCGGGGCGTCGTTCGTGTGCAGCGTCGAGAGGACGAGGTGTCCCGTCATCGCCGACTCGATCGAGATCTTGGCCGTCTCGCCGTCGCGAATCTCGCCGACCATGATCACGTCGGGGTCGGAGCGGAGGATCGAGCGCAGCGCCGTCGCGAAGGTCAGGCCGGCACGCGGGTTGATCTGCATCTGGCTGACGCCGGCGAGCCGGTACTCGACTGGATCCTCGACCGTGATGATGTTGATCTCCGGCCGGTTGATCTGGGTCAGCGCGGCGAACAGCGTGGTCGACTTGCCGGAGCCGGTCGGACCGGTCACGAGGAGGGCGCCGGTCGGGCGGCTGACAATCTTCCCCAGCTCCCGCTGCATCGCCTCAGAGAGGCCGAGCTCGCCGAGCGTCGGAGCCTGGTGGGACTTGTCGAGCAGCCGCATCACGACGGCCTCGCCCTCGACCGTGGGCAGCGTCGCGACGCGCACGTCGAGGCTCCGGCCGGCCGCGGCCGCGTTGACCGAGACCCGTCCGTCCTGCGGCTTGCGCCGCTCGGCGATGTCGAGCTTCGCCAGCACCTTGAGGCGGGTCGTCACCCCGGCAGCCAGCCGCTTCGGGATGCGCTGCACCTCCTCCAGCACGCCGTCGACGCGGAACCGGACGAGGAGCGCATCCTCCTGCGGCTCGAAGTGGATGTCCGAGGCGCCGTCCTCGGCAGCCTGGAAGAGGATCGAGTTGACGAGGCGGACGAGCGGTGCGTCCGAGACGCCGTCATCCACCTCGAGATCGATCTCGGGTGCGAACTCCTCGCCCTTGAGGGCGGCCAGCTCATCCTCCCCGACCGCGGGGGAGAGGGCGGAGGTGGTCGCGGCCCGTTCGAGTCGCTGGATCTCGCCGAAGATGTCGTCGCGGGACGCGACTGCGAGCTCGAGAGGGTGGTGCGTCGCAAGCCGCAGCTCGTCGATCGCCTGCACGTTGGCGGGGTCGGCGACAGCGATGCGGAGGATCTCACCCTGGAACGCGTACGGAACCGCGACGACGCGCTCGAGCACGTGGAGAGGAACCGTGGCGACCGCGAGCTGGTCGACGCCGACGTCCGCGAGGTCGACAAGCGGCAGGCCGTACTGCGCCGCGTGGTGGCGCGCGATGCCGTCACTCGTCGCGATGCCCTCCTCGACGAGCGCGCGCGCGAGGGAGCCGGTCTCGCGGGCGCGACCGCGGGCGAGAGCGAGCTTGTCGGCCGGAACGAGCCCCGTCGCGGCGAGGAGGTCGACGAGCAGCTCGACCGACTCGGCGGCGCCGGAGGGCGCGGCCTTGCCGAGGCCGTGGCCGACCCGGAGCCACGCTGGACGGAGACCGTGCGGCTGGGTATGGCGCTCAGTCATCGGTGGTGGCCGGAGTCATGTGCGATCCCTCGAACGAGGTATCGGCTGCACCGTCCCGGAGGGTTAGCCCTGAGAGAGCGACCAGTAGAAATGCAGGAGCTGCGGGCCGGCGAAGAGCGCGATGACGCCGCCGAGGGCGAGGAACGGCCCGAACGGCAGCTTCGCCTTCCGTGCCGCGGCGCCGTGGCGGGCGAGGAGGAAGAGCGCCGGCACCATCGCCGCGATCATCCCGCCCATCATCGCCACCGAAACGGTCTTCCCGAGCATGGCGCCGAGCAGCAGAGCGAGCTTCACGTCGCCCATCCCCAGGCCGCGCGGAGCCACGAGCGCGACGGCGAGGAGGAGGCCGGAGGCAGCGACCGCGCCGACCGCCCACTGCAGGCTCGGGCGCAGTGCCGTCTGCGAGGCGAGGACGACGGCCGCGGCCGGCAGGACGATCCGGTTCGGGATGATTTGGTGCTCGAGGTCGGTCGCAGAGACGGCGACGAGGGCGAGGCAGAAGAAGGCGGCGACGAGCGCCTCCGCGTGCGGCCCGAAGCGCCAGACGCAGCCGGCGACGAGCAGAGCGGAGAGCAGCTCCACGGCGGGATAGCGCGCCGGGATTGCCGCACCGCAGGAGCGGCAGCGGCCGCGCAGGAGCAGCCACGAGAGGAGCGGCACGTTGTCGCGCCAGGCGATCTCGGCGCCGCAGCTCATGCAGGCGGAGCCGGGCCGCACGAGCGAGCGCCGCAGCGGTACGCGGGCCGCGACGACGTTGAGGAAGCTGCCTAACGCGAGTCCCGGCGCGAGGGCGAACGCCGCGAGAGCGAGATCCATGTACCTCGTATCGGCAACCGCGGCGCGTGACTAGAGAGCGGCCCGCAGCCCGGGAGGAGGTACGAGCGCGCTCGGCTCCGCCTCGGCGGGGGCGGGGGCGGAAGCGGGAGCGGCGGCGGCGGCAGCAGCCACCTTCACGTCGACGGCCGCCTGCTTCTCGGCCCGTTCGAGCGCGACGAGGAAGTCGTGCTGATGCGTGGCTGCATTCGCGGCGACCTCGCGCTCGAGCTGGCCGGCGAGAACGAGGTCGATGAGCGACTGCGTGAACGTCTGCATCTGGAAGAACTCGCCGTCCGCGATCGCATCCGGGATCTCGTCGGGCTTGCCCTCGCGGACGAGGTCGGCGATCCGGGCGTTCGTCACCATCACCTCGACGGCGATCGTCCGGCCGCCGCCGATGCGCGGCAGCAGCCGCTGGCTGAGGACGCCGCGCAGGACGCCGGCCATGATCGAGCGGACCACCTGCTGCTGGCCCGGCGGGAAGTACTCGATCACCCGGCCGACGGATTCGGCGACGTCGATCGTGTGCAGCGTCGAGAGGACGAGATGCCCCGACTCGGCCGCCTGAAGCGCGATCTGTGCGGTCTCCGCGTCTCGCAGCTCGCCGATCAGGATCACGTCCGGGTCCTGGCGCAGGGCGCGCCGCAGCGCTTCGGTGAACGAGGCGGTGTCGAGCCCGACCTCCCGCTGGCTGATCACGCAGCCGATGTCCTCGTGGACGATCTCGATCGGGTCCTCGACCGTCACGATGTGCTCGCGCCGGGTGCGGTTGATGTAGTCGACCATGGCGGCGAGCGTCGTCGTCTTGCCGGAGCCGGTCGCGCCGGTGACGAGGATCAGGCCGCGCGACTCAGAGGCGAGGCGCTCGACGACGGGCGGCAGGCCGAGCTGCTCGAAGGAGGGGATCTGCGCCGGGATGTTCCTGAACGCGAAGGAGGTCGCGTCCCGCTGCCGGAAGGCGTTGACGCGGAAGCGCGGCAGCCCCTCCGACTGGTAGGCCACGTCGAGGTCGCCCGTCGCGTGGAAGGACTCCACCTGGTCGGGCCGGGCCACGGCTGCGAGCACGTCTTCGAGGTCGGCGGCGGTGAGCTCCGGCCACTCCTCGAGCTCGCCCAGCCGGCCGTCCAGGCGCAGGACCGGGCGGCGGCCCGGCTTGATGTGGACGTCGCTCGCGTCGAGCTCGACGGCGCGCCTGAGGAGGGCGTTCAGCTCCACGGGGGATGAATCGGCTCCCCGGCCCTGTTGCTTTAGGTTGCGAGCTTCGAAACGCGGTAGATGGCGCGGATCGCGGCGCGCTCGACGCCGCGCGCGGCGTGCGGGTCGGGGAGGTCGCCGGTGAGGAGCTTCTCGAGCGCGCGAAAGGTGATGGGGAGCCGCGCGAGCGCGTACGTCGTGCGCGGGAAGCGCTCGAAGGCCCGCTTCGCGCCCCAGCCGGCGCGCGTGAGCGGCGTGATCCGGCGCTCGACGGCCGCCTGGTACTGGTCGAGGTTCTCCGCTCGGCCGGCGAGGACCTCGAGCGCCGCCTCGGCGGCGAGCTTGGCGGAGTAGAAGGCCTCGTACATCCCGTCGCCGGAGAAGGGGTCGACGAGCCCGGCGGCGTCCCCGATCACGGCGGTCGTGCCGCGTGCGAGCGGCGTGCCCGGCAGCCGCAGCGGCAGCCGGTAGCCGCGCGTGGCGGTCGCCGCGTCGGGGTCGATCCCGTACGCCTCGCACATCCGCCGCAGCTCGGCGCGCAGCCGCGGCCCCTCCTCCCCGTTGCCGCCGACGCCGACGTTGACGTGGTCGCCCTTGGGGAAGATCCAGCCGTAGCCGCCGCGGACGACCGCGATCTCGAGCAGCATCGCCCCGGCGAAGCGCGCCTCGTGCGGGTAGTTCGCCTCGAGCGCGACGCCGTGGACGATCCCCCCGGCGAGGCCGAGCTGCTTCGCGGAGGAGCCGTTGCAGCCGTCGGCGCCGAGCACGATCCGTGCGTCGAGCTCGCGCGCGTCGACGGTCACTCCCTCCTGCACCTCGGCGCCGGCGGCGGCCGCCTGCTGGAGGAGGAAGTGGTCGAGCCGCCGCCGCTGCGTCATGTACGCGAGGGGCGTGCGGGCGCGGCGGCTGAAGCGGTGCCGGTAGCGGAGGCCGCAGTCGAGCCGCTCGACGACGTCCTCCACGACGGACTCGATCGAGAACGGCAGCAGGCGCGCCGCGCGGCCGGTGACGCCGCCGCCGCACGGCTTGTCGCGCGGGAAGGTCGCCTTGTCGAGGAGCAGGACTCGTGCGCCCGCGGTCGCGAGCCGGTAGGCGGCGGTCGAGCCCGCAGGCCCGGCGCCGACGATCGCCACGTCGTAGCTCGCCACGAGATGGGGCGGGAGGATTCGAACCTCCGTATCCAGACTCTTCGCCCCGTGCGGGAGGGAAGCCTACATGCCGGTCCGAGTTCCGTTATGCGCTCGATCGCATACTATGCACCGATGGTCGCAGCGGCGATCCTCGGAGCGTCCGGCTACTCCGGCCAGGAGGTGCTCGACCGGGTGCTCCGGCATCCTGGGCTCGAGATCGTGGCGCTCGGCTCGGACTCGCTCGCCGGCGAGTCGGCCTCGGCGCTCGACGTCCGGCTCGACGGCTCTCTCCCACTGTTCGTCTCGAACGACGCGGCCCTTGCGAGCGGGGCCGACGTGGTCTTCCTCTGTCTCGGGAACGAGCGCGCGACGCTCGTCGAGCCTCCGACGGGCGCCGTCGTCGTCGACCTTTCGGGCGTCCACCGGCTCACGGATCCCGCAGTGGCGCTGCAGCACTATCCGGCCGCCCCGGGGGCGTGGAGCTACGGCCTGCCGGAGCTCTATCCCGCCGAAGGCCGCCTGATCGCAAATCCCGGCTGCTACGCGACTGCCGCGCTGCTCGCGCTCGGTCCGCTCGCCGACCGGCTCGAGCCGGACTCGGTCGTCGTCGATGCGAAGTCCGGCGTCTCGGGCGCGGGCCGCGGGCTCAAGCCGAGCTCGCATGCGGGCTTCGTGCTCGAGAACATCTCCCCCTACAGCGTCGGCAGCCACCGGCACGCACCGGAGGTCGCGCAGATGCTCGGCTCCCCGGTGTGCTTCGTGCCGCACCTACTGCCCGTGCGGCGGGGCCTGCTCGCCACGTGCTACGCGAACGTCGCCGAGGACGGGCGCGCGCTGCTCGAGGCCGCGTACGCGGGGAGCGCGGTCGTCCGTGTCCTGCCCGAGGGTGTCGCGCCGGAGCTCTCCCGCGTGCAGCACACCGACTGCGCGGAGCTCGCCGTCTACGCGGACGGCGCCACCGGTCGCACCGTCGTCGTCTGCGCGCTCGACAACCTCGGCAAGGGCGCCGCCGGGCAGGCGATCCAGAACGCGAACCTCGCGCTCGAGTTGGACGAGACCGCTGGACTGCGGCTGAGCGGAGTGCTCGTATGAGCGTCACTGCCGCCAGCGGCTTCGTTGCGGCGGGCGTCCACTGCGGCATCCGGAAGCGGGAGCGGCGCGACCTCGCGCTCGTGCGGTCGCTGCTGCCGGCGGT
>CAZRTE010000111.1:0-6520 GCA_964602945.1 uncultured Gaiellales bacterium
GCGCCCCATTTCGTCACGCCCCCTTTAGGGTGCCTCCCACCGGCCGTCTCAGAGGCGGGTGGGGGCACCGGGCACGTAGATTCCGCGTATGAGCTCGGTGGCGCGCGATCGGTGGGCGGGGTCGCGGAGCGGGCGCGCGTTCTTCATCGAGGAGCGGGCGCAGCCGAGCGCTCATCTGCGCCCCCTCGCGGAGCGTGGCGCGGGCGAGGCGCGCTCGGCCCTCGTCTGTCTGCCAGGAGCGCTCCGGTGACGCTGCACGGTGCGCTCGCCGCCGCCGTGACGCCGCTGCGCGACGGCGCCTTCGACGCCGCGGTGGTTCCGCCGTACGTCGACTTCCTCGCCGGGCACGGGCTCGACGGGATCCTCGTCCTCGGCACGACGGGAGAAGGCGTGCTCTTCTCGCCGGAGGAGCGGCGCGAGATCGCCGGCGCCTTCCTGGATGCAGCCCGTGGCCGGCTCCAGGTCGCCGTCCACTGCGGCGCCCAGACGACCCGTGACACCACCGAGCTCGCCGCGCACGCCGCCGCCGTCGGCGCCGATGCCGTCGCCGTGATCGGCCCGCCCTACTTCCCGCTCGACTCCGAGGAACTGCTCGCGCACTTCGAGGCCGCTGCCGCCGCATGTGCGCCCCTGCCCTTCTACCTGTACGAGTTCCAGGCGCGGAGCGGGTACGCCATCCCGCTGGCGGTGATCGGGCGCCTGCGCGAACGCGTCCCGAACCTCGCCGGGATGAAGGTCTCGGACAGTCCCTGGGAGCGGCTCGAGCCGTATCTCCTCGACGGGCTCGACGTCTTCGTCGGCGCCGAGGCGCTGCTCGCCCGGGCGCTCCCCGCCGGTGCCGTCGGCGCCGTGTCGGGTCTCGCCGCGAGCTTTCCCGACGCCGTCGCGCCGCTCGTCCGCGAGCCGACGGCCGAGGCGGGGGAGAGGACGACCTCGCTTCGCGCCTCGCTGCAGCGCCTCCCGTTCCACGCCGCGTCGAAGGCGGCGCTCGCATTGCGCGGCGTGCCGATCGCCCCGGAGGTTCGCGCACCACTCCGCGGCCTGACCGGAGAGGAGCACGCGGAGGTCGAGCGGATCGTCGCGGCGTGGCAGCCGTGAGCGCGCTCCGCAGCCTCATCCTCGCCGCGGCCGACAGCAGGCGGCTGCAGCGGCTCGTGCAGCGGTACGGCTTCCGCCTCGGCGCCGCGCGCTTCGTCGCCGGGGAGAGCCTCGACGAGGCCGTGCCCGTCCTGCGGCGGCTGAACGAGCGCGGGCTGCGGACGAACACGACGCTCCTCGGCGAGGGGGTGCGCGACGAGGCCGAGGCGGGCAAGGTCGTGTCCGCGTATCGCGCGATCCTCGACCGCATCAACGCCGAGGGGCTGCGGACGAACGTCGCGCTCAAGCTCACGCACCTCGGGCTGGAGATCGACGAGGAGCTCGCCCACGCGAACGTCGCGGCTCTCGCCGAGCATGCCGCCCGCACGGGCAACTTCGTCCGCATGGACATGGAGGAGTCCGCCCGCGTCGACCCGACCTTGCGTATCTACCGGCGGCTCCGCGAGGAGGGGCTCGCGAACGTCGGCGCCGTTCTCCAGTCGTACCTGTATCGCAGCGAGGACGACCTCGCGGCTCTCCTGCCGCTCGCCCCGAACCTGCGCCTCGTCAAGGGGGCATACCTCGAGCCGGCGGAGGTCGCGTACCCGGCGAAGCGCGACGTCGACGCCGCCTACGTACGGCTCGTCGAGCGCTCGCTCCTCGGGGACGGCTTCACGGCGATCGCGACGCACGACGAGTCGCTGCTCGAGCACGCGATCTCCTTCGCGCGCGAGCACGACGTCCCGAGCGACCGCTTCCAGCTCCAGATGCTCTACGGCGTCCGCCCGCGCCTCCAGCTCGACCTCGTCGCGCGCGGCTACGACGTCCTCGTGGCGACGCCGTTCGGGCCGGAGTGGTACCGCTATCTCATGCGGCGGCTCGCCGAGCGACCTGCCAATCTGCTCTTCCTCCTGCGGAATCTCGTTCGCGGCTGAGCTCGAGGAGGAGGACGGCGGCGAGCGCGACGAGGGCGAGGTCGCGTCCGAGGAGATACCAGGAGTACGGCGAGGCGTGCGAGACGGCGAGCTGCCAGTAGCTGTCCGGGAACCACAGCTGCGTCAGGCCGAGACCGACCAAGAGCAGCGCGGCCGCCACGGCGCCGCGGAGACCTCCGACGACGAGGACGAACGGGACGAGCCAGATCAGGTACTGGGGGGAGAGCACCTTGTCGAAGGCGACGAGTGCCGCGACGGTCGCCGCGCAGGCGATGAGCACCTCCTCGGCCCCGGCGGCGCGCCGCCGGGCGAACCCGAGCCAGACGGCGACGACGGCGGCGAGCGCGAGCGCGGTCGAGAGGGTGGCGGCGAGTCCCGCACCGCGCCCGCTCAGCGCTTGCGCCCCGTGCGAGGTGACGGTCGTGAGGGGCCGCAGCCCGAGATGCTCGGCGGCCATGAGGATCGCGGCGCCGAGGCTCTCCACCTGCAGCGGCCGGTCGAGCTGCCCCGTGATGCTGGCGTGCAGCCCCGACGGGGCGATCAGCGCGAAGGGGACGAAGCAGGCGGCCGCCACGGCGAGGAACGCGAAGAGCGTCGCCCAGCCGCTGGGTTCCCCCCGGCGCCGCCAGAGATGGACGACGGCGACCGGCAGCAGGACGCCCGGCCACAGCTTCGCCGCGAAACCGAGCCCGAGCAGCGCGCCCGTCGCGAGGGGCCGCTCCCGCACGAGCGTCGCGACGGCGCCGATCGCGAGCAGTGTCGGCCAGAGGTCGAAGCGCGTGTCGAAGAGCGAGCCGAGGACGAGCGGCGAGACGCCGAGCAGCAGCAAGGCGCCCGTCAGCCGTACCGCAGCGGCGCCGACCGCCCGGAGCGCCGAGGCGACGAGGGCGATGCACCCCGCACCGCAGAGTCCCATGAGCACGGCGAACGAGGTCGGGTAGCTCCAGCTCATGTACGCGGGGAGGAGCAGCACGGGCAACGCGGCCGGCGGGTACTCGAACGAGAAGTCGCGGTACGGGACGGCGCCGCCGCGCACGAGCGCCGCATAGTGCTGGTACACGGGGACGTCCGAGAGCTGCCCGTGCTCGAGCCAGCGCTGCAGAACGTAGAAGGAGATCGCGAGCAGCACGCAGGATGCGACCGCGGCGGGCCACGCGGCCGGGGCGCGGCTCACGCGGGGCCCCCGCAAAGTGCGTCGCACTTTGTGGGGTGACTCATTCGACGTCGAACTCTTCGGCGACGTCCGGGTCGTCCCCGATCAGCTGCGGCACGTCGCCGAGGTCGGGCAGCTCGTCGCCGAAGCTGATCAGCCCGAGCCGGTCCTGGGCCGCGTTCGAGATCCACGAGTCGCCCTCGGGCAGCGCGGGCAGGTGCGCGCGCAGCTCGTCGAGCGTCGTCTTCGACTCGAACAGGTTCCAGATGAGGATGCGGACGACCACGGCTACATGCGGAAGACGCCGAACGTCGTGTCGGGGATCGGCGCGTTGCGCGCAGCGGCGAGCCCGAGCGCGAGCACCCGTCGCGTGTCGAGCGGGTCGATGATCCCGTCGTCCCAGAGGCGTGCGGTCGAGTGGTAGGGGTTGCCCTCCGTCTCGTACTTCTCCCGGATCGCGTCCTCGTCGACCTCGCCGACGAGCGAGAGGACGGTCGCCGCCTGCTCGCCGCCCATGACCGAGATGCGCGCGTTCGGCCACATCCAGAGCTGGCGCGGCGAGTAGGCCCGCCCGCACATCGCGTAGTTGCCCGCGCCGAACGAGCCGCCGGTGACGACCGTGAACTTCGGCACCTGCGCGTTCGCCACCGCCATCACGAGCTTCGCCCCGTCGCGCGCGATCCCGCCGGCCTCGTACTCGATCCCGACCATGAAGCCGGTGATGTTCTGGAGGAAGACGAGCGGGATCTTCCGCTTGCAGCAGAGCTCGACGAAGTGCGCCCCCTTCTGGGCCGACTCGGCGAAGAGGACGCCGTTGTTCGCGAGGATCCCGACGGGGAAGCCCTCGAGGCGTGCGAAGCCGGTGACGAGCGTCTCGCCGTAGAGCTGCTTGAACTCCTGGAAGCGCGAGCCGTCGACGATGCGGGCGATCAGCTCGCGCGGGTCGACCTGGTGCCGGAAGTCCTCGGGGACGAGGCCGTAGAGGTCGGAGGGGTCGAGGGCGGGGGGCTCGGGCTCGGCGACGTCCCACGGCTCGGGTGCGCCGAGGTGGAGGTTGCGCACGATCCCGCGCGCGATCGCGAGTGCGTGCTCGTCGGAGGTCGCGTAGTGGTCGGCGACCCCGGACTGGCGTGTGTGGACGTCCGCGCCGCCGAGTTCCTCCGCGGTCACGTCCTGCCCGGTCGCCGCCTTCACGAGCGGCGGGCCGCCGATGAAGATCGTCCCGGTGCCGCGCACGATCACCGTCTCGTCGCTCATGGCGGGGACGTAGGCACCGCCCGCGGTGCACGAGCCGAGCACGACCGCGATCTGCGGGATGCCCCGGGCGGACATCTGTGCCTGGTTGTAGAAGATCCGCCCGAAGTGGTCGCGGTCGGGGAAGACCTCGGCCTGGAGCGGGAGGAAGGCGCCGCCGGAGTCGACGAGGTAGAGGCACGGCAGCCGGTTCTGCTCCGCCACCTCCTGCGCGCGCAGGTGCTTCTTCACCGTGAGCGGGAAGTACGAGCCGCCCTTGACGGTCGCGTCGTTGGCCACGATCACGCACTCGCGCCCCTCGACGATGCCGATGCCGGTCACGATCCCGGCGCTCGGCGCGTTGCCGTCGTACAGATCCCAGGCGGCGAGCGCGTTCAGCTCGAGGAAGGCGCTGCCGGGGTCGACGAGGCGGTCGACCCGCTCCCGCGCCGGCAGCTTGCCGCGCGAGCGGTGGCGCTCCATCGCCTGCTCCCCGCCGCCGCGCGCGACCTGCGCCGTCCGCTCGCGCAGCTCGGCGACGAGCTCCTCCATCCGCTCGCGCCGGAGGGCGAACTCCGCGGCGTTCCGGTCGGCGGCAGACGTGAGCACGGCCACGGCGCGGAGCCTACCCGGGCCCGTGCGCAAGGCCGGTGGCAGCCACCATCACGAAGCACTCGCGGAAGGATCGCGCAGACGTCACGGGCCGCTTCGCAGAGCTGAGCGCGTCGTGACGTTTCCGTAACGGTGGCTGCCACCGGCCTCCCCGGGGCGTACGCTTGTTCGCATGGCTGTGCCGGGGATCGTCGCGCACCTCGACCTCGACGCCTTCTTCGCCGCCGTGGAGGAGCTCGAGAGCCCCGGGCTCCGGACACAGCCGCTCGTCGTCGGCGGCGACCCACGCGGCCGCGGCGTCGTCGCGACCGCGAACTACGCCGCGCGCCGCTTCGGCATCCACTCCGCGATGAGCGCTGCCGAGGCTCTGCGCCGCTGCCCGCAGGCCGTCTTCGTCCGCCCGCGCCACGCGCTCTACCGGGAGTACTCGCGAACCGTCTGGGAGACCGTGCGCGGCGTCGTCCCTACGCTCGAGCAGACGGGGCTGGACGAGGGCTACCTCGACGTCGGGGAGGTCGCGAAGGACTTCCTCGCCGCCCGCGTCGTCGCGGAGGCGGTGCAGACCGCGGTGCGCGCCGCGACGAGCCTCACGTGCTCCCTCGGCGTCGCGCCGTGCAAGGTCGTCGCGAAGGTCGCGAGCGACGCGCGCAAGCCGGGCGGCCTCGTCGTCGTGCCGCCAGGACGGGAGGCGGCGTTCCTCGCGCCGCTGCCGGTGCGCCGCCTGCCGGGGGTGGGGCCGAAGGCCGAGCAGCGTGTCCGCACGGCCGGGATCGACACGATCGGCGGCCTGGCCGCCCTGGCCGACGACGAGCTTCGCCGCCTGCTCCCCGGCAGCGTGGGGACGATGCTGCGCGACCGGGCGCGCGGGATCGACCCGCGCGGGCTCGAGTTCGGCGCCGAGCGCATCTCGATCAGCGTCGAGAACACGTTCGAGCGGGACATCGCCGACCGCGAGCGGCTGCACGACGAGCTGCGCCGGATGGCCGAAGAGGTCGCCGCGGCCCTGCAGCGCCGCGGCCAGGTCGCGCGGACCGTGACGGCGAAGCTCCGCTACGCGGACTTCTCGATCCGCAGCCGCTCGACCTCGCTCGAGGCCGGAATCGACTCGGCCGACACGATCGGCGAGCTCGCCTGCCGGCTGCTCGACCGGGGCCTCCGCGACCGTCCCGGGCCGCTGCGCCTCGTCGGTGTCGGCGTCTCCGGTCTCGCGGACTTCAGGCAGCTCCCCCTCGAGCCGGCCAAAAGTTCGCAATTTGCGGAGAATCGGCGATCAGAGGAAGGTAAGGAAACGTCAGGAGGACTCGGGTGTCCGTCCTTGAATCGTGCTACGTTCTTACACGGCTCTTAGGCGGGAACGTGGCCTGGGTCATGGACCGGCAGGCAATGGGAGAGACAAGGGAGGCAAGAGTATGCGGTTGAGAGGTGCGTATCTGCTGCTCGCGACAGCCGCCAGCGTCGGCGCGATGCTCGTGCTGGCCGGGCCGGCCGCGGCGGCGAACCTGCATTGTGG
>CAZRTE010000112.1:0-6496 GCA_964602945.1 uncultured Gaiellales bacterium
GCGGCGAGTTCCTGTTCCTGCTCAACGACGACGACCGCCTGCTGCCGACGTTCGCAGAGCGAGCACTCGAGCGCTTCGCCGACGTGCCACGCGCCGGAGTCGTCCTCACGAACCTGTACCTGGAGGAGGATGGCCGGCGCCGCGTGCGCGACACCCCTTTCCCCGACGGCACGTACGACGACTTCCTCACCCTGTTCCTGCGCAGGTTCTGGGTCGGCGATTCCGCGCTGATGCGGAGGACGGTCTGGGAGGAGGGCGAACGGGCGCACCCGATCCCGCTGGACACCGTGCCCAGCGCCTACATCGTGTTCCGCGCCGCGGTCATGGGCGTCGTGATCTCGTACCTCGACGCGCCGCTGCTCGTGTGGAATCTCCATGACGAGACCGTCTCCCGCAGCCTCGCGGGACGAGATCTCATGGTCTCGCTCTGGTCGAGCTTCGAGCTGGACGATGCGGAAGCCGAGCAGCTGCGCCGCGATCACCTCGCGCGCGCCCTCGTCAGCCGCGCCGGTGCGCGCCTGCGCACACGCAGCTGGGCCGAGGCTCGCGCCGATCTCGCCGCCGCCCGCGCCCTCGGACAGCGCGCACGGATCCACTGGCTCTTCGCCTACCTGCGGCTGCCGGTGGGGCCTGCGCTCGCGCTCAAGCGTCGGCTTCGGAAGTGACGTGAGGCGGCGCAGCAGCCAGCCGGGTGAGAAAGTCCGACTCGCCCAGGAGACCTGCCAGCGTCGGACTGTGCTCGTCGCGCTCGGACAGGACCGTCGGAGCGCTGGGCAGAGAGATGCCGGCCTCGGCGTCGTCCCAGCGGAACTCGAACTCGTCGCTGGGATCGTAGAGCTGCGTGACGCCGACGAGGATCACCGACCACGTGAGCGCGAGAACTCCGTGGGCGACACCCCGGGGTATGAAGACTCCTCGCAGGTCTTCGGCACCGAGTTCGAAGGACGCGACGTGACCTCCGGTCGGCGAGCCGGGTCTCAGGTCCTTGAGTGCCAGAACGGTGCGGCCTTCGACGACGATCTTGTAGTCGTCGTGCCGCGCGTGGACGTGCATGCCGCGGAACGCGCCGGCGTTCGTCGCGAGCACGTGCCACTGGGGAAACACGGCGCTCAACCGGTCGTTGCGAAAGACCTCGGCGACGAAGCCCCGTGCGTCCCGATGCGACTCGTACGGGAAGAGCTCGACGCCTGCGATCCGCGGAGAGCCGTCCTCGCGTGACCTCATGAGCCGATGATAGGCGACCCCTCTCGCCCGAGTGATCGCCGGCGAGCGGGAGGAGCCGCGGGCCGTCCGGCGAAACGGGAACGCCCGTGGAGCATGTCCAACCACTCGAACGCGGCTTCTCCTGGCGTGGGGTCGCGGTCCTCGCCGCGCTGCTCCTCGTGATCGGACTCTCGGTACTCGGCGCGGTCGTGCTCGTCCAGGGGCTGGAGCGGACACGTCCGGTGTCTGACACCGGACAGGTCCACACGAGACAGGCGCCGACCGCTCCGCTGCGGGCGCGATCCCGAGTCTCCGTCCTCGTCCTCAACGGCAACGGGGCGACGGGCGCGGCGGGCGGCGAGGCGGCGCAACTGCGCGCGAAGGGCTACCGTCGCGCGAGCGCCGCGGACGCGACGGCCGGGTACGCCACCTCGCTCGTCCTCTTCCGCCCGGGCTGGCAGGGCGAGGCGAAGCGGCTCGCGCACGACGCCGGGATCCGCACCGTTGCGCCGCTCGACGGCAGCCTGCCGCGCACCGATGCGGGCTTCCCGCTCATCGTGATCCTCGGCACGAGCTAGCGTTCTCCGGCGGTCGGCCGTGCCGTCCGATCCGGGGTCTAGCCTCCGGTCCCCCGTCGCACCGATCGAGTGTCGGCGGCCTGCCCAGAGGGGCGGAGGGCCACTACAGTTTCGGGAGGGGAAGATGGCAAGCGTCGAGCAGGTTCCGGGCACCGAAGAGGCGGCCGCAGAGGTCGTCAACACCGTCGTGGAGGAAGGCGCGCGCCTCGGCGTCAAGCGCTACTTCACCATCCCGGGCCGCGACCCGTTCGACGAGATCGAATGGGAGACGCGCGACGCGCTCATCCCCGGCCGCGACGGACCGGCCTTCGAGCAGCGCGGCGTCGAGTTCCCGAAGTTCTGGTCGCAGACGGCGACGAACATCGTCGCCCAGAAGTACTTCCGCGGCCGCCTCTCCTCGCCCGAGCGCGAGGCGAGCGTGAAGCAGATGATCGGCCGCGTCGTCGACACGGTCGTCGCCTGGGGCAAGCAGGGCGGCTACTTCGCCGACACCGACGAGGCCGACACGTTCGAGGCCGAGCTGAAGGCGATCCTCGTCAACCAGTACGCGTCCTTCAACAGTCCCGTCTGGTTCAACGTCGGCTTCGAGGCGGCGCCGCAGTGCAGTGCGTGCCAGCCGTACGACGCGCTGGTCTCCACTCCGGAAGGAATGGTCCCGATCGGCGAGCTCTTCGAGAGCGACGCGGTTGGTCGCGAGATCTACGACTCGCAGGGTACGACGCGGATCGTCGCGACGAAGCGCAACGGTCGCAAGCCCGTCTACCGGGTCACGCTCCGCAACGGTCAGTACGTCGAGGCGACGCCTGACCACGTCGTCAAGGCGGTGCGCGAGCGGCGGACGGCGTCCGAGTGGCTGCGCGTGGACCAGCTCGAGCCCGGCATGCGCATGCACCTCCACCCGCATCGCGCGAAGGTTCTCTCTCGCGTTCTCGCGCCTGTCGGCGGCGGCTTCGCTGCGCCGGAGGAGGTCGAGCCGGTCACGATCGCGACGGAGGAGGGGCTCGCCGAGCGTGCGGAGGCGGCACTCGCTGGCTGGCTCCAGGCCGACGGCTTCGTCGGACAGTACGAGGGCGGGACGAACCGGTCGCTGACGCTCGAGTTCCAGGTCGCAGACGAGGCGGAACTCGCCTGGATCACCCACCACCTGGAGATCGCGCTCCCGGGCGTCCATCGTCACGTTCGCGAGGTCAAGCGCGAGGACGGATCCGTCTCGTGCCGGCGCGTCCGGCTTTACGGGGAGGCGCTGCGGGGGTTCGTCGAGCGGTGGCAGTTGCTGCGAAGGGGCCAGGACATCCGCGTGCCGGACCGTCTCTGGACGGCTTCGCACGACGCCATCGCCGCCTATCTCCAGAGCGTCTTCCAGGCGGACGGCTACGTCACCGTCCGGCGCAGCGAGCACGGCGAAGGCGCGCGTGTCGCCTTCGCGGTCGTCAGCGAGAAGTGGAGCGAGGACGTCCAGCTCCTCCTGAACGTGCTCGGCATCTACTCACGGCGCAAGCGCAAGCACGAGAAGCGCGACGATCGCCAGGACCTGTTCGAGGTCTCGATCTCGATCGGCTCGGAGCGCGCCCGTTTCGCCGAGCTCGTCGGTTTCGTCAGCGCGGCCAAGCAGTCGAAGCTCCTCGACTCGCTCACGATCGCCGGGGCGAGGACGTGCCCCGACCTACGCGAGGAGGAGATCGTCTCGATCGACTATCTCGGCGTCGACGATGTCTACGACATCCAGACCGAGTCGGGCGAGTACCTGACGAACAACGTCGCCGTCCACAACTGCTTCATCCTCTCGATCGACGACTCGATGGAGTCGATCCTCGACTGGATCCGGCGGGAGGGCGTCATCTTCCGCGGCGGCTCCGGCTCGGGCGTCAACCTCTCGCACCTGCGCTCCTCGAAGGAGCAGCTGTCGAAGGGCGGCTACGCCTCGGGGCCCGTCTCCTTCATGCGCGGCGCCGACGCCTCCGCCGGCACGATCAAGTCGGGCGGCAAGACGCGGCGCGCCGCGAAGATGGTCGTCCTCGACGTCGACCATCCCGACATCGAGGAGTTCATCTGGTGCAAGGCCAAGGAGGAGCGGAAGGCGCGCGTCCTCGAGGCGAACGGCTACGACATGTCGCTCGACTCGGCCGACTGGGCCTCGATCCAGTACCAGAACGCGAACAACTCCGTCCGCGTCAGCGACGCCTTCATGGAGGCGGCGTCGAAGGGCGAGGGCTTCAACCTCACGGCCCGCACCGACGGCACGGTGCTCGAGACGATCGAGGCGCGCGACCTGCTGCGCCAGATCGCGGCGGCGGCGTGGGAGTGCGCCGACCCGGGCGTCCAGTACGACACGACGATCAACTCGTGGCACACGCTCCCGAACACGGGCCGGATCAACGCTTCGAACCCGTGCTCGGAGTACATGTCGATCGACGACTCGGCCTGCAACCTCGCCTCGCTCAACCTGATGAAGTTCCGGCGGGAGGACGGCGAGCTCGACGTCGAGGCGTTCGAGCACGCGGTCGACGTCGTCTTCCTCGCCCAGGAGATCCTCGTCGGCTACTCGTCGTATCCGACGCCCGAGATCGGGCGCAACGCCAAGCGGTTCCGCCAGCTCGGCCTCGGCTACGCGAACCTCGGCGCGCTCCTCATGGCGCGCGGCCTCCCGTACGACTCGGACGAAGGGCGCGCGTACGCGGCGGCGATCACCGGCCTGATGACGGGCCGCGCCTACCGCAAGTCGGCCGAGATCGCGGCGCGGATGGGGCCGTTCGACGGCTACCAGGTCAACCGGGCGCCGATGATCGGCGTGATGGCGCAGCACCGCGCGGCGGTCGGCAACATCGAGCATGCCGACTCCGTGCCCGCCGACCTGCTCGGCCACTGCCGCAAGGCGTGGGACGACGCGCTCGACCTCGGCGAGATCCACGGCTACCGCAACGCGCAGGCGACCGTGCTCGCGCCGACCGGGACGATCAGCTTCATGATGGATTGCGACACGACCGGCGTGGAGCCCGACTTCTCGCTCGCCAAGTCGAAGAAGCTCGTCGGCGGCGGTGAGATCACGATCGTGAACAAGACGGTGCCGATGGCGCTCGAGCGGCTCGGCTACGCGCCGCGCGAGGTCGAGGAGATCGTCGCCTGGGTCGACGAGCGGAACAGCGTCGTCGGCGCGCCGTACGTGAAGACGGAGCACTACCCGGTCTTCGACTGCGCCGTCGGCGAGCGGGCCATCCACTACTCCGGCCACGTGAAGATGATGGGTGCCGTCCAGCCGTTCATCAGCGGCGCGATCTCGAAGACGGTGAACATGCCGGAGGAGGTCACGGTCGAGGACGTGATGGACCTCTACGTGGACGCGTGGAAGCTCGGCGTGAAGGCGATCGCGATCTACCGCGACAACTGCAAGGTCGCGCAGCCGCTCTCGAGCTCGGGCGGCCAGCAGGCGGTGGCGACGCCGCCGGTGCACGTGCACGAGCGGAAGCGCCTGCCGCTCGACCGCACGGAGGTCGGCCGCAAGTTCCAGGTCGGCGACCACGAGGGCTACATCCACGTCGGCCTCTACGACGACGGCAGCCCGGGCGACATCTTCGTCGACATCGCGAAGGACGGGACGACGATGGCCGGCCTGATGAACTCGCTCTGCCTCGCCGTCTCGATGGGCCTCCAGTACGGCGTGCCGCCGGAGGTCTACGTCTCGAAGCTCAGCCACATGCGCTTCGAGCCGAGCGGCCTCACGAACGACGCGGACATCCGCACGGCGAAGTCGATCGTCGACTACATCTTCCGCTGGTTCGGCAAGCGGTTCCTCACGCCCGAGCAGCAGGAGGAGGCCGGCATCCTCTCGCCCGAGGTGAAGGCGCGGCTCGCCGAGCGGTACGCGAACGGCGGCGAGGCGGCGACGCCCACCGAGCCGGCCGAGACACCGCCGCCCGGCCAGACGGCGCTCTTCAACAGCTGGGAGGACGCCGTCGAGTGCGCCCGCTGCGGCGGCCGGATGGTGCGGACGGGCTCGTGCTACACGTGCCGCGACTGCGGCACGAACACCGGCTGCTCGTAGTAGCAGCAGCGCGAAGGATCGGCGGCAAGATCGGGGCCCCGCGCGAGCGGGGCCCCGTCTCGCTTCTGCCCTACCTCACGGCGCGGCGCCGGTCCGCGCGCAGAAGCGCCCGGAGCCTGTGCCGGTAGACCCGCATGTCGCGGTGGTTCCAGTCGGCGTGCGTCTGGTGCGCCCACGGGGCGTACAGCTCCCTGTGGTACGGGCTCGAGAGGCTCTCGTTGTGGCCGATCACGTTGCGGATCAGGAGGTGGAAGCGCCGCATCAGCCAGGCGGTGAGCGCGAGCGAGGCCTTCATCTGCGCCCGGTCGTGGAGGATCTCCGCGTCGGAGGTGCCGACGTGCTCGATCCCGATCGCGACGTCGTTGAGGCCGACCGTGTGCCGGCACATGACGTCGAGCGGCACGAGCTGGTAGATCGTCCCGTCGCGGTCGATCACGAAGTGCGCGCACGTGCCCGGCAGCTCGCCGAGCTCCGGATCGGGATGGTTGGCCGCGAACGTGTTCCAGACCGGCGAGAAGGTCTCGGTCGCCGTGTAGTGCTCGACGATCACCTTCGGGTGCAGCACCCAGGAGCGGACACCGTAGTGCTTCGCGGCGTACGCGGCCATCTCGGCCTTCCGCGTCGGCCCGAACGGGATCGGCTTCCAGACGATGTGCGGCCGTGCAGGAGCTGCGAG
>CAZRTE010000113.1:0-6393 GCA_964602945.1 uncultured Gaiellales bacterium
GACCGTGCAGGCGGTGGACACCTGGCTCGGCCCCTGGAGCGTTCTCGCCTACGAGACCTATGCGCGACTCGAGCGCCCGCGCCCGCTGCGGCTGCTTTCACTACCGGCTACCGACCTCTTCGCCCATCTCGACGCTCGTCGCCCGCGACCCGAGGGCAACAGCGTCTTTGCGCGCGCAGTGAAGCCGGCTTGAGGATCGCTCTTCTGCCGAGCGCCTACGCCCCCGCAGTTGGCGGCGTCGAGGAGCTGACGGCCCGGCTCGCCCTGCGCCTGGTCGAGTCGGGCGACGAGGTGGAGGTCTGGACGATCCGTCATCCCGCCGAGCTCGCGCCCCGGGAGGAGATCGACGGACTGACGGTGCGACGGTTCGAGCTGCCGCTGCCGCGAATGAGCGCGGGGCCGCTCCTCCGCTTTCCGTTCGACCGTCGCCGCGCCCTGCGCTCGCTGGCCGCCGCCGCAGCCGAGTTTCGGCCGGGCCTCCTTCACGTCCAGTGCTTCAGCGCGAACGGGGTCTACGCGACGTGGCTCTCGCGCCGCCTGGACGTCCCGCTGGTCGTGACCCTGCACGGCGAGACGGTGATGGACGACCACGACATCTACGAGCGATCGACCACGCTCCGCCTCGGCCTCCGCCTCGGCCTCCGCCGCGCGGCCGCCGTGACCGCCTGCTCGCGGTTCGTCCTCGCCGACGCCGAGCAGCGCTTCGGGCTCCCGGCCGGGAAGGGCGAGGTGATCCCCAACGGGGTGGAGCCGGACGAGGCCGTTCCGCCCCAGCCGCTCGAGCTGCCCTTCGTCCGCTTCGTCCTCGGCCTCGGCCGGATCGTCGAGAAGAAGGGCTTCGACCTGCTGCTCGACGCGTTCGCGCAACTCGCCGACCGGCATCCCGACCTCGGACTCGTGCTCGCCGGCGACGGGCCACAGCGGCCGGAGCTCGTGCGGCACGTCGCGGCCGCGCGGCTCGAGGGCCGCGTCGTCCTGCCCGGCTCCCTGAGCCGCGCGCAGGTCGCGTGGGCGATGGCCGCAGCCCGCGTCTTCGTCCTCCCCTCGCGCGTGGAGCCGTTCGGGATCGTCGTGCTCGAGGCGCTGCGCGCAGGCTGCCCCGTGGTCGTGTCCTCCCGCGGCGGGGCGACCGAGATCGTGCGGGACGGCGTCGACGGGCTCGTCGTGGACCCGACGGACGTGCCGGCGCTGGCGACGGCGATCGACCGTGTTCTCACCGATGCGGGCCTGTCCTCCCGGCTCGGGGACGCAGGTCCCGTGCGAGCAGCGGACTTCGGCTGGGAGACGATCGCGCAACGCTACCGGCGTGTCCACGAACGCTAATCCCGCCGGGGTAAAACGCCGAAGACCATTGCTAGACTCGCGCTTCGCACCCGCCTCCCACTGAGCAAGGCGCGGGATTGCGCAGTTCCGGGTCGAACCATCCGGATGATGAGTAGTTCTCCAGTGAATCGCGGCGGCAAGGACACGATGGTCGGCGGTGCCCGCCGGGCGTGGGCGCTCATCGAACCCACGACGCGCAAGCGGCTGCGCCTGGTCGCGGTCTTCGGGGTCCTGAACTCCTCCCTGGACGCCGCGGCTCTTCTGCTCGTCTACGGGCTGGTCACGATCCTCTCGGGAGGCAGCCAGAAGCCGACGGGCGTCACCGCGTGGCTCGTCGACCTGCTCGGAGTCGACAACTCGAGCCGCTACCACCGCGCGCTGATCCTGCTCTCGATCACGGCAGTCCTGTTCGTCGGTCGCAGCATGCTCTCGGTCCTCAACCAGTGGCTCGTCCTCGGCGCGGTGAACAGTGGTCAGGCGGGGCTGCTCGGACGGCTCCTGACCGCGCATGCACTGTCACCGCACCTGCTACGGATGGAGCGCAACTCGTCGGAGATGCTGCGCACGCTGTCCTTCTCCGTCGACCAGGTCACCTTCGGCGTCGTCGGCGCGTCGGTGAACCTCGTCGCGAACGTCGCGGTGACGCTCGCGGTCGCCGTGGCACTGTTCCTCTCCTCGCCGCTGGTGGCTCTGACGGTGACCGCCTACTTCGCCCTCATCACCGTCGGCTGGACGCGGATCGTGCGCGGCGCCTTCAGACGACGCGGCGAGAGCATCCAGGATCTCCAGGAGGAGCGCTACCGGCTCGTGATGCAAGGGTTCGCAGCCGCCAAGGAGCTCCAGCTGCGCGGCCGCGCCCTCTTCTACGCGGAGACGGCCGTCGCCGCGACCCGCAGGATCAACGCGGCGATGCGTGGCGTCGGCGTCCTCAACGGCAGCGTCCAGAGCATGCTGCAGGCGGCGCTCGTGACGGGAACCGTGCTCGTGGTCGCGGTCGCCGGAGCAACGGGTGGGAGTACCTCGGTGCTGCCCGCAGTCGGCCTCGTCATGGCCGCCGCGTTCCGGCTGCTCCCGGCCCTGAACCAGACCATCTCCCTCGTGAACACCATCCACTACGACCTGCCCGCGATCGGCCTGCTCGAGCGCGAGCTCGAGAGCTTCGAGCGCGCGGGCGTCCAGACGGCCGCGCCCGTCCCGACAGCTCGGATCCCGCTCGGCCGGGAGCTGCGGCTCGAGAACGTCTCGTTCCGGTATCCGACGCGGCCGCTCCAGACGCTGCAGGGGATCAACCTCGTCGTGCACCCGGGCGAGGCGGTGGGCATCGTCGGCAGCACCGGTGCAGGCAAGAGCACGCTTCTCGACATCGTGCTCGGCATCCTCGACCCCGATTCGGGAGAGGTCCTGCTCGACGGGGAGCCGCTCCGGACGCGACGGCAGGGTTGGCAGCAGTCGACCGGCTACGTGCCGCAGGACGTCTACCTCGTCGACGACACGCTCCGCGCGAACGTGGCGCTCGGATGGCGCGGCGACGACATCGACGATGGCGCGGTGCTCGAGGCAGTGCGGCTCGCCGAGCTCGAGGAGATGGTGGCCGGCCTGCCCGACGGCCTCGAGACGCAGGTCGGCGAGCGGGGCGTCAAGCTCTCGGGCGGGCAGCGCCAGCGCGTCGGCATTGCCCGGGCGCTGTACACGCAGCCGAGCGTGCTCGTGCTCGACGAGGCGACGTCGAACCTCGACCACGCCACCGAGGCGCGGATCGTCGAGACGCTCGCGCGCCTCGCGGGCGACATCACGATGGTCGTCGTCGCCCACCGGATCAGCACGGTGAGCCACTGCGACGTGATCCTCTGCCTCGAGCACGGGAGGGAGAAGGCTGTCGGCACCTTCGCCGAGGTCGCAGCCGCGGCGCCGGAGCTGTTCGGCGCCGAGAACAGAGGCGCAGCCGAGGCCGTCGCCGCGACGCAACTCGCGGACTGATGCGCGGCCGGCATCTGCTGCGGCGGGCAGAGAGGGACTCCTTTCGCGTCGTCGAGCACCGTCACGACGTGTCACGGCGTGCGCTCGCGCTGACCTTCGACGACGGGCCGTCGCAATGGACCGGGACGATCCTCGACGCGCTCGCCGAGTCCGGCTGCCGGGCGACGTTCTTCATCCTCGGCCAGGCGATCGGCGGCCGCGAGAGCACGCTGGTCCGTATGCGCGACGAAGGGCACGAGATCGGCAACCATTCCCGCTCTCACGCTCGCCTGGACATGCTCGCGCGCCGCAAGATCCGTGCCGAGCTCGCATACACGAATCAGAAGATCACGGCGGTCGTGGGCCGGCCGCCGCACGTCTTCCGCCCGCCGTATCTGATGGGAAGTGACACCGTGTACCGGACCGCCGCCGAGCTCGGGCTGGACACCGTCGTCTTCGGGTCGCCGGTGGGCGACTGGCGTCTAGAGTCGCCGGCCGAGATCGGCTCGAAGGTCCTCGCAGAGGCACGCCCCGGATCGATCGTCCTCCTGCACGACGGTCGACCGGCCGGCGAAGCACCGCAAGTGAGCCGCGCAGACCGGCAGCCCACCGTCGAGGCCGTCAGGCTGATTCTCCCCCAACTGCTCGAGCGAGGCTACGAGCTCGTGACGGTCTCGGAGCTGCTCGACGGATAGCCCGCCATCCGGCTGGTCCCTCAGGCCCGTCCCCGTACCAGCCGCCGCGCCACCGGCGGACAAAGCGTCAGCGAGAGCGCCAGCCACGCGCGGGGCGAGTACGGACGGGCGTGCAGGGAACGAGCGAGCTCATGCCTGGCGGAGCGTGCATCGCCCGCGACGATGTTCTGCCATCCCCGCTTCCGGTATGCGACTTCGAGCCTCTGCCGGTTGCGGTTCCTCACGCTGCGCACCAGTCGACGATCCTTCCCTCGCGCCTCCGCCAGCAGGCGGTCGAAGACACCCGCCCTCCATCACGCGCAGCCAGTCGCCCGTAATCGACGCGGAATGCCTGCGATACGTGGCCAGCGGCTCGTCGACGTAGTGGAACCTCACGCCGCGCAGAGCCAGGAGCATCCACATCTCCCAGTCGCTCGCCGCCGCGGTCTGAACGCCGTGCACGTGGCGAAACGCTCCCGCGTCGACCAGCGGCCCGCGCGGTGCGAGGACGGTCGACATCGGAATGAAGCAGCTTCTCAGCAGCTGGGGGAACAGTCCTGCCGCCGGGTACGCGACGTCGGGGACCGGACAGAGGTTCCTGTACCGCGCGTGGGGTGGGTTGTCCTCGAGCGCCAGATACGCGTCGGAGAACACGAGCGTGCGCTCGTCGGCGTGAGGGAGCTCCCGCTCGAGCCGGTGGGCCACCCAGGTGTCGTCCGCGTCGAGAAAGGCGACGAAGGGCGCTCGGGCCTCCTCCAGCGAGATGCCGCGGGCTGCGCGGACCCCCGCATGCGCCGTCCGCACGAGCCGCACCCGCGGATCGCGTTCCGCGAACGACTCGACGATCGACGCGGAGCCGTCGGTCGAGCCGTCGTCGACCACGACCACCTCGAAGTCCGTGAACGTCTGCGCCAGCGCCGACTCGATCGCCTCCGACAGCCACCGTTCCCCGTTGTAGACGGGCACGAGAGCCGAGACGACCGGCGTCATCTCAGACCCGCCCCCGGACAGTCCGGCGCGCGAGTGGTGGGCAGAGTGTCAGTACGAGTGCCAGCCAGGCGCGGTACGACTGCGGACGGATCCGCAACGAGCCGGCGAGCGTGCGGCGGGCCGCCCGGACGTCGCCCGACAGGATCTGCCGCCAGCCGTCCTTGCGCAGCGCAACCTCCGACCTCCTCCTGTCCCTCTGCCGTGCCCGGCGCAGCAGACGGCGATTCTCGCCCCGCGCCTCCGACATCAGGCTGCCGTAGACAGCGATTCCGCCCTCGGCCATCAGCAACCGGTTCGCGGATAGCTGGCCCGCGTGCAGGCGGTACACGGCCAGCGGCTCGTCGACGTAATGGAACCTCGCGCCGCGCAGAGCGAGCAGCAGCCACATCTCGTAGTCCTCCACACCTCCGGTCCGGAAACCGTGCAGCTCCCCATGCCGAAACGCTCCCGCCCGCAGCAAGAGATCGCGCGGCGCAAGCACCGTCAGCATCGGGATGAAGGGAACGTCGAGCAGATGGGGGAAGAGTCCTGTCGCGGGATACTGCAGCGCCGGCGCTGGAAACCACTCGCTCCAACGGTGGTCGGCGGGTTCATCGCCTTCCGCGACTTGGGCGTCGGAGAACACCACGGTCTGCTCGTCGACGTGCGGAAGCTGCCGCTCCAACCGGACAGGAAGCCATTCGTCGTCGTGATCGAGAAAGGCGACGAAGCGCCCGCGCGCCTCCAGCAGCGAGGCACTTCGAGCAGATACCAATCCGGCATGCGTGGTCCGCACGAGTCGCACTCGCTCGTCACGTTCCGCGAACGACTCCACGATCGATGCGGAGCCATCGGTCGAGCCGTCGTCCACCACGACCACCTCGAAGTCCGGGAACGTTTGTCCGAGCGCCGACTCCAACGCCTGCGCCAGCCACCGCTCC
Organism: uncultured Gaiellales bacterium; assembly: GCA_964602945.1. Classification (GTDB taxonomy): domain Bacteria; phylum Actinomycetota; class Thermoleophilia; order Gaiellales; family Gaiellaceae; genus Palsa-739. Next base: position 5,864 of record CAZRTE010000113.1, read on the forward strand.
CCGTTGTAGACGCTCACCAGGACTGAGACGGTCGGTGGGGTCGCTGTCTCGGTCGCCGCCATGTCAGATGCGGTCGCGCACGACCCGCCGGGCAGCTGGAGGGCAGACCGTCAGCGGCAGCGCCAGCCAGGCACGCGGCGAGCTCGGACGGTGGCCGAGCGAGCGAACGAGCTCCCGGCGGGCGGCACCGACATCACCGCGGACGATCTGCTGCCAGCCCCGCTTGCGATAGGCGACCTCGAGCTCCTTCCGTGCCCTCCGCCGGGCCCGGCGGAGCGGGCGGCGGTCGCAACCTCGCGCTTCGGACATCAGGCCGTCGAAGGTCGTGGCGTTGGCGAGCATCACCCGCAGCTCGTCGGCGGAGACCGAGTCGGCACGCCTTCGGCGGACGGCCAGCGGCTCGTCGATGTAGTCGAACCTCACCCGACGCAAGGCCAGCAGTAGGCACATCTCGTAGTCCGCGGCCGGCTCGTGACTCCCGACGCCGTGCCGCTCCCCGTAGCAGAACGCTCCGGCCTCGACGAGCAGGT
>CAZRTE010000114.1:0-1329 GCA_964602945.1 uncultured Gaiellales bacterium
GGCTTCGAGGACCGCATCACGTCCTACGTTGAGCGCCAGCTCGAGTCGGCTCTCGCGGGGGACGAGCCGAAGGTGCCGATGAAGCTCGCGCTCGGCGGCGCTGCGGTCGGCCTGGGCGTGCTGCTGATGCTCGTCGTCGTGCTCGCCGCGATCGCCCTGCTGATCAAGACCCTGTTCTTCTGATGCGGCCCTACGAAGAGCTCGAGGTCGGAGCGGTCTACCGGAGCCGCCACGGGCGGACGGTGCTCGAGGCCGACAACGTCTGGTTCACGCTCCTGACGATGAACACGAACCCGATCCACTTCGACGCCGAGTACGCGGCGGGGACGGAGTGGGAGCGCCCGCTCGTCGACTCGACCTTCACGCTCGCTCTCGTGACGGGCCTGTCGGTCGAGGACGTGTCCGAGCGCGGCGTCAACCTCGGCTGGCGCGAGGTGCGGTTGCCTGCGCCCGTCTTCGCCGGGGACACGCTCCGCGCCGAGACCGAGGTGCTCGCGAAGCGCGAGTCGCAGTCGCGGCCCGGCTTCGGGATCGTGACCGTCCGCACGCGCGGGCTCAACCAGCGGGACGAGGTCGTGATCGAGTTCGAGCGCGCGATCATGCTGCCGCTGTGAGCACGATCGAAACAGAGCGACTCGTCCTGCGCCGTCCGCGGTCGGAAGACGTCGATGAGTTCCTCGAGTTCGCCGGCGACGCCGAGACGATGCGCTGGCTCGGTGGGGAGCCCGGTGGTCGCGCTGTCGCCACGCGGATGGTCGACGGCTGGCTGAGACGCTGGGAGGCGAATGGCGTCGGCTACTTCGTCGTCCTGCTCGACGGGGACGCGATCGGCCGCGTCGGGCTGAACGTCTGGGATCTCGCCGTGGGCGAGATATCGACGTACGCCCGCGCCGGGGAGCATGCACGGCCGGAGCTCGCCTGGGGGCTGACGAGCCGGTACTGGGGTCGCGGCTACGCAACCGAGGCGGCGCGTGCGGTGCGCGACTGGGCGTTTCGCGAACGCGGTATCGAGTGCCCGATCTCGATGATCGAGCCGGCGAACACGGCCTCTGCACGCGTGGCGAAGCGGCTCGGCGCCGTCGCCGGGGCGCAAGTCCAGACGGCGTACGGCCCGATGGACGTCTGGGTGCATCCGCGACCGGTGGCAGCCACCCTCGAGGAAGTGTCACGCGGTTGAGCGTCCGGCTCGAGACCGAACGCCTTCGCCTGCGCAAGCCCCGGCTCGAGGACGCGCACGAGCTGGCCGTCGCCTACGCCGATCCCGAGACCGTCCGCTACATCGGGGACGGCAGCACGGCGACGCTGCCCCAGGTCGAGCAGGCGATCGCC
>CAZRTE010000114.1:1429-6368 GCA_964602945.1 uncultured Gaiellales bacterium
GCCGAGGTCGAGCTCGCCTGGATGCTCGCGCGCGAGCACTGGGGCCGCGGCTTTGCGACCGAGTCGGCGCTCGCCCTGCGCGACTGGGCCGTCGCGGAGCGTGGCCTGACGCGTCTCATCTCACTCATCCGGCCCGAAAACGTACGGTCTATCCGGGTTGCGGAGAAGATCGGAGAACGGTACGAACGGGATGTCGTGATGGGTGGCCTCCCCGCAAAGCTCTACGCGCTCGAGGCTGTCGGGTGAGCGAGCTCCGTCCGCTCGACGGTATCCGCGTCGTCGACCTCACCTCCTCGCTCGCCGGCCCCACCTCGACGCAGCTCCTCGCGACGCTCGGCGCGGACGTGGTCAAGGTCGAGGCGCTCACCGGCGACCACGCGCGCGACTGGGGCCCCCCGTTCTGGAACGGAGAGGGCGCGATGTTCCTCGCCTCGAACGCCGGCAAGCGCTCGCTCTCCGTCGACCTCGGCGACCCCCGCGGCGTCGAGGCGGTGCTGAGGCTCGTCGACCGCGCCGACGTGTTCGTGCAGAGCCTCCGCCCGGGCGCGGCCGAGCGGCACGGCCTCGGGGCAGCCGAGCTTCGCGCCCGCAACGAGCGTCTCGTCTACTGCTCGGTCGGCGCCTTCGGCGCACGCGGGCCCCTCGCCGCGCAGCCGGGCTACGACCCGCTCCTGCAGGCGGCGTCGGGGATCATGAGCGTCACCGGCGAGGACGGCCGGCCGCCGGTCCGCGTCGGCGTCTCGCTCATCGACCTCGGCACCGGCGTCTGGGCTGCGCTCGGCGTCGTCGCCGCCCTGTACGAGCGGGAGACGAGCGGGGTCGGCCGGACACTCGAGGTCTCGCTCTACGAGACGGCGCTGTCGCTCCTCTCGTACCAGCTCGTCGGCTACCTCGGCACCGGCGTCGTTCCCGGCCGCGAGGGCAGCGCCTTCGCGCAGATCGCGCCGTACCAGGTCTTCCCCACGCGGGACGGCGAGCTGATGATCGTCGCGGGCAACGACAAGCTCTTCGCCGCGCTCTGCGCGGAGCTCGGCGTTCCCGAGCTCGTCGGCGACCCCCGCTTCCGCACGAACCCCGACCGGGTGGCGAACCGTCCGGAGCTGCTCACGCTGCTCGAGACGCGTACCCGCGAGCGGAACACCGGTGAGCTGCTGGACGCCCTCGTCGCCGCCGGAGTGCCGGCGTCGCCCGTGCACGACGTCGGCGAGGCTGCGGGCCACCCGCAGACGGAGGCGCTCGGGATGCTGCAACCGCTGCCGGGCGGGGCCGTCGCCGACCTCGTCACCGTCGCGCCGCCGCTCTCGGCGGACGGCGAGCGCCTGCGGCATCACGCCCCGCCGCCGGCCCTCGGCGCCCACACGGCCGAGATCCTCGCCGAGGCCGGCTACTCGGCGGAGGAGATCGCCGCCCTGGCCGCCGCCGGCGTCGTCCACGTCGAGCAGCGCAAGTAACAGTCTGTTACTAACTCGGAAGCTCGGCCCGAGCGGCTCTTCCCCGCGACAGCTCGCCCGTGCGCTACCGCCCCGGCGACGCCGCGGTGGCGATGAGGACGAGCATCTCGCTCTCCACCGGTCCGCGCGATGCGGAGGGCGGGTGGACGAGTCGAGCGCTCGTGCTCAGGATCCTGAATGCGCCCCTAGCCCGTCGCCTTCTTCGTGAACTTCTCCAGCGCCGCGAACATACCCCGGCGCTTCGGCGCAACCGTGACGGTGCCCTCCGGGGGCTCCTGCGTCGGCTCTTCCGACGGCAGATCCTCCGTCACGTCCATGTCATCCTTCTCGGTCATCTCTCCTCCACCGTTGCGGATCTCCGCGCACCCACGGCCGCGGACTCTACAGCCAATGGCAAATCGCCACGGGCCGTCATCCCCCTGGACGGGCCCGGGGAGGCCAGGAGCCGGCGCGGTAGAGGTAGCCCTCGAGCTGCCGCCCCAGCAGCTCCTCCAGCCACCGCGAGACGCCGACGAGGGCAGCGAGGTCGATGCCGGTCTCGACGCCTTCTCCCTCGAGCAGGTAGACGAGATCCTCCGTCGCGACGTTGCCGGTGGCGCGCGGCGAGAACGGGCAGCCGCCGAGCCCGCCGACGGAGGCGTCGAGCACGCGCGCTCCCGCCTCGAGCGCGGCGAGGCAGCTCGCATAGCCCGTGTTGCGCGTGTTGTGCCCGTGGAAGCCCGCCGCGCCCGTCGCCGCCACCAGCCCCCGCACCGCGGACGGAGTCGCGACGCCGATCGTGTCGGCGAGCACGACCTCGGCGCGGCCGGAGAACCGTGCCGCGAGCTCCGCCACGGCACCCGGGTCGACGCGGCCCTCGAAGGGGCAGCCGAAGCTGCAGGAGATCGTGACCGAGGCCGCCGTATCCCCCGCCGCCGCGAGGATCGCCTCGGCGCGCTCCACCGCCTCGGCCAGCGTTGCGTTGCCGTTCCTCCGGTTGAAGGTCTCCGTCGCGGCGAAGGTCACGTTCACCCGGTCGAGACCGACGGCCTCGAAGCGCTCCCAGCCGCGCTCGTTGAGCACGAGACCCGAGAGCTCGACGCCCGCGCGCCGCCGCACCCGTCCGACGACCTCCTCGGCCCCCGCCATCTGCGGGACGCGGTCGTCGCGGACGAAGCTCACGGCCTCGATCCGCGGCAGCCCCGCCGCAGCGAGCCGATCCACGAGCTCGGCCCGCGTCTCGGGCCGCAGCACCTCCGCCTCGTTCTGCAGGCCGTCGCGCGGCCCGACGTCGCATACGGTGATATCCACCGCGGCGAGCGTAGTGGATACGGATACGAGCGCCCAGCATCGGTCGTAGCGTCCGACTCGTGCACCCCTCCGCCTCGTTCAGCGCCGCGATCCGCGTCCGGATCGAGAACCAGCCGGGAGCGTTCGCGCGTCTCGCCTCCGCGATCGGCGAAGCGGGCGGCCTGCTCGGCGCGATCGACCTCGTCCGGGTCGAAGGCTCGACGAAGATCCGCGACGTCACCGTTCTCGCAGACGACGAGGCGCACCTCGACACGATCGTCGCGGCCGTCCGCGCCGTCGACGGCGTCGAGGTCGTCAACGTCTCGGACCGCACCTTCCTCGCCCACCTCGGCGGCAAGCTCGAGGTGCACTCGCGCCAGCCGCTGAAGACGCGCGACGACCTCTCGATGCTCTACACGCCCGGCGTCGCGCGCGTCTCCCGCGCAGTCGCCGAGGATCCGGAGAAGGTCTGGAACCTGACGATGAAGGGAAACGCGGTCGCGGTCGTGAGCGACGGGACGGCGGTGCTCGGCCTCGGCGACATCGGCCCCGAGGGGGCGCTGCCGGTGATGGAGGGCAAGGCGGTCCTGTTCAAGGAGTTCGCGGGAATCGACGCCTTCCCGATCTGTCTCGCCACGAAGGACGAGGACGAGATCGTGCGCACCGTCGAGGTGATCGCTCCCGTCTTCGGCGGGATCAACCTCGAGGACATCTCGGCGCCGCGCTGCTTCTCGATCGAGCAGCGCCTGCGCGAGAGCCTCGACATCCCCGTCTTCCACGACGACCAGCACGGCACGGCGATCGTCACGCTCGCCTCCCTCCTCAACGCGCTCCGGGTCGTCGGCAAGCGGGCCGAGGACGTGAAGGTCGTCATCACCGGCGTCGGCGCGGCCGGCGTCGCCGTGACACGGACGCTGCAGGCGGCGGGCATCCGGAAGATCGTCGGCTGCGACAGCAAGGGCGTCGTCCATCCCGACCGGACCGACCTGAACGAGGTCAAGCGCCGCTACGCGGAGGAGACCGCTCCCGAGGAGCGCGGCCGCCCCGACGACGCCCTCGCAGGCGCAGACGTCTTCATCGGCCTCTCGCAGCCGGGGGCCGTCTCGGTCGAAGGCATCCGGGCGATGGCGCCCGACGCGATCGTGTTCGCGATGGCGAACCCGAATCCGGAGATCTATCCGGAGGAGATCGAGGGCCTGGCCGCGGTGATCGCGACCGGCCGCAGCGACTACCCGAACCAGATCAACAACGTGCTCGCGTTCCCCGGTGTCTTCCGGGGCGCGCTCGACGTGCGCGCGCGCACGGTCACGAGCGGGATGGAGGTGGCTGCCGCCCGGGCGATCGCGCACACGATCGCCGACGACGAGCTCGCGGCCGACTACATCATCCCGAGCGTCTTCAACCGATCGGTCGCGCCGGCGGTCGCGGCCGCCGTGGCCGACGCCGCCCAGGAGGCGGGCGTCGCGAGACGCCCCGCGACGGCCACGCCCACCCTTCCGTAGTTCGTGCGGATGTCGGCCCCCGAAGCCCGAGGAAAGAGTGTCGTGATGACCGAGACGTCCCACGCCCCGCAGGATCCACCGGTTCCGTTCGAGACCGCCACCGTCGGCGACGCGATGAGCCGCGGCGTGATCAGCTGCCCGCCCGAGACGCCGCTCCGGGTCGTGGCGCGCATGATGGCCACGTTCGGGATCCACGCCGTCTTCGTCTTCGAGCACCAGGAGGAGGACGACGAGGCGCCACAGCTGTGGGCGCTCGTCTCGGACCTCGACCTCGTGGCCGCGACGCAGCTCGACCTCGACTCCGTGACCGCCGGCGCGACCGCCGTCACTCCTCTCGTCAGCGTCCCCTCCGACCGGCCGATCGCCAACGCCGCCGTGCTCATGGCACAGCACGGAATCGCACACCTCGCCGTCACCGACCCCGGCTCGCGCCGCCCGGTCGGCGTGATCTCGACGCTCGACGTCGCGCGGGCCGTCGCCGCCGATCTCGGCGCCCGCGAGACGTTCCCTTCTGCGTAGCTCGCGAAGCTGCGCTTCGCTCGCTGGGGTCGGGGCGAAGAGCTGCGCTCTTCGCCCGGCGACAAGGGAACTGCGGGGCGGGGAGAGCGCGGTCTCCCCGCCCCTCCGTGCTGTCTTGTTCTGAGGTTGTCTGGATGGAGCCGCTGCCTCGTGTGCTCGCGCGCGGCGGAGGCCGGCGCGAGCACGGTGCGGCCTCCG
>CAZRTE010000115.1:0-6269 GCA_964602945.1 uncultured Gaiellales bacterium
ACCAGGTCGCGTAGGTCGAGAACTTGTAGCCCTTGCGGTAGTCGAACTTCTCGACGGCGCGGATCAGGCCGAGGGAGCCCTCCTGGATCAGGTCGAGAAAGGAGAGCCCGCGGCCGAGGTATCCCTTGGCGATCGAGACGACGAGGCGCAGGTTCGCCTCGATCATCGCCGTCTTCGCGCCCATGTCCCCGCGCTCGATCCGCTTCGCGAGCGTGACCTCCTGGTCGGCCGTGAGGAGCGGCACCTTGCCGATCTCCCGCAGGTAGAGGCGCAGCGAGTCGAGCGACGGCTCGACCGTGAGGTCGAGCTTCGGCGAGGCGGCCGCCTTCTCGTCCTCCGGCGGCGGCTGCTCGTGCGGGGGAGCCTTGTGCTGCTCGCCCTCCACGAGGTCGACCCCGTGCTCGATCAGATACGTGTAGAAGTCCTCGACCTGCTCCTTCGTGAGCTCGACCTCTTCGAGCCCGCCGACGATCTCGTCGTAAGTGAGGAAGCCTTTCTCCTTGCCCTCGGCGACGAGCTTGTGGAGCTCCTCGACCTCGGGAAGCGCGATCTCGACGGTGAGCACGTCCTCGAACCTCCCCGCACTAGCGATTGCACGACGGCGTTGCCAACAACCCGGTGACCGCGTCCGGCCGGCGCCGGCACCCCGGTCCTCCCTTCACGCGTGGCGGATACTAGTCCGGAGTCACCAATTCGTAAAGAACTCGTGAGGATCGGGTCAGGAGCGGGCGACGAGCTCGCCGACGCGGTCGCCCCGCGTGTTGCGGACGGGCACGGACGCGAGCTCCGAGAGGCCGACGTCGATCCCGAGCCGGTCGAGGAGCGCCGCGAGCGCCGCCGGGTGGGGGCGGCCGGCGCCGTCCTCCGTCTTGAGCGCCAGGCCGATCCCGCCGGGGCCGGCCGCGCAGAAGACTCCCTCGGCGCCGCCCTTCCCGAGCCAGCCCGGGGCGGCACGCATGAGGAGGAAGTCGGTGCCGTCGGGACCGCCGACGAGATCGGGGCGGGCGCGCATCGCCGCGGCGACCCGCGGACCGCCGGGCAGCGTCTCGAGGCGCGAGTAGGCGTGGGCCATGCGCTCCAGCGTGAGCCCGAAGGTCACGATCCCGCAGCCGTCGGTGCCGGTCGCGATCGCGGCCGGATCGACCTCGGCGACCTCGGCGTGGACGGCGAGACACGCCTGCTGGACGGGATGCTCCGGCAGGCGGTAGCCGTCCGTGGGCCAGCCGCAGGCGCGACAGAGGGCGAGCATCCCGGCATGGTTGCCGGCGCAGTTGTTGTGCACCAGCTCCCGGGGCCGTCCCACCTGCGGCCCGAGCTCGAGGTCGTCCTCGCCCGCCTCGGCCCGTGCGAGCAGCGCTCGCACCGCGGCGACCTGCTGCGGCGTGTCGCGGTGGGAGGCGCAGGCGATGGCGAGCTCCTCGTCGGGCAGGTCGTCGCGAGCCCGCACGAGCGGCAAGGCCTGCAGCGGCTTCGAGCTCGAGCGCATGAAGCAGGCGAGCGAGGGATCGCCGGCCGCCGCGACGATCCCGCCGTCACGGACGGCGACGGCGTGGACGCGGTGCACCGCCTCGACGACACCGTTCCGGCGCACCTCGACCTCGATCGCCCCCGCCACGACGGGAGCGTACGCACGCCGCAGACAGACCGGTGGCAGCCACCGTCACGAAACCGCCACGAACCCGCAACTCCGCCGTGGGCGCCCGCCACCCAGAATCCACTCACGATGGCCCACCAGCTGCGAGACACGTCCGGCGGCACGTTCCACGTCTGGACACATTGCGTCTGGGCGGCCCGGGCCTACTACCGGGATGACCGCGACCGTCTCGAGTTCCTCCGTCACCTCGCCCGCGTCACTGCCAGGACGGAGTGGAGGTGCATGGGCTTCTGCCTGATGCGCACGCACTATCACCTCGTCGTCGAGGTCTCCGACGGTGTGCTTCCGCTTGCGATGCAGTCCCTCAACCACGGCTACGCGTGCCAGTTCAACCGCCGGCACGGGCTGCGCGGCCACGCCCAGTCGCGCCGATACGGCTCACGGCGAGTCGTCGGCGGTGAGGACCTGGTCGAGACGTACGCATACGTGATGAACAACCCGGTGGAGGCGAGCCTCTGCTCGAAGGCGAGCCGTTGGCCCTGGAGCAGCTTCCGCGAGACGCTCGGCCTCCACGAACGCAGCTCGTTCCTCGACGACGGCCCTGTCGTCGGCTGCTTCCGCCGCGAGCTCGACCCGCTCGTCGCGCTCAGGCGCGCCGTTGAAGAGTCCTGACAGAGACGTAACGGTGGCTGCCACCGGCCGTGGGCCACCGGCGCCAGGGCGGGGGTACCGTTGCGCGCATGCCCGAGCTGCCGGAGATGGAGGCCTGGCGACGGCAGCTCGACCAGGCTGTCGCCGAGCGTCCCGTGGCCAGGGCGGGGCCGGCGCACATCGCGACGCTGAAGACGTTCGACCCGCCGCTGGCTGCACTCGAGGGACGGCACTTCCGCGGTGCCGAGCGGCGCGGCAAGCGGCTCCTCTTCCCGACCGGCGACGGCGAGCTCGTCCTCCTCGTCCACCTCATGACGGCTGGCCGGCTCAGGTACGTCCCCGCCGACGCGGCCGCGCCCAAGTCACCCGCCTTCCGGCTCGAGTTCGAGGGCGGCGGGCAGCTCGTCCTGACCGAGGCAGGGAAGAAGAAGCGAGCCGGCGTCTGGCTGCTCACGCCGGCGACGGCGGAGGCGGAGCTCGCCCATCTCGGCCCGGACGCGCTCGGCCTCGGACCTGAGCGCCTCGGCGAGATCCTGCACGGCAACTCACGCCGCCTGCACGCACTCCTGCGCGACCAGCGGCTGATCGCGGGGATCGGCCGCGCGTGGGCGAACGAGATCCTCCACGCGGCGCAGCTCTCGCCGTATGCCCTCTCGACCGAGCTCGACGAAGACGCCACGGCCCGCCTGGCGGCCGCGATCGACTCCGAGCTGGGGCGCGGGCTCACGCTGCGGGAGCAGGGAGCCTCCGACGCGGAGACCTACCGCGTCCACCGCCGCCTCGGCGAGCCGTGCCACGCGTGCGAGACGCCGCTCGCGCAGGTCGACTTCGAGGAGCACACGATCTACTACTGCCCCACCTGCCAGACGGGCGGCCGCCTCCTCAAGGACCGGCGCCTCTCGCGGCTGCTCAAGTGACGGCCGAGGCGGAGGGCCCCAGCGCACCGTACGGGAGGGGACTCGTCGGCTGGGCCGACTACGACCTCGCGCCCGACTGGCTCCCGCCGGGCGACTGTGGTGCAGGCCCGGCCATGGGCACCTACCGGATGCCCGCGCCGAGACCCGTTAGGCTCCCCGGATGGCAACCGTCGCCGAGGTCATGACCGCCGACGTCCTCACGGTCGACCCGTCCGCATCGATCGGCGAGGCGGCCGAGAAGATGATGGATGCGGGAGTCGGAGCCGTCGTCGTGCTGGAGGACATGGTCCGGCTCGTCGGCATCATCACGGAGCGCGACCTCCTCCGCGCAGTCGCCCAGCGCGCCCGGGCGGCCGAGGCACGCGTGCGGCAGTGGATGACGGAAAGCGTGATCACGATCGCTCCGGAGACGACCGTCGAGGACGCCGCCAGGCTGATGTTCGAGCAGAACTTCCGCCACCTTCCGGTCGTGAAGGACGGCCGCCTGCTCGGCATCGCCAGCCTTCGCCACCTCTCGCGATGGGAGTTCGAGCGCGGGAAGTAGTCCGTCGGACCGGCCCAGTAGGGTCGGGCGCGTGATCCGGCTCTTCCCCGAACGCGGCGGCTGGCTCGAGGTCGTCTGCGGCCCGATGTTCAGCGGCAAGAGCGAGGAGCTGATCCGCCGGCTGCGCCGGGCCGAGATCGCAGGCCAGCGCGCGCTCATCGTCAAGCCACGGCTCGACAACCGCTACGACATCGGCCACGTCGTCAGCCACGCGGGAGCGAAGATGCGCGCGGTCGCGGTCGACGCGCCGGCGGACATCCCGGCGCTCGTCGAGGGCTACGACGTCGTCGGCGTCGACGAGGTGCAGTTCTTCTCACCCGAGATCGTGCTCGTCCTCGACGGGCTCGTCGAGCAGGGACTCCGCGTCGTCGCGAGCGGGCTCGACCAGGACTTCCGGGGGTTCCCCTTCGGCGCCATGCCCGAGCTCCTCTGCCGCGCCGAGCTCGTCGACAAGCTGCAGGCCGTCTGCCACCGGTGCGGTGGGCCGGCGACGATGACGCAACGGCTCGTCGACGGGGCCCCCGCCCCGGCGGACGGAGCGACGATCGTCGTCGGGGCGCTCGAGCAGTACGAGGCCCGCTGCCGCAGCTGTCACGAGCTCGCTGCTCCCGCGTTCGCCACGGGCTGAGAGGGTTCAGCCGAGCCGCACGACGAGCGTCTCGCCCTCGACGGCGAGCGAGCCGCCGAGCCGCGTCACGAGAAGGGCTGCGACCGCCGCGCCGAGGTCGCGGAGGTCGTCGCCGAGCACCACCGGCGCCGAGGCCGCGGTGACCGGCGCGACGCGCACGACCGTGTCCGCCACCTCGACCGAGACCCTGTCGAGACCGCCGTGCCGCAGCGCCGACTGGATCAGCGCGGCGAGCCCGCGCTCGACGGCCGGGACGTCGGTCTCGATCGCCGCGCCCGCCCCCGAGACGGAGACCCGGTCCTCGCCGAGCCGTGCGGCGGCGGCGCGCACGAGCTCCAGCGAGTCCACCTCGCGCGCCACGGGCTCGTAGCGGCCGTCCTCGATCCGCGCCGCGAGCGACAGCTCCTCGAGCAGCTCGGCCATCTGTCCCGAGGCCGCGTCGATCATCTCGACGTAGCGGTCGGCGGGCGGCTCGAGCCCCGGGTCGCGGGCGAGCGTCCGGGCGAAGCCGTGCACGGTCGCGAGCGGCGTCCGCAGGTCGTGGCAGGCAAGGGAGACGAGGCGTGCGAAGCCGGTTTCGTCGCTCACGCGTCTAACCTAGCCGTATGGAACGTATGGAGCTGCCCGACCTGCAGGCCACGACGCCCGAGATCGCGCTCGGGCTCTCGCACGTCGGCGTCACGGGAGTGCAGAAGGCCGTCCGGATCGGTCGAGGCGCCGGCGAGAAGCTCATCGCGGCCACGATCGACTGCACCGTCGACCTCGATCCACGCCAGAAGGGCGTCCACATGTCGCGCTTCCCCGAGCTGTTCGAGGAGGCGATCGAGGGTGTGGTCGACGACGAGGCATTCCTCGTCGAGGACCTCGCCGAGCACGTGGCCCGCCGCATCGTCTCGCGGCAGGAGGCGCTCCTAGCCGAGGTGCGCATCACGGCGCGCTACCCGTACGAGCGGCAGACGCCCGTGACGAAGCTGACGACGCAGGAGATGGTCTCGCTGATCGGCATCGCGGCCGCGTCGCGCGAGCACGCCCGGCGCGTCGTCGGCGTCGAGGCGACCGGGATCAACGCCTGCCCGTGCGCCCAGGGACTCGTGCGGGGCGCCGCCGCCGACCGGCTGCTCGAGGCAGGCTTCGACGGCGGCGACGTCGAGCGGATCCTCGAGCTCGTCCCCGTCGCCACGCACAACCAGCGCGGCCGCGGCACGCTGCTCGTCGGCAGCTCCGCCCGGCTCAACGCCGAGCATCTCGTCGAGATCGTCGAGAGCTCGATGAGCTCGCCGATCTACGAGCTCCTCAAGCGCCCGGACGAGCTGTTCGTCGTCGAGCACGCCCACCTCCAGCCGCGTTTCGCCGAGGACTCCGTGCGGGTCGCCCTGAAGAGCGTCCTCGACCGCCTGGCGCAGCTCGGCGACGACGACTTCGTCTTCTCGCGCCAGGTCAACTTCGAGACGATCCACGCGCACGAGGTCGTCGCCGAGCGCTGCGGGACGGTCGGCGAGCTCCGCGCCGAGCTCGACGACGGCGCGATCCACGGACCCGCGGCGCACACGACGCTGCGGGACTGGCTCCGCTCATAGCTCGCGAAGCTGACGCTTCGCTCGCTCTTGAAGGAACTGCGCCGGCCGGAGAGCGCGGTCTCCGGCCGGCTTCGTGCTGAGGGCTTGTTTGGGCAGGGGTGGGTCGAGCCCGTGCCTGGGTCGCGTGGGGGCAGGCCGCCTACAGGCGGCGTGTCCGCCCGCGACAGCTTCGGCGGCGTCGTAAGGTCGCTTCGCGCCCCTTACGCCGCCACCCCGCGCCACGGTGAGGGGTCGAACGCTTCGACCACTCTTGGCGTTCGGGGCCGGAGCGTAGGCGGAACGCCTACGCGCAGGCCGGACCGTGCTCGCGCCGGCCTCCGCCGCGCGCGAGCACACCAGGCACCGGCTCCATCCAGAC
>CAZRTE010000116.1:0-6208 GCA_964602945.1 uncultured Gaiellales bacterium
CAGCCGGCCAAGCGGGATCCGTTCGAGCCGCTCCTCGACGGTGTCCGCTTCGCGCGGCCGAACGACATCGCCTCCCTCGCGGAGGCGGCAGCCGATGATGTCGGACTCGTCCTGCTCGAGCCCGTGCTCGGCGAGGGCGGCGTGATCCCCCTCGAGGCCGAGTTCGTCGCGGCGTCGGCCGAGTTGGCGACGCGGCTCGGCGCGCTCCTGGGCTTCGACGAGGTGCAGACCGGCGTCGGGCGCACCGGGACATTCTTCGCGTGGGAGCAGCTCGGGGTGCAGCCGCAGCTCGTCACCCTGGCCAAGGGACTCGCGAACGGGCTGCCGATCGGCTGCCTGCTCGTCGCCGACGAGGTGGCCGGCGCCTTCGCCCCCGGCGACCACGGCTCGACGTTCGGCGGCAACCCGGTCACCTGCGCGGCCGCCTGCGCCGTCGTCGACGCGATCGACGAGCCGCTGCTCGAGTCGGTGCGCGCGAACGGAGCGAAGCTCCTGGCCGGACTGGCCGAGCTGCCGGACGTCGTCGAGGCGCGCGGAGCGGGGCTACTCGTCGGAGCCGAGCTCTCCCGCCCGGCCCAGCCCCCGGTCGACGCCGCGCTCGAGAGCGGCCTGGTGTGCCTCACCTCGGGGGCCAACGTGCTCCGCCTCACGCCGCCGCTCGTCGTGCAGCCAGAGCATGTCGAGCAGGCGCTCTCGATCCTCAAGGAGGTGCTCGCATGAACAGACGGGAACGCCACGCAGCCATCCAGCGCCTGATCCGCGATCAGCCGATCTCGACGCAGACCGAGCTCGCAAACGCTCTGCGGAGCGAGGGCTACGACGTGGTGCAGACGACCATCTCCCGGGACGTCCACGAGCTCGGGCTCGTCAAGATGCGACGCGCCGACGGTCGGCTCGCGTACGCGTTGCCTGACGAGACCTCCGGCTTCGGCGAGGGCGTCACGGAAGCTCTCGCACGCTGGGCGCTCACCGTCGAGCCGAGCGGCAACCTCGTCGTCGTCACGACCCACTACGGCTACGCGCAGGCACTCGCCCAGGCGATCGACGTCGCCCGTCACCCGCACATCGCCGGCACCGTCGCCGGCGCGAACACGATCCTGCTCGTCGCCCGCGAACCCGGCGGCGGCGAGCAGCTCGCCGACGAGATCCGTGCAAAGAGGACTGCTGCGTAAGCTTCTTGCGCTTTGGGCTGCTCGCGAACGAGCGGCCGCGCATCGACGGAGCGAGTGAGTGGGGGCGGGAGGATTCGAACCTCCGTAGGCTGAGCCGACGGGTTTACAGCCCGTTCCCTTTGGCCGCTCGGGCACACCCCCGGGAGGCGGAATTGTAGCCTCGGCTGGCGGGACGGCATCCGTCGCACGGCCACAGGCGGCGAGACGCCGCCGGAGAGCACCGAGGACGTGCGGGGGGCGTGTACTAGCGTCGGCCGTGTGAGCGCACCGGAACCGCACACGGGCGGGTCCACGGCGGACCGGCGCCCCGTCCTCATCGGACTCATGCTCGCGATGGGGCTGGCGGCGATGGACACGACCGTCGTCGCGACGGCGATCCCGTCGATCGTGCGCGACCTCGGCGGCTTCTCGCTCTTCGCCTGGGTCTTCTCCGCCTACGTCCTGATGCAGGCGGTGACGGTCCCGGTCTACGGCAAGCTCGCCGACCTGTACGGGCGCAAGCCGGTGCTCGTCGCGGGCATGCTCGTCTTCCTCACCGGCTCGATCCTCTCGGGCGCCGCCTGGAGCATGGTGGCGCTGATCGCCTTCCGGGCGCTGCAGGGGCTCGGCGCGGGTGCGGTCCAGCCCGTGGTGGCGACAGTCGCGGCCGACCTGTACACGCTCGAGGAGCGGGCGCGGATCCAGGGCTGGATCTCGAGCGTCTGGGGGATCTCGGCGGTCGTCGGGCCGGCGATCGGAGGCTTCTTCGCCCAGTACGCGACGTGGCGCTGGATCTTCTACGTCAACGTGCCGGTCGGCGTGGCGGCGCTCGCAGTGATCCTGACCCGCTTCCACGAGCCGCACGTCGTCCGGCGCCGGCACCGGATCGACGTGGCCGGGGCACTGCTCCTCGTCGCCGGGACGGGACTCGGCATCTTCGGGCTCCTGCAGGGCGGCGTCCGCTGGGCCTGGCTCTCCGGGCCGAGCGTCGGCGTGTTCGCGGCCGCAGCGGCGCTGCTCGTCGTGTTCTCGCTGAACGAGCGGTGGCGGGCGGACGAGCCGATGCTGCCGCCGTGGGTGTTCGGGCGCCGGCTGCTCGTCGGTGCCGCCCTCGGCTCGGCCGCAGTCGGCCTGCTCACGATCGGGTTGACGACCTTCCTGCCGACCTTCGCCCAGGGCGTCCTCGGCGCAAGCCCGGTCGTCGCCGGCTTTGCGCTCGCGGCGATGTCGATCGGCTGGCCGCTCTCCTCCGCCCTCTCGGGGAAGCTCTACCTGAGCATCGGCTTCCGCGACACCGCGCTCATCGGCACGGCACTGGCGCTCGCCGGCAGCGTGTTCTTCGTGCTGCTTGGCGAGGGCTCGCACGTGTGGGAGGCGGGTGCGGCGAGCTTCGTGACCGGGGCCGGACTCGGCCTGATCTCGACGCCGCTGATCGTCGGCGTCCAGTCGGTCGTCGACTGGAGCCGGCGCGGCGTCGTCACCGGCGCCTCGATGTTCACGCGGATGCTCGGGCAGGCGCTCGGCGCCGCGATCTTCGGCTCGGTCGCGAACTCCACCCTCCAGCACTGGCTCGACGCGGCCCCGCCGGCGGTCGCCGCGCGGCTGCCCCATTCGGTGAACGCGGCCTCGAGCGTCCTCGGCGGCCACCGCCCCCGCGGCGCCGTGGGGGCCTACGTGCGGCAGGGCCTCGACCTCGCGACCCACCACGTCTTCGTCGGACTCGTCGCCGTCGCGGTCGCGACGCTGCTCGTGCTCGCCCTGACGCCGCGCCGCTTCGACCGCCTCGAGTTCGCGACGGCACGGCTCGAGGCCGCGGACTAGACCGAGACCGCCGTCGGAAGCGGCCCTCGGGGCGGGGCTACACTGCGCCTTCCAGCCCTCTTAGCTCAGCTGGTAGAGCACCTCCATGGTAAGGAGGGGGTCGACGGTTCGAGTCCGTCAGAGGGCTCTGGCGTAGGATCGAGCGGTGGCGGACGATGCCCTCCGCGCCTCCTGCTTCGCCTCGCTCGATGTTCTCTGTGCGACGCACGGAGACGACATTCCGTACCGCGGCGGCCTGGACGCGGGCTTCGCGTTCCGTGGTGGAAAGGTGCCGTTCCTGACCCCGTACAAGGGCATCTACCGTGCAGCGCAGCAGACCGGGCGGGCGGCGTTGTCGATCAACACGTCGTTCAACTCTCCCTATGACGATGAGGAAACGCCGGACGGCATCTTCTATGCCTACCGCGACGCGGCGATCGACCACCCGGACAACCGGGCCCTCCTCGCTGCCTATGCCGACCAGGTGCCGCTGGTCTACTTCGCGGCCACACGGCCGGGCTACTACCGGGCCGAGTATCCCGTGTTCGTCACTGCTGACGACCGAAGCTCGCGTCGCGTCCTCGTCACCCCGGGGAAGCGGATCGGGCCACCGGATGAGCTCGAGGTCGTCACCATCGACGACCCGCTGGAGCGCCAGTACGCCGTCCGAGAGACCCGGGTCAGGCTGCACCAGGCCCGCTTCCGGGGACGCATCCTCATCGCCTACTCAAGCCGCTGCACGATCTGCCGGCTCAAGGAGGCACGCCTGCTCGACGCCGCGCACATCGCCGCCGACGTGGAGGCGCGAGGCGAGCCGCTCGTCTCGAACGGCCTCTCCCTCTGCTCGATCCACCACCGCGCGTTCGACCAGGACCTCGTCGGGATCTCACCCGACTACTCCGTGCACGTCTCGCAGCGGCTGCTCGAAGACGAGGACGGTCCGATGCTCGAGCTGCTCAAGGCCTTCCACGCGTCGACGATCGAGCTACCGACCCGCCGCGCCTGGCAGCCTGATCGCGAGCGGCTCGCCGAGCGCTTCGAGCGCTTCCGCGCGGCCGGCTGAGCGCCTTCCCTTAGGCAGCGAAAGACTAGGCGCGCGGCATTGAGCGCACGTAATCCAGGACGGCCTCCCGATTCTCGGACTTCAGGAGGTCTGCGGGGCGAGCCTTGATCCACTCGGCGACCGTGCGTCCGTGGAGGATGAAGACGTCGCCGATCCAACGGGGTTCACGGGTGAACTCACCCCAGAGCACGATGACGGGATAGACAGTAACGGGGAAGCGAAGCGCCCGTTCCAGCTCGCGCTTCATCGCCTTGGCCTCCACAGCCGCCGAGGGCACCCAGCGATCGGCGAGATAGCTGTCGTCTGGGTCGTCGAGCCGGCGCACGCGGAGTGCTCTTCCTTCGATCTCGACCCGGCTGTCCTTGACGTTCTTCGTGTTCAGGACGTAGACGGCCGGCCCCGCCAGGACGTGATCGTGATTCCCGCGGCCCCAACGTAGGTCATGGCGAACCACCCACTCCTTCCGCGGAAGGCTCGCCAGCTCGCTCGCCGTCATCTGCTCGCCCCACGCTCCGAGCTGCCAGTTGAAGATGTATCCGGGCATGAGCGCGTCCGGGAGCATCCTGACCCCCATGACGAGCATCCCGAAGATCGTCCCGGCAAAGAGCGCCCAGCGACTGCTCAGATGCAGGCCGGACAGGAGAAAGATGAGGAGCACCACGATCAGGAAGGCGTAGTAGGGGGCTCGACGACCGAACTTCCGGTTCCGCCAAGCGCGAGCGATTCGCACGTGCCGCCGCGAAGCTGAGCGCCCCGGGCGGTCACGCCGAATCAGCAGGTCGATCACTGTCCAAAGATCGGTTCACCCGGCGGTCAAGTTGAGGCGGTGCGTCCCGTCGGCGCTTGCGGCGGGAGGTAGCCGCGGGCGGTGAAGAACTCGAGCGTCTCCCGGATGAACTCCGCTGCCTCCCGCACCTGCTCCTCGAACGTTGTCGTCGTGAAGAGCTCGCCGGCATAGCGGCCGATCGACGGCCCGTAGGGGTTGAGGCCGTAGGTGCCGCGGACCTGAGAACTCTCGGTCCAGTGTGTGCGATTCGCGGCTGTCACGCCGACGGCGGCCATCGCCGCAGCGTCATCGGCCGTCCGGTTCAGCACCCAGCAGTGGACGCCGGACTTCGTATGGGGACGGTCGGTCCACTCCGCGGCCAGAAATGCGAGCCCGACGTCGATGTCGGCTGCAGACCACACGCGCCAGGTCCAGAACTTCGTGCTGTTGCTGCGTCCTCTGGCGCCCGGAAGGATGCTCGCTACATGCGGGTCGAGCTCGTTGAGGAGCGACTCGATGCGAAGGCTGATGTTGTAGCCCGCGTTCCAGGTCTCCCAGTCAGCTGCTGCTATCCCTTCCGGCTTCACGAGTCCCTCCCGGATCAACAGTTGTACGAAGTCTCCCGCCAGCGTCTCCTGCCCCGCTTCGCCCAGGCTGGCGGCGAGCTCCTGCCAGCGGGTGGCGATCAACGTGACACCCACGCGAACAGCTTCCTGCTCGTGCTCAGTCGGAACAACCTCGGGGCGCTGCGTGAGGAGAACGAGAGTCCGCGTCCCCTCTTGCTCGGCGAGGAAGTCGAGGTAGTCCCGAACCTGCGTCTCTCCAAAGCCTGCGCTCAGCTTCGACTCGACCAAGATCAGGGATTCACCCGCTCGGATCAAGATGTCGGGACGCTTGCCGCTCGGCAGTACGAACTGCGTCTCGATCTCGACCCCGCTCAATTCGGCCTTGTGGCCGAGCGAGTCCAGCCAGCGAAACAAGGTCTCAGGCTCCTCCTGCCAGAGGAAGGCGAGCATCTCCGTGAGCTGGTCCTCGTCGCCCTCGTGCCCGCGCCGGCCGATCAGGAAGATGCTCTTCCGCGCCACCACCCGAGAGTTTCGCGCCCAGCGCGACCGAATGTCGGCGGCTCGAGGAGACTTGCACGCTGGAGGAGATCTCGCGCCGTCGAGATAGGGGCCGCACTTCGGTCGTGACGAGCACGGGTCGTCATCCCGACGGTCGCCCACGCGCCCGGATTCCATCAAGATCCCTTGGATGCGCGCGCTGCGCGACACCCGGCCAGGCGCCGGCGGCGAGGTGCAGCTCACGGATGCCCTGCGTGAGGTGATCGTCCACGGCGGGAGGGTGCTCGGCGAGACGTTCCGCGCGCGCGCCGCCCGGCTGCTCGATGGCTGAGGCGGCCGCGCACGCCGCGGCGCCTGCGCGCGC
>CAZRTE010000117.1:0-6133 GCA_964602945.1 uncultured Gaiellales bacterium
CGCGCGCGAGCACACCGGGCACCGGTTCCATCCAGACAACCCCAAGACAGACAGTACGGAGCGCGCCCGAGACCGCGCTCTCGGGCGCGCGGAGTTCCTTCTCCCAGCGAGCGGGTGCGCAGCACCCGCGAGCTCCGGGCGAAGAGCGAAGCTCTTCGCCCGACCCCCGCTCGCTCTCACGCGCTACGCTCGCCGCATGGCGACCACGGCAGCTCAGACCTTCAAGAACTTCATCGGCGGCGAGTGGGTGGACGCCGCCTCGGGCGAGACCTTCGAGAGCACGAGCCCGGCGACCGGCGAGACGATCGGCATCTTTCCCCGCTCGGACGTGGGGGACGTCGACCGCGCCGTCGCGGCCGCGAAGGAGGCGTTCGCCGACTGGCGGCTCGTGCCCGCCCCGAAGCGCGGCGAGATCCTCTTCCGGCTCGCGCGATTGCTCGAGCGGGAGAAGGCGGCCCTCACCGACCTGATGACGCACGAGATGGGGAAGGTGAAGGCGGAGGCCGGCGGCGACGTCCAGGAGGCGATCGACATCACGTACTACATGGCCGGCGAGGGCAGGCGCCTGTTCGGCCAGACGACCCCGTCCGAGCTGCGCGACAAGTGGAACATGAGCGTCCGCCAGCCGATCGGCGTCGTCGGGGCGATCACGCCGTGGAACTTCCCGATCGCGATCCCGTCGTGGAAGCTCATCCCCGCGCTGGTCTGCGGCAACACGGTCGTGCTGAAGCCGGCGAGCGACACGCCGGCTCTCGGCGAGCGCTTCGTCGAGTTGCTCGCGGAGGCGGGCATGCCGGCAGGCGTCGTGAACATCGTCCACGGCGGGGGCGGCACGGTCGGCAACCGGCTCGTCCGCCATCCCGACGTGCGCGTGATCACGCTCACCGGCTCCCGCGAGACCGGCGTCGAGGTGCTGAAGGCGGCGGCGGACACGCTCACGCACGTCCACCTCGAGCTCGGCGGCAAGAACGGGATCATCGTCCTCGACGACGCGGATCTCGAGCTCGCCGTCGACGGCATCGTCTGGTCCGCCTTCGGCACGTCGGGCCAGCGGTGCACCGCGGCCTCGCGCGTCATCGTCCAGCAGGGCGTCTACGCCGAGCTGCAGTCGCGGCTCGTGGAGGCGGTCGAGAAGCTGCGGCTCGGCCCGGGCTGGGAGGACGCCACCGACGTCGGCCCTGTGATCAATCGCGGCGCGCTCGACAAGATCCACTCCTACAGCGGCGTGGGCCGCGACGAGGGCGCCAAGCTCCTCACAGGTGGCGAGATCGCGAGCGACGGCGACCTCGCGAAGGGCTTCTACTACCGGCCGACGATCTTCGCGGACGTCGACCCGCAGATGCGCATCGCGCAGGAGGAGATCTTCGGCCCGACGACCGCGCTCATCCCGGTGCGAGACGCCGACGAGGCGATTCGCGTCTCGAACGGGATCGAGTACGGGCTCTCGTCCTCGATCTTCACGCAGGACGTGAACTCAGCCTTCCGGGCGATGCGCGACCTCGAGGCGGGGATCACGTACATCAACGCCGGCACGATCGGCGCGGAGGTGCACCTCCCGTTCGGCGGCACGAAGGACACGGGTAACGGGCACCGTGAGGCGGGGCAGGCGGCACTCGACGTCTTCACCGAGTGGAAGTCGATCTACGTCGACTACTCCGGCCGGCTGCAGCGCGCCCAGATCGACACCGAGCCGTAGGCCGCAGCGGCGGTCCAGGTGAAGGCTCGTCTGTTCACCGACGGCGGCTCGCGCGGCAATCCCGGCCCGGCGGCGTTCGGGTACGTGCTCGAGGCGGAGGACGGAACCGTTCTCGCCGCGTACGGCGAGGCGATCGGCGTGGCGACGAACAACGTGGCGGAGTACCGCGCGCTCGTGGCCGGGCTCGAGCGGGCGGCGGAGCTCCAGGTCGGAGAGGTCGAGGTCGTGTCCGACTCGGAGCTCCTCGTCAAGCAGATGCAGGGCGAGTACCGCGTCAAGAACGAGGCGTTGCGGCAGCTCTCGGTCGAGGCTGCCCGCCTCGCGCGGCGGGTGGGGAAGGTGAGCTACCGGGCCGTGCGGCGCGAGCAGAACGAGCTCGCCGACCGGCTCGTGAACGAGGCTCTCGACGCGGCCGGTCACTGAGGGCCGGGGCTATACTGGCCGCCCACGCGGATGTAGCTCAGTTGGCTAGAGCGTCTGCTTGCCATGCAGAAGGTCGTGGGTTCGAGTCCCATCATCCGCTTCGAGAACCCGCCGGAAACGGCGGGTTCTGTTTGCGCGAGTCGCGGGTGGCGCGCTCCGCCTCGCCGCTGCAAGCTGTCTGCAAGCAGTCGGCTTCCGCACGGTGCCGTCTGCTGCCGCGTCCTGCGACCCCGCACGCGAACGCGCCGCCGCCAACAGAATGCACGAATGGGTGCTTGCTACACAGCGGCTGACGATCGAATGCGTCTTCTCGACCCTCGAGCAACAGATGCGGGTTGCTCGCACGCCACGCGGGCTCGCCCAGCGGATCACGCAACGCCTGCTTGCATTCATCCTTGACATCCTGATCGATACCGTGTAAGAGACGTAGTAGTGGCGCCCTATTTGATCGGCGCTGCGATTCGTCGGCGGTAGTCGTAATTCCCGGCCACCGCAAGACCGTTCCTCAGCAGAGCAGGGCGGAGCAGGCCGACCGAAGTTCCTGTCGGCAAAGAGCTCAGCTGAAGGGAGTTCACCATGACCCTATTCAGGTCCAAGCCGAGAAGCGTGCGTTCGCGCGCCACATGGGTCACGGCCCTGGGCGCGCTCTTCGCGCTCGGCATAGTCGTAGCGCTCGTCGGCGGCGCAGCGGCCGCACCGACAGCCGTTTCGCTCGGGGCCGCAGACAGCTTTGCGGTTCTGGCTGGCTCGGGCATCACGAATACCGGCCCTACCACTATCAGCGGTGATCTCGGCACCTATCCGCTGACGTCGATCACAGGCGCCTCGTCCCTCACCGTGACCGGGACGAATCACGGCGGTGACGCCGTGACCCAGAGCGCGAAGACCGATCTCGTGACCGCGTACAACGCCGTCGCCGGCGAAGGACCGCCCTCGCCGATCGTCGCGGACCTCGCCGGACAGACGCTGACAGCGGGGGTCTACAACTCCGCATCATCCATCGGGCTGAGTGGAAGCCTCACGCTCGACGCCGGCGGCAATCCGGACGCCGTGTTCGTCTTCCAGGCCGGCTCGACCCTCACCACGGGACCGGGCAGCAACGTCGTGCTGATCCACGGCGCTCAGTCGTGCAACGTCTACTGGCAGGTTGGCACCTCCGCGACGCTCGGAACCTACTCGACGTTCCGCGGAACGATCCTCGCGCTGAGCAGCATCACCGTGACGACGGGCGTAACCGTCGACGGACGCGTGCTGGCCCGTAACGGCGCGGTGACACTCGACACAGACACGATCACCAGATCGACGTGTTCAAGATCTCGGACGACGACGGGCACGACCACCGCGACCACGCCGAGCACCACGACCACCACGACGACGGGCACGACCACCACGACCACGCCGACCCCGACGACGAGCACGACCACGACGACCACGCCCACCACCACCACGACCACGACCACGAAGAAGAAGCACACCACCACGAAGACGCACACCTACGCACGTCCGGCTCGCAAGCATGCGGGACTCACGGGCTGAGGATCGGAGCGGTAGAGCCGGCCGCAACTGCGGCCGGCTCGCGCTCCTCCTCGCAGTCGCGCTCCCTGCCGCGTCCTCGATTGTGTCCGCGCAGGCAGCGGACGTTCAGCCAAGACAGAAGCTCGCCCGGCTGCTGAGCGCACACGAGGTGTTCTCGAAGCCGAACCGCTCCACCCCGATCCGCTTGGTGAGGGAACGGCGACCACTCACGGGGGAACGAACCGTGTTGCCCGTTCTCGGTGAGAAGGGAGGTTGGCTGCACGTCAGGATCCCCGGCCGTCCGAACGGGCGCACGGGCTGGATCACTCGGCGCCGGACCATCGCCTCGGCGACGCGGTGGCATATCGTCGTCCACGTCAGGACACGCCGGGTGATCGTCTACCGCAGCGGCCGGCCGGTGCGAACCGTCAAGGCGGTCGTCGGCAAGCCTTCCACACCGACCCCGCTCGGTCAGTTCTTCGTCGAGGAGGCGATCCGGCTTCGCGCAGCGGACGTCGGCGCGCCCTTTGCCCTCGCGCTGAGCGCGCGGTCGCACGTACTGCAGCAGTTCGACGGAGGCCCCGGCCAGATAGCAATCCATGGGCTCTCGAACGTCGGCGGCGTCCTCGGCACCGCCGTCTCCCACGGCTGCGTACGACTTTCAAACGCCATGTTGGGCTGGCTCGTCCACCGCATCGGCCCCGGCGTGCCGGTCACGATCACGCGTTGAGCGCGATGACGCCGTCGTCGTCCGTCAGCATGAGATGCCGCTCAAGCGCCACCCCTTCCGGCCAGGTTCCGCATTGCAGGCCGCGGAAGCAGGCCGACCGAAGGCGGTGAAGCACGGAGGTAGTGCCTTCTACGGCTTCGGCGTCGACAACTACAACGGCGGTAACCCACCTGTCGTAGGCCACAGCTAGACCGAAGCCGACATGCTCGACCGAGTCCCGTTGCGGGTCGGACGGGCAGGACTGTGCTCTTCGTCCTCGTAGTGGTGTAAGTTCTTACCTTGCGCTTAGGAATGGGTGGCCGAGTGCCATCAGATCGGCATGTGATGGGAGACAGGGGAGGCAACGAGATGAGGTTGAGAGGGGCTTATCTGCTGCTCGCCACAGCCGCCAGCGTCGGTGCGATGCTCGTGCTGGCGGGGCCGGCGGCGGCGGCGAACTTGCATTGTGGGGAGACGCTGACCTCGAGTGTGACGTTGATCGGCAATCTCGACTGCTCGGGGACCCCCGGCGTCGCGCTGTACATCGGGCACGACGGGGTGACGCTGAACCTGAACGGGTTCTGGGTCAAGGGCGCCACGGGTTCCAACACGATCGACAACGAGAGCTCGGTCGGCACGACGATCAAGAACGGGACGGTCTACGCGTCCGGTGGGATCGATGCGATCAGCAATGACAACGGTGGCGGCAACAACCTGACCGTGGATGTCGTGAACATCGTCGGCGACAAGTCGGAAGACCTGTTCGGCGTCGACTCCGAGAACTCGTCGGGCCTGACGGTCTTGGACAGCTCGTTCAGCGGCCTCGACGTCGGCGTGTACCTGTACGAGCAAACGGACGACGTGTTGAAGAACAACACGATCGAGACCTGCAGCACCGGGAGTTGCAGCGCCGCGTACGGCGTCGAGAGCGATGGCGACCTGACGGGCGTCACGATCATGGGCAACGCGTTCACGAGCGACGCGGCCCGGACGGGTACCGCCTACTACGCCGACAACGACGCCGGCACGATGTTCAGCGGCAACACGGTCACGGGGCTGGCGTACGGCGTGTACACCGAAACGCACAACGGCGGCCTGATGATCACGAACAACGTGTTCGGCGGCGCCGCGCCGGCGGACGGGCTCGAGTCCGGGATCTACCTGGACGGGTACGACCACGGCGACGTGATCTCGGGGAACTTTGTGCGGAACAGCTTCGGGGTCGGGATCGGCGACTACGACTCGTTCAACAACACGTATGTGGGCAACATCGCGACGGCGAACGGGCGGGCGACGGACGACTTCAGCTTCGACATCGAGCCGTACGGCTACGGGCCGGTGACGATGGTGAACAACATCGCCAGGCTCGGCTTCAGCGCCGGCTTCTACATCTGCGGGGCGTACAGCGACAGCGTGTCGGGGCCTCCGTACAGCCTGTTCTCGGGTAACAGCGCGATCGCGAACGGCACGGACGGGAGCCCCGGCTTCTGGGATACCGCCTGCCCGGTGGGAATCGAGGACGTGGCCGTGCAGCAGGGCGTCCACTTCCAGCCGCAGCAGCAGTTCCCGGTGGGCTCGGTGGGGGCGACCTGGACGGGCAACGTGGCCAAGTACAACGCGGCGGACGGGTTCAGGTTCGACGCGCCCTGGCGGGAGATCGTCACGGGCAACAGCGCGAGCCAGAACGGTGACGACGGCTTCCTGTTCCTGTTCGTGACCGAGAACGCGCAGCCGTTGGCGGTGACGAACAACTCGGCCACCTACAACGGCGGCTACGGCTTCTCGGGCTG
>CAZRTE010000118.1:0-5610 GCA_964602945.1 uncultured Gaiellales bacterium
ACCCTCGCGCGCGTGACAGCGGTGGCGTAAGGAGAGCGAAGCGAAGCCTTACGACCACCGCCGAAACCGTCGCGGGCGGGCACGCCGCCTGTAGGCGGCCTGCCCCCACGCGACACAGGCGCGGCCTTTGATCCATCCCAGCCCAGGCAAGCCCTACAGCACGAGGGCCGGGGAGACCACGCTCTCCCCGGCCCTCGTTCCTTGACCACTGCCTGAAGAGCGAAGCTCTTCAGGCAGGAGCCATGGCAGCGATCTCGCGCTTTCGCGCGAGGCGCTCGAGGGCGCGCGTCTCGATCTGGCGCACGCGCTCGCGCGTCAGGCCCATCTCCCGGCCGATCTGCTCGAGCGACTTCGGGTCCTGGTCGCCGTCGAGCCCGTAGCGGAGCTTGATCACGTGCCGCTCGCGGTCGGGCAGCGTCTCCACGGCTGCGTGCAGGGCGGTCTCGCTCAAGCCGACGACGACCTCCTCCTCGACGTCGTCGCGGTGGGTGGCGACGACGTCGCCGAAGGACGTGTCGCCCTCGCCGAGCGGCTTGTCGAGGCTCGTGACGGCGCGCGCGGCCGCCCGCACGTCCCGCACGTGCTTGAGGGACAGCTTCGCCGTCCTCGCCACCTCCTCGTCCGTCGGCGGCCGCTCGAGCTTCGCCGTCAGCTCGCGCTCCGCGCGCGCGATCTTCTGCTCGCGCTCGACGATGTGGACGGGGATGCGGATCGTGCGCGACTTGTTCGCCACGCCACGTTGCACGGCCTGCCGGATCCACCACGTCGCATAGGTGGAGAACTTGTAGCCGCGGCGCCAGTCGAACTTCTCGACGGCGCGGATCAGGCCGATGATCCCCTCCTGGATCAGGTCGAGGAGCGAGAGTCCGTGCCCCTGGTACTTCTTCGCGATCGAGACGACGAGCCGGAGGTTGGAGTTGACCATCCGGTCCTTCGCCTCGCGGTCGCCTCGCTCGACACGCTTCGCGAGCTCGACCTCCTCGGCCGCCGTGAGCAGCGGATAGCGCCCCGCCTCGTTGAGGAAGAGCTGGAGCGAGTCGGTCGTCATCGCGGCGACGACGTCGTTCGAGAAGTGCGTCACCTCGGCATCGGGAATGCTGCAGTCGTCCGTGAGCTCGATCCCGTGCGTCTCGAGCTGCTCGTAGAGGGCGGAGATCTCCTCCTCGTCGAGCTCGAGCTCGCTCAGCACCTGGGCGAAGGCGGAGACGTTGACGCATCCGACCTCCTCGCCGTGCTCCATCAACGCGCGGAGTTGGTCATGGCTCATACGTTCGCTATTGCCGGGGCGCCCGAGTCGTTAACGCGATGGGTCGACCGTCCACCCTGCGGGTAGACTCAGAACCGGTGGCGCCGGACTCGGTCTGGGAGATCGTGTTCCTGATGGTGATCCTCAAGATCCCCATCGTTTACCTCTGCACGATCGTCTACTACGCCGTCAAGGCGGAGCCGCACCGCGGCCGGGGAGGTCCCGCCGCGGTCCGCGTCGAGCCGGACTCGCCTCCGCCGGGCCCCGGCCGCAGCCGTCGCCGCCGGCGCCGCCGGCCGCCGCGCCCGCACGGCGGCCCGTCCCGGGTGTACGCGAGGAGTGCGCGCGTCGCAACCGCGCGCGCCGATAGGATCGCCGACGGGTGAACGCCGAGACCGAGATCCTCCACGAGCCGCGGCGGCGCACCGCCGAGACCGTCGCGGGCTACCTCTCCGCGCTCGCCGTGTTCACGAGCGTCATCGGCATCGCCTGGCATCCGCTGCGCCTGATCCTGCCCGCGCTCGTGATCGCGCTCGTCGCCTCGGCGATGGCGGGGCCGCGGCAGAGGCTGCAGCTCGCGGCCGCGATGATCTCCGCCGTCTGCCTCTTCCTCGGGCTCGCGGTCGCGGTCGTCACGGGCCACGCGCTCTGGTAGCAGCCGCCCGGTTGCTACAACGAAAGGGCACATGGGACACCCGGATGTCGACGGCCTGAACACCGGCTACGCCGCGCTGCTCCTCGAGCAGTACCTCGACAACCCCGGCTCGGTGCCCGAGGAATGGCGCGACCTGTTCGAGAGCGAGGCGGAGTCGCTGCTCCGCCGCCAGCCGGGGCTCGCCCGCCTCCTCGACCTCTACGGGGAGGACGGTCACGCGGCCCCGGCCCCGGTCGCAGCGCCGCCGCCGCCGGTCGCGGCCGAGCCCCCGGTGGTCGCGCCGCCCGACGAGGAGCTGCTCGGGGGAGTCGCGGCCGCGATGGCGCTCGTCAAGGCGTTCCGGATGCACGGGCATCTCGCGGCACGGCTCGATCCGCTGGGCTCGGAGCCGCACGGCGATCCCGCCCTCGAGCCCGAGCGGCTGATGCCGAAGCTGACGCCCGAGCTTCAGGCGAGGATTCCCACATCGCTGCTCCGCCTCTTCGTCGAGGGCGACACGCTCGCGGAGGCGCTGCCGCGCCTGCGGGAGACGTACACGGGGACGATCGCGTACGAGATCGAGCACATCTCCGACCACGAGGAGCGCGTCTGGCTGCGACAGGCGATCGAGTCGGGCCGCTACCGGCGTCCGCTCTCCCGCGACGAGCGCGTCCGCCTGCTCGCGCGGCTGAGCCAGGTCGAGGGCATGGAGCACTACCTGCGCCGCGCCTTCCTCGGGCAGAAGCAGTTCTCCGTCGAGGGGCTCGACGTGATGATCCCGATGCTCGACGAGGCGATCGACATCGCCGCCGACGGCGGTGCGCACGAGGTCGTGCTCGGGATGGCGCACCGGGGGCGGCTCAACGTCCTCGCCCACATCGTCGGGCGCCCGTACGAGACGATCCTGCGGGAGTTCGAGGGCGAGCGGACGATCGAGGCCGTCGTCTCGAGCGAGGAGGGCGGCAGCGGGGACGTGAAGTACCACCTCGGAGCGCCGGGGGCGCGCTCGACCGCGGCGGGCGACATCACGATCACGCTCGTCTCGAACCCCAGCCACCTCGAGGCCGTCGGCCCGGTCGTCGAGGGCAGGGCGCGCGCCGAGCAGACCGACCGCTCCTCGAGGCAGGGCTTCCCCGACCCGAGCGTCGCGCTCCCGATCCTCATCCACGGGGACGCCTCGTTCGCCGGGCAGGGAAGCGTCGCGGAGACCCTCAACCTCGGGGCGCTCCCCGGCTACTCGACCGGCGGCACGCTCCACCTGATCGCGAACAACCAGGTCGGCTTCACGACCGACCCGGAGAGCGGGCGCTCGACGCGCTACTCGAGCGACCTCGCGAAGGGCTTCGACATCCCGATCGTCCACGTGAACGCCGACGACCCGGAGGCGGCGCTCGCGGCCGTCCGGCTCGCGCTCGCCTACCGGCGGCGCTTCGGCCACGACGTCGTGGTCGACCTCGTCGGCTATCGCAGGCACGGCCACAACGAGCAGGACGAGTCGGCGTACACCCAGCCGCTCCTGGCGGCCGCGATCGCCGAGCACCCGACGGCGCGCGCGCAGTTCGCGGCGCGGCTCGTCGCCGCGGGCGACGTGACGCAGGAGCAGGCGAACGAGCTCGAGCAGGAGGTCGTCACGCAGCTCCGGCAGGCCCACGAGGCGCTGAAGGAGACCTTCGGGCACCCCGACGCGGCGGCCGCCGGAGACACCCGCCTTCCCGCCGCGACCGGCGACGAGGTCCTGACGGCGGTCGCCGAGAACCGCCTCCGCGCGCTCAACGCGCAGCTGCTCCGCGTGCCCGAGAGCTTCGCGCCCCATCCCAAGCTCCTGCGCCAGCTCGAGCGGCGGGCCGAGACGCTCGACGAAGGCGGCATCGACTGGGGACAGGCCGAGGCGCTCGCGTTCGCGTCCCTGCTCGTGGACGGGATCCCGGTCCGGCTCACGGGACAGGACACCGAGCGCGGCACGTTCTCGCACCGGCACGCCGTCCTCCACGACGTCACCACGGGAGCGACGTACACGCCGCTCCAGCACCTCGAGGACGCCGGCGCGGCCTTCGAGATCTACAACTCGCCGCTTTCCGAGTACGCGTGCCTCGGGTTCGAGTACGGCTACGCCGTCGCCGCGCCGGAGGCGCTCGTCCTCTGGGAGGCGCAGTTCGGCGATTTCGTCAACGGGGCGCAGATCGTGATCGACCAGTTCATCGCCGCCGGGCTCTCCAAGTGGCGCGAGTCGACCCGGCTCACGCTCCTCCTGCCGCACGGGTACGAGGGGAACGGTCCGGAGCACTCGAGCGCGCGGCTCGAGCGCTTCCTCCAGCTCGCCGCCCAGGAGAACCTCAGGATCGCGAACTGCACGACGTCGGCGCAGTACTTCCACCTGCTGCGGAGACAGGCGCTCGACGCGACCGCGCGTCCGCTCGTCGTCATGACGCCGAAAGGGCTGCTACGGCTGAAGCAGGCGGGGGCGACGCTCAACGAGCTGGCGACCGGGGAGTTCCGGCCGCTGCTCGACGACACCTCCACGGAGCACGACCGCGTGGAGAGGCTCGTGCTCTGCCAGGGCAAGGTCTACTACGACGTCGTCGGCCACGAGCAGCGCGGCACCGCCGCCGGCGTCGCGATCGCCCGGCTCGAGCAGCTCTATCCGTTCCCGGTCGAGCAGGCGAAGGCGCTCCTCGCCGGCTACCCGAACCTGCGCGAGCTCGTGTGGGTGCAGGAGGAACCGCAGAACATGGGCGCGTGGCGCGCGATCCGCCACCGGCTGGAGGAGGCGAAACCGGAAGACGTGCCGCTTCTCTACGTCGGCCGTCCCTGGCGGGCGAGCCCGAGCGAGGGCTACCCGACGGCGCATCTCCGCGAGCAGGACCGGATCGCCCGAGCGGTGCTCGGCGTCTAGGTCCAGGCCACCCGGGCGGCGCTTACTTCCGGCGGCGAGCCTTGGCCTCGACGACCCGCTTCGCGAGTTTCGGGCCGTGCTTGCGCGCGAGTCCGATCGCCTGCTGCCGCTGCTTCGGCGGCAGCCGCCGCCAGATGTCCCAGGCGGCAACCACGAGTGCCCACGGCTTGGGGCGGAAGCGAAGGCGAGCCATGCCGCCATCTTCTCAGATCCCGGCCTGGCACCGCGTGCGGGGAGGCTTCGCCGCCTCGAGGAGGAAATGATTTCCGATCCGGGCTATGATCCCCGCCGAGGGCGAGCAAGAACACCACGGGAGGCGCTTCATGCCGGTAGAGACACCGTCGATCTTCGCGCAGGTCATCCGGGAGCATCTGGATCTGAAGGAGCGGAACGCACGCCTGGACGACACGATGCCGATCGACCACTACAAGCTCGGGGACCCGTTCGAAAACCACCCGCTCTTCAAGAGCGAGGAGCAGGCGCGGATCGAGGAGACGATGGGTGGCACCGAGCCGGACTTCAGCGAAGCCAGCCTCGAGAACGCCTGGCCGGCCGACGACCCGCAGGAGCTCGTGACTGCGGAGACCGTCGCCGCAGCCCCGGCGGAGGACTCGGCGTTCTGGGGCAACGGCAGCGCCCGCGACTTCGACTGGGGCGACTGACCGGAGCCCGCGAAGCCTTCGGCTTCGCTCGCCGATAGAGGAACTCCGGGCGCCGGCAGGGCGCGGTCCTTCGTGCCGAGAGCTCGTTGCCCGCCGCGTGCGGTTCGGGCGGGAGGACGGTCGCGCAGGTGAGAGCTCGTCTCACTCGGAGACCGATTCGCCCGAACCCCCAAGC
>CAZRTE010000119.1:0-5497 GCA_964602945.1 uncultured Gaiellales bacterium
CCCGGCCCAAACAAGCCCTGACAGCACGAGGGCCGGGGAGACCGCGCTCTCCCCGAGCCTCGTTCCGTCGCCCAGCGAGCGGGTGCGTAGCACCCGCGAGCTACCGGGCGAAGAGCGCAGCTCTTCGCCCGCCGGTCAGAGGTTGAGCAGGCGGATGTCCGGGAGCTCCCGGTAGCGCTCGTCGAGGTCGAAGCCGTAACCGACGTACAGCTCGTCGGGCACCGTGAAGCCGACGTAGCGGACGGGAAGGTCGTCCACGAGCCGCCGGTACGGCCGGTCGAGCAGCGTGACGGCGGCGACCGAGGCGGGGCCGCGCAGGTCGAACGTGCGGACGAGGTAGTTCAGCGTCAGGCCCGTGTCGACGACGTCCTCGACGATGAGCACGTCGCGGCCGCGGACGTCGAGGTCGAGGTCCTTGAGCACGCGGATCTGCTGGTGGCCGCCCATGCTCGCGCTGCCGTAGCCGGCGAGCTCGACGAAGTCGAGCGCGTGCAGGATCGGCAGCGCGCGGGAGAGGTCGGCGACGAAGACGAGACTCGCCTTGAGCGAGCCGACGAGCACCGGCTCCCGCCCCTCGTAGTCGCGGGCGATCTCCGCGCCGAGCTCGTGCACACGCACTGCCAGCTCCGCTGCGGAGAGGTAGACGTCTCCGATCCGGTCGTCCGCGTGAATGCGGTCAGCTTGCGAGGTCGAGGTGGAAATGTTGGGCGAGGCGCTCGAGGTCGCGCCGGTAGAAGAGCTTGATCCGTACGCCGGGATACCGCTCGCGGAGCTTGCGGACCTTGCGGTTCTTGCGGGTGACGAGCGACTGCTTCATGGCCGTGATCTCGACGTAGAGGTCCTGCTCGGGGAGGTAGAAGTCCGGCGTGAAGGCCTCGGTCACGCGGCCGGCCTCGTCCCGCTCGAGCACGAACGTCCGCGGCTCGTATTCCCAGGCGACGCCGTAGTAGTCGAGCACCTTGGCGCACTCCAACTCGGCGGGGCTGGCAAACCGCGGCGGCTCGTCACCGGCGTACGCCTTGAAGGGCGGGAGCTCGAGCTCCATCGATCGCCACGGTAGCGGCCGCGTCGGATGCCGAAACAATCGTCACTTGGTTCCGGTTTGCTCAGACCCTGGGCCGTGATAGACAACCGCATGTCGTGGTCCGTTTCACGCTGATCCCCCAGAAGCGCGAGTTCTTCGAGCTCTACAACCGCGCAGCGGCGAACATCGTCGAGATCGCCGAGAAGCTCATCGAGCTGCTCGACCGCTTTCCCGAGAGCGCCGAGGACCTCGGGCGGGAGGTGAAGGATCTCGAGCACGAGGGCGACCGGCTGACCCACGAGCTCGTCGACCTGCTCAACCGCACCTTCGTCACCCCGTTCGACCGCGACGACATGTACCGGCTCGCGGGCGCCCTCGACGACATCTGCGACCACGTCGACGCCGCGACGGGCAGGATCGTCTCCTTCGGGGTGGACGAGATCCGCGAGCAGGCGCGCGGCCAGGCGCACGTGATTCGCCGGGCGGCGGGGAAGCTCGCCGAGGCGATCGGCGGGCTCGAGGGGTTCCGGGAGTCCCGGCGCGAGCTGATCGAGCTGCGCGAGCTCGAGGACGAGGGCGACGCGCTCGCGCACGACGGCGTCGCCTCGCTGTTCCGGGACGGCGCGGATCCGCTCGTGGTGATCCGCTGGAAGGACATCCATGAAGGCCTCGAGGAGGCGGTCGACGCCTGCGAGAACGCCGCCGACGTGCTCGAGGCGATCCTCGTGAAGAACCGCTGAACCGGTCGCAGTGACGCTGCTCGTCCTCGTCATCGCCTTCGGGCTCGTGTTCGACTTCACGAACGGCTTCCACGACACCGCGAACTACGTCGCAACCTGGGTCGGGACGCGGGCGCTGTCGCCCCGCTGGGCGGTGCTCGTCTCGGCGGCGGCGAACCTCGCCGGAGCCTTCGTCACCACGGCCGTCGCGACGACCGTCGGCAAGGGGATCATCGACACCGGCCTCGCCACCGAGCAGACGGTGCTCGCGGCGCTGTTCGGGGCGATCGCCTGGAACCTCCTCACGTGGTGGGGCGGCCTGCCGTCGAGCTCGACGCACGCGCTCGTCGGCGGGCTCGTCGGGGCGGCGCTCGTCCAGTCCGGCTCGCGTGGCGTCGACTGGGCCGGGATCTGGGAGAAGGTGATCGTGCCGGGCGCGGCCTCCCCCGCGATCGGCTTCGCCGCCGGGTTCGCCCTGCTCCTCGTGATCTACCGCCTCTTCCACCGGCTCACGCCGGGCGTGGCGCACCGCGGGTTCCGGCTCGGCCAGCTCGCCTCGGGTACCTGGGTCGCCTTCGCCCACGGCGCGAACGACGCGCAGAAGACGATGGGCGTGATCGCGCTCGCCCTGTTCACCCACGGCTCGATCTCGAGCTTCTACATCCCGATCTGGGTCAAGGTCGCCGCGGGGCTGACGATCGCCGCGGGCACGTACGTGGGCGGGTGGCGGATCATCCGTACCCTCGGCCAGCGGATCTACGGCATGCAGCCGGAGCACGGCTTCGCGGCCCAGATCGCGGCGGGCTCGACCCTGTACGCAGGCACGCATTTCGGCTTCCCGATCTCGACGACCCATGTCGTCACCGGCTCGGTCATGGGGGCCGGAGCGACGCGGCGCCTGTCCGCCGTGCGGTGGGGAGTCGCCGGCAACATCCTCGTGGCGTGGCTGCTCACGCTGCCCGGCGCGGCGCTCGTCGCGGCCGCGCTCTACTTCCCGGTGCACTGGATCTTCTAGCGTTCCCTGCAATGTTCCGGATCGTGCAGCTCTCGGATCTGCACTGCGGGCCGCAGTTCTTCCTTCCGCAGTACCTCGACCGCGCCATCGCGGAGGTGAACGAGCTCGCGCCCGACGTCGTGATCGTCTCGGGCGACCTGACCACGAACGGCTTCAAGGACGAGTACGCGCTCGCGCGCGAGTACGTCGACCGCATCGAGTGCGACTCCCTCGTCGTGATCCCGGGGAACCACGATTCGCGCAACGTGGGCTACGTCCACTTCGAGCAGCTCTTCGGCGAGCGCAGCTCGGTGCTGCACGTGGGCGGGACGACGATCGTCGCGGTCGACTCGACCGAGCCGGATCTCGACAACGGCCAGATCGGCCGCGGGCGCTACCCGTGGATCGAGCAGGCCTTCGCGGAGCCCGCGCAGCTGCGCGTCTTCGTCCTGCACCACCACCTGCTCCCCGTGCCCGGCACGGGCCGGGAGCGCAACATCGTCAACGACGCCGGCGACACGCTCGAGTGCCTGCAGCGGGCGGGGACCGACCTCGTCCTCTGCGGCCACAAGCACGTCCCGTACGCCTGGCGCCTGGAGGACATCTTCGTCGTCAACGCCGGCACGGTCTCCTCGTCGCGCCTGCGCGGCAACGGCAGGCCCTGTTACAACGTCGTCGAGGTCGAGGGGGCGCACGTCGACGTCTGGCGGAGATACCCGTTCCACGGGCAGGAGCGGATCATCCAGTTCTCCACCGATACGAAGACCTACGAGAAGTACACGGCGCGGATCGACGACGAGGTGCGCTCGACGTGACCGTGCGCGCGATCGCCCTGATCGACGGCGAGCACTACGCGCCGGTCGTGCGCGACGCCCTCGCCGCGCTCCCGTACGAGATCGTCGGCGCCCTGCTCGTCGGCGGCACCGAGAAGCTGCGGCCGGGCGAGGACGACTACGGCGTGCCGCTCGTGGACGCGCTCGACGCGGTCGACGCCGAGCTCGCCGTCGACCTCTCGGACGAGCCGGTGCTCGGGCCGCGCGAGCGGTTCCTCTGGGCTTCCCGCGCGCTCGCCCTCGGGCTCACGTACGTCGGCGCCGACTTCCGCTTCGACCCGCCGCCGCTGCATCCGGTCGCGTTCCCGTCCCTCTCCGTGATCGGGCTCGGCAAGCGGATCGGGAAGACGGCCGTCGCGGGGCACGTCGCCCGGCTGCTCGCGCGCGATCGCCGGGTCGTCGTCGTCGCCATGGGCCGTGGCGGCCCGTCCGAGCCCGAGCTCCTGGAGACGCCCCCGACGCTCGACGACCTGCTCACGCTCTCGCGCTCGGGGCGTCATGCCGCCTCCGACCATCTGGAGGCTGCGGCGCTGGCCGGTGTGCCGGCAGTCGGCTGCCGCCGGGCCGGGGGAGGGCTGGCCGGCGCGGTCTTCGAGTCGAACGTCCTCGAGGGCGCGCGCCTCGCCGCGGGGCTCGAGCCCGACCTCGTCGTCTTCGACGGGAGCGGCGCCGCCCTGCCGCCGATCGAGACGGATGCGAGGATCCTCGTCGCGAACGGCGACCACGACCCGCGAGCCGGCCTCAACGCCTACCGCGTCCTCGTCTCCGACCTCGTCGTCGACACGGGCGGCACCGACCGCGAGGCGATTCGCTCGATCGCGGACGTGCCGGTCGTCGCGGCGGAGCTCCGGCTGCGTCCGGCGGTGCCGCTCGAGGGTCGCCGCACCGCGGTCTTCACGACCGGCGCGGCCCCGACGAACGGGCTCGACGCCGAGGTCGTCCACGTCTCGCGCAATCTCGCGAGGCGCGACGCGCTGGAGGAGGAGCTCGCGCACGTCGAGGCCGACGTCTACCTCGTCGAGCTCAAGGCCGCCGCCGTCGACGTCGTCGCCGAGGCGGCGCTGGCCCGCGGAGCCGAGGTCGTCCTCGCCGCGAACGACGTCGTCTCGACCGAGCTCGACGAGCGGGTGCTGGAGCTCGTCGCCGAGAGGAGCCTCTCGTGAGCTCTCCGCGGCGGATCAATCCCCTGCCGCTGGGCGGCGGAGAGCTCGGGCTGCCGTACTCGCGCGGGCTGATGGCCCGCTCGCTCATCGCCGCGGGCGTCGCCCCGCACCGCGCCTACGCGCTCGCGTCGCGTGTCGGCAGCGAGCTGGCCGGCGGCGGTCACGAGGAGATCGAGCTCGAGCGGCTCGAGGCCCTCGCCGTGGAGGTGCTCGGCGAGGAGGAGGCGAGGGAGACGATCCAGCGGCTGCGCCGCTACCAGGCGCTGCGCGAGCTCGACCTGCCGATCCTCGTCTTCGTCGGAGGCGCCACGGGCACCGGCAAGTCGACCGTGGCGACCGAGCTCGCCTACCGCTTCGGCATCACCCGCGTCACCTCGACCGACTTCGTCCGCCAGACGATGCGCGCCTTCTTCTCCCACGCCTTCATGCCGTCGATCCACCAGTCGAGCTTCGAGGCCGGGGACGTCTACCCGGATGCGGGCGACCCGCTCGAGTTCGGCTTCCTCGACCAGGCGCGGAACGTTCTCGTCGGCGTCCGCGCGTCGTCGGAGCGCGCGCTCGAGGAGGGCTGGTCGCTCGTGCTCGAGGGCGTCCACCTCGTGCCCGGTATGGTCGAGGTTCCGCCGCCGGACGACGCGGTGTCCGTCTTCGTCGTCCTCTCGATCCAGGATGAGAAGGAGCACGCACTGCACTTCCAGTACCGCGACCAGGACTCGGAGCGACCGTACTCGCGCTACATCGAGCGCTTCTCCGAGATCCGGCAC
>CAZRTE010000120.1:0-5471 GCA_964602945.1 uncultured Gaiellales bacterium
GGCGGCGTGTCCGCCCGCGACGGGTTCGGCGGCGTCGTAAGGTCGCTTCGCTCTCCTTACGCCGCCACCCGGCGCCGGAGTGGGGTCGAACGCTTGAACCCTCTCGGCGCCCGGGGCCGGAGCGTACGCGCAAGCGTACGCGGAGGCCGCACTGTGCTCGCGTCGGCCTCTGCCGCGCGCGAGCACACCAGAGCGGCGCCCCATCCAGAGCATGGAAGGCAAGAACAGCACGGAGCCGCCGGGAGACCGCGCTCTCCCGGCGGCGCAGTTCCGTTACCCCCGGACGAAGCGCGCAGCGCTTCGCCCGGCTACCGAGGTGTGAAGTCGAAGGCCCAGCCCCAGACGACGACGCCGATCAGGGCGAGGACGATCAGGGCCCAGAGCCAGTTCGTGACGAGGTAACGGCCGCGGACGCGGCGGTTCCGCGGGGGCCGGCTCACCTCACTCGCCGAGTCCGGGGAGCCCGAGTCCGCCGAGGCCCATGTCGCCCAGGAGCTGCTGCGCCTTCGCCTCGACGCCCGCGCGCGCCGACCGGAGAGCCTCGTTGACGCCTGCGAGGACGAGGTCGGCCAGCGCCTCCGGGTCGTCCGGGTCGATCGCGTCGCGGGAGATCTCGATCGCGACCACCTCGCCGGCCCCGTTGGCCGTCACCTTGACGAGCCCGCCCCCGACCGACGACTCGGCCGTCTCCTGTGCAGCCTCGGCCTGCATGCGCTGCATCTGCTCCTGCATCTGGGCGGCCTGCTGCATCAGCTTCTCCATGTCGAAGGACATGAGTGCTCTACTCACCTCGCTCGCGTGCGTCGAACGTGTCCGTGAACAGCTCGACGAACTGGTTCTCGTTGCCGGGCTCCTCCTGCTCCTGCGCGGGCGGCGCCTCGCGTGCCTCCCCGAGCTCGAACGCGAGCTCGAGCCGCCGGCCGGTGACGTCGTAGAGCGCGTCGGCGAGCAGCGTCGCGTTCTTCGGATCGCGCGCGAGATCGAGGTGGAACTGCGCGGTCGGCGGGAACTCGAGCGTGAGCGTGTCTCCCTCCAGCCGGGCCGGACGGGCCTCGCGCAGCAGCGACGCCGTCGGGATCCCGCCCCGCTCCTCGACCGCCGGCAGGACGGTGTGCGTCCACGCCTCCTGCAGCTGCGAGAGCTCGAGCGCCGGACCGCCCACCGGCACCGGCACGGGCTGCTCGGGCGCAGGCTCCGGCTCGGCCCGCGGCTCTTCGGGGCCTGTCCCGGAAGCAGGCCCGGGGACGGGGCCGTCAGCGGCAGGTCCCTGCTCGAGGCGCTCGAGCCGGAAGGCGATCGACTCGCGGGAGAGGTCGCTCGCCGGGCGCGTGACCTTCACGAGCGCGAGCTCGAGCGGCAGGCGCGGGTCGCCGCCCTGGCGCAGGTCGTCGACGGCGACCGCGAGCAGGTCGATCAGGCGCAGAACGGCAGCCTCGCCGAGCTGGCTCGCCTGGCCGCGCAGCCGCTCGCGCGCCTCCTCGCTCGTCGTCATGGCCTCCGGTACGTCGCCGAGATGCTGGGCGAGCATGAGGTTGCGCAGGTGCTCGAGCAGGTCGAGTACGAGCCGGCCGAGGTCGTGGCCCCGTTCCGACAGCTCCTCGACGTACGTGAGCGCGCCGGCGGTGTCGCGGTCGACGACGAGGTCGCAGAGCCGGAAGAGCGCCTCCTCCTCGACCGTCCCGAGCAGCTCGAGCACCGCCTGCACCGTGATCTCGTTGCCGGTCGCGGAGGCGAGCTGGTCGAGCGCGGACTCGGCGTCGCGGTAGGCGCCGCGGGCGCCGCGGGCGACGAGGGCGAGCGCCTGGTCGGGGGCGTCGATGCCCTCCGCGTCCGCGATCATGCGCAGCCGCTGGACGAGATCCTGCAGCCGCGGACGCTGGAAGGCGAAGGTCTGGCAGCGGGAGCGGACGGTC
This sequence comes from uncultured Gaiellales bacterium, assembly GCA_964602945.1. Taxonomy (GTDB): domain Bacteria; phylum Actinomycetota; class Thermoleophilia; order Gaiellales; family Gaiellaceae; genus Palsa-739. The sequence continues at coordinate 1,914 of CAZRTE010000120.1, forward strand.
GGGAGCACCTTGGAGAGGTCGGTGGTGCAGAAGACGAAGACGAGGTGGGGCGGCGGCTCCTCGATCAGCTTGAGGAGCGCGTTCCAGGCGGCGTCCGTGAGCTGGTGCGCCTCGTCGAGGATGTAGACCTTGTGGCGGCCCTCGACCGGCTGGAGGACGATCCGGTCGCGGATCTCCCGGATGTCGTCGATGCCCCGCTGCGAGGCGGCGTCGATCTCGATCACGTCGAGGGACGTGCCCGCGGCGATCGCGCGGCACGCGTGGCAGGTGCCGTCGGGTGTGGTGGTCGGCCCCTGGGCGCAGTTGAGGCACTTCGCGAGGATGCGTGCCGTCGACGTCTTGCCCGTGCCCCGCGGGCCGGCGAAGAGGTAGGCGTGCCGGACGGCCTCGGTCGCGATCGCGTTCCGCAGCGTCCGCACGACCGCCTCCTGTCCGACGACCTCCTCGAAGGTCTGGGGGCGGTACTTCCGGTAGAGCGCGGCCATTGGTCGATTCAAGCACAGGCGTCGCGTCAGAGCCCGAACCGCGCCCCTGCGCGCTCCGCGACGAGGCGGCCGATCGCGAGGCAGGAGGTGGCCGCGGGGGAGGGCGCATTCAGCACGTGGAGGGACGCCGGCCCCTCCTCGACGAGGAAGTCGTCGACGAGCTCGCCGGCCCGCGTCATCGCCTGCGCCCGGATCCCGCTCGGCCCCCGGACGACGTCGGCCTCCCGGAGCTCCGGGAGGTAGCGTCGCATGTCGGCGACCGCGGCCGGCTTGAGGGTGTCGCGCCAGATCTCCGCCGCGCCCGTGCGCGCGTACCGGCGCGCGAGGCGCAGGAAGCCGGGCCAGGCGAAGGCGGCGAGCGCGTCGCGGGGCGAGATGCTCGTCCGGGAGTAGCCCTCTCGCGCGAGGGCGGGGACGGCGTTCGGGCCGGCCCACACGTCGCCGTCGTGGCGGCGGGTGAAGTGGACGCCCAGGAACGGGAAGGCCGGATCGGGAACGGGGTAGACGAGGCCGCGCACGAGGGAGGCGGCCGCATCGCGCAGGCGCCAGTAGCCGCCCCGGAACGGAACGACGCGCACCTGCGGCTCGGCTCCCGCGAGGCGCGCGACCCGGTCGGCCTGGAGCCCGGCGCACGCGACGAGCGCTCCGGCGCGGAGACGGCCGCCCGGTGTCTCGAGCAGCAGCCCGTCTCCGTCGCGCTCGACCCGCTCGAGCGGCTCGCCGAGGCGAATGTCGCCGCCCTGCCGCCGCAGGAGCCCGGCCAGGCGCTCGGCGACGAGCCCGAAGTCGACGACCGCCGTCTCCGGGACGTGGAGGGCGCGGAGGCCGCAGACGTGCGGCTCGACCTCGCGCAGCCCGCCTGCGTCCAGCTCCTGCAGCTCGCGGATCCCGTTCGCGCGACCACGGCGCGCGAGCTCGGCGAGCCGTTCCAGCTCGCCCTCCTCGACGGCGACGACGAGCTTGCCGCGCCGGTACACGGGGATGCCGTGGTCGGAGCAGAGCTCGACCAGCTCCTCGCGCCCCTCGCGGCAGAGGCGCGCCTTGAGCGATCCGGGCTCGTAGTACAGCCCGGCGTGGACGACGCCGGAGTTGTGTCCGCTCTGGTGCCGCGCCGGCCCCGGTTCCTTCTCGAGCAGCGCGAGCCGCAGGCCCGGCGAGCGCTCGAGCAGCCGGTACGCGCTCGCGAGCCCGACGAGGCCGCCGCCGACCACCGCGACGTCGAACGTCTCCACCGGCCGAGCGTAGTAGCGGGCCAGGCGCACCGCACACCTGGAAGGGACTCCTTAGCGCTGCTTCCTCCCGGATCTGACGCGGTTCGAAGGCTCCCACTGCACGGGGCCTGACCCGGGGCGAGTGTAGCCTCCGGGCGGATGTCCGACGACGCCCGCGCCGCCCTGCTGACGAGGCTCTTCGACCACGCGCCGACCTTCCCGCCGGCGCAGCTGCCGCCCGCCGAGGCGCTTGCCGAGGACCGGCGCGCCCGCGCGAGCGAGCACGCCTGGCTGCTCGGACGCCTCGTCTGGCCGGCGTCGAAGCTCACGGAGCTGCCGCAGGACGAGGGCCGCGCGCTCGCGGTGGTCGAGCCGGGAATCGAACGCCAGGACGAGGCCCTCTACCTCGAGGGCGTGCCGCTCGACGAGATCGTGGAGCGCGGCGCCCGGGCCAAGATCCGCTGCGGCGGCGAGCAGGTCCCGTCGGTCGAGGAGCTCGCCGCGTTCGTGCGCGGCTGCCGCGAGCGCGGCCTCGTGCTCAAGGCCACGGCCGGCCTGCATCACGCGTATCCGACGGCGGGAGAGCACGGCTTCCTCAACCTGCTCGCCGCCGCCGTGTTCGGGGACGAGGAGGAGGCGCTGCGCGCCGGGCCGGGGGCCTTCCGGCTCGACGCGTCGTCGTTCCGCTGGGACGGGCGCGCGGCGGATGCGGAGCAACTCGCCGGCGTCCGCGCCTCGCTCCTCCATTCGATCGGCAGTTGCTCGTTCTTCGAGCCCGTGGCAGAGCTCGAGCGGCTGGGGCTCTTGTGAGCTTCGGCGCGGGGGAGCGGGGCCTGCTCTGGCGGGACGGCGACGAGGCGGTGGACCTGTCCGGTCTCGGAGGCAGCTTCGCCGTGCCGTCGCTGAATCCGCTGCTCGCCGCGGGTCGCGGCGCGTGGGAGGAGGCGGTCGCCGCCGCGCGGGCCCACGACGGGCCGCGGCTGCCGCTCGCCGAGGTCCGCCTCCGGCTGCCGTTCGAGGTCGCCGACTACGTCGACTTCTACTCCTCGCTCGAGCACGCCTCGAACCTCGGCCGGCTCTTCCGGCCCGACCAGGAGCCACTGCTGCCGAACTGGCGCTGGCTACCGGTCGGCTACCACGGCCGCGCCGGGACGGTGGTCGTCAGCGGCACGGACGTCGTGCGGCCGCAGGGCCAGCGGAAGGCGCCGGACGAGGACGTGCCGTCGTTCGGGCCGAGCCGGCGCCTCGACTTCGAGCTCGAGCTCGGCTTCGTCGTCGGCGCCCCCAGCCGTCTCGGCGAGCCCGTGCCGGTCGACGGCTTCCCGGAGCACGTCTTCGGCCTCGTCCTCGTCAACGACTGGAGCGCGCGCGACATCCAGGCCTGGGAGTACGTGCCGCTCGGCCCCTTCCTCGGCAAGTCGTTCCAGACCTCGATCTCGGCCTGGGTCACGCCGCTCGCGCTGCTCGAGGAGGCGCGGGTCGAGGCACCGCCGCAGGAGCCGCCGCCGCTGCCGCATCTCGCCGGCGGACGGGACTGGGCGCTCGACATCGCGCTCGAGGTCGAGCTGAACGGCGAGACGATCTCGCGCGGCAACGCCCGCACGCTCTACTGGACGCTGCCGCAGCAGCTCGCCCACGCGACGTCGAACGGGGCCTCGCTCCGCACGGGCGACCTGATGGCCTCGGGGACGATCTCGGGCGCGGAGCCGGGCTCGGAGGGGTCGATGATCGAGCTCCATCGCGGCGAGCGGTTCCTCTCCGACGGCGACGAGGTCGTGCTCCGCGGGCGCGCGGCGAACGGGGTCGAGCTCGGCGAGGTGCGCGGGCGCGTGCTCCCCGCTGGGGGCTAGTGTCCTGAGTCG
>CAZRTE010000121.1:0-5466 GCA_964602945.1 uncultured Gaiellales bacterium
TAGGCGCGAAGGTGACTCCAAAGCGGTAGCGGTTGAGGTTCAACGCGCTCCAATAGCCGATGTCGATGGTGATTCCGTTCCGCGTGTCTCTCCAGGCTCGGTGTGCGTTCTCGTCGAGGGTCGCGGCGAAGGTGCGCGTTCTGCTGTCAGGCTTCGGGAGGGTGGTCTCTGCAACTGGAGCGCGGCCGAACCATCTGTCGGTATCGGTTATTTGGAAGGTGACGTGCGTGTACCGGTCATCCGGAATGTCGGCAACGCCGAGACCCAGGACGGCCCACTGTCCATAGCCGTGAAATCGCTCTGGGAACCACTCGGCTAGGGTCGCATCGATGATCACGAGCTCCTCGTTGGAGCGGAGGCGACCGACTAGGCGATCGAAGTTGATCTCTTCACCTGGGAGCGGGTATACGCGTTCTCCAGCGGCGTTCGGTCGCCGACGACGCAACTTCCCGTGGAGGTTGAACTGGGGCCAACGGCGGGCGGCCAACTCAACCTCGCCGCTGAATCGACCACGCCCGACCAGCCAATCGAGGGTGTACTCGCCCGGCTTGGCGCCGGGGTCGGGGAAGGTCCGCTCCGGTTCAGGCACGACACACAGAGTCTGCCGGTCTCGCTTGGTTCCCGCTAGAGCGGAGGGGGCCGAGGGCTGTTACGCGGCGCAGGCAAGCTCCCCGGCGTCGCCCGATCAGTGACCCTAGGTCATCGCGGCTGGGGCGGTGCAGGGCGCTTCGTGTTTCCGCCGCGTGAGGAAGCGGCACGAAAAAAGGCCCCGGTTTCCAGGGCCTTTCCGGAAGAGGCGCATACGGGATTCGAACCCGTGCCGCCGCCGTGAGAGGGCGGTGTCCTAGGCCACTAGACGAATGCGCCGCCGAGCGCGCTCAGTGTAGCGGCCTTCGGGCTTCGAGCCAGGGCTAGACCTGGTCGTCCCGGCGCGTGCGGCGGCGGACGGCGTACAGGCCGAGAGCGATCGCGGCGGCGGAGGCCGCGAGGGCGATGGGTTGCCACGGCCCGCCGCTCCTCGGGCGGATCTGCGCGGAGAGCCGGACCGCCGCGACCGTGCGCCGCGGCGCGCGGACGCCCAGCAGCGACGCATTCGGGAACGGGCGCCGGAACGCGGCGGAAAGGGCCGTCGGGTGCGCCGGCAGGAGGTGCCGGGCGACGAGCAGCTCGTGCCAGACGACGCCTGCCTCCTGCGTCGGCTCCCCGCGCGGCGCGACGAGCCTCGCCGGCTGCGGGATCTCCTTCTTCGGCACGGTCACGACCTTCCACTTGCCCAGGTAGCGGGTCGGGTCGACGGCGCCGTCGTACTTGAGCTTCAGGAGCTGGTGCGGGTGTACCTCGAAGTGGAGGTGCGGCGGCGTCGTGAACGCGTCGCCGGTGCGCCCGAGGAAGCCGATCACCTCACCGGCCGTCACGTTGCGGTGCTTGAGGATCCAGCGCGAGTAGCCGGCCAGGTGCGCGTAGTAGAAGGAGTTGCCCTGCTTGTCGGTGAGCCAGAGCCGCCAGCCGCCGAGCTTGTTCCAGCCGACGAGGCTGAGCTTGCCCTTCGTGACGGCGAGGACCGGCGTGCCGATCGGCGCGAAGAGGTCGTCGCCGTGGTGCCAGCCGTCGTAGATGTCGCTGCGGTTCGCGCCGTACGTGTCGACGTACGGGGCCCCGCCGTCGACCGGGAAGACGTAAGGCGCCTTGCTCGGGCCGAGCCTCGGCGTCCACTTGAGCGGCTGGGGCACGCCCTTCTTGCGGTGGTGCTTCCGCCCGCGGTGCTTGTGCTTCTTCGTCGGGTGGGTCGCAGCGGAGCGGTCGCCCTGCTTGCGCGAGGACGACTTCGCGGCGCTCTCGGTCACGAGCGCGGGCTTCGGCACCGAGATGGCGGAGAACGCCACCGCGATCGTCGTGCCCGCGGGAAGCGAGTCGTGCCGCTTGAGGAGGCGCAGGACGAGCGGTGCGGCGAGCCGTCCGGACTCCGCGCCCAGCGTCAGCTGCCCCCAGCCCTCGACGAGCAGGGTCTCGCCGTTCGTCGCGTCCACCGGCGCACCCTCGATCTCCAGCCCCGTGACGCGCCCCTTCCCGTTCTTGGCCTGCACGGTCGCGGCGGTGACCGCGCCGCCGAGGAGCGAGACGGACGAGAGCTTCACGTACGCGCTGGGGCACGTCGAGCCGCCCGCCGTCGACGAGTCGAAGGAGACGAGCGGGGCGTCGACCGGATAGGCGGACGCGACGAGGCTCGAGGCGGGGGCGCCGAACGCGAGGATCCGCTGGTCGGGCCGGTCTATGGCGAAAGCCCCGGCGCCCAGGCAGCCGGAGGTCAGCCGCGAGCCGGCGAGCGGTGCGTACGACGGCGTCGTGTCCGTCGTCGTTCCGGTCGTGGTCTCGGCGGTGGTCGACGTCGTCGTGCCGTCCGCCCGCGCCGACGCGGTGCCGGTCGCGGTGGCGAGTACGACGACCACGAGCAGGACCCCGCGCCGCATCGCACTAGTGTGCCCCAGTTTCCGGGCGATTGCGAGCAGCCCACAGGATTGTTTACTTCTTTACTTGAGCGGCACGCTCACCGGCCCGCGCAGGCGCCGGTAGACGGCGAAGAAATCGCGGTCGTCGGGATGGAGGTAGCGCGTCGACGGCTGCTGGTAGTTGGGCACGACCTTCGTCGGCAGCAGCCCGCCGTGGTGGCGGTACGTGATCAGGGTCGGCCACTCGGGGTTGATGTCGAGCTGCATCGCCCGCACGGCCCCCGCCCGCTTGAGGATCTGGGCGAGCGTGATCACCGTCTGGTAGTCGGCGGCCGCGTAGATGATGTTGCCGTGGCGGTCGATCCCGATCCCCGTCCGCCACACGCGCACGGCGTTCCCGAGCGTGAAGCCCCACTGCGTGCTGTCGTTGAGGGCGGGGTTGAGCTTGCCGTGGTCGATGATCAGCGGCAGGCTCTGCCGGGCGAAGGCGACGTTCGGGCCGGGGGCGGAGCCTCCCCGCCAGCTGACGATGTTCACGCGGCCGTTGCGGTAGGCGACGAGCGTGGCGAGCCCGGCCTTGAGCGGCTCGTTCACCTGGCCGTCGAGGGCGTCGCCGTTGAGGCCGTCCGAGTAGATGAAGCCGCTGTTGAAGGTCGCGAGCAGCCGCCAGCGCTGGCCGTACGGCACCTGGGTCGGCCCGCGCAGCGACGCTTTCGGCGGCTCGTAGCGGCCGGGGTAGTAGGCGAGCGCCGTGCGCGTGTGGTCGAACCAGGCGAGGTAGGCGACGATGCGCGGGTAGTCGCGCTCCGTCCGGAAGGTCGTGACGAGGACGGGGGGCTTGCCGTCGACCGGGGGGCCCGAGGGCTTCCAGATGCCTTCGCCCGGCAGGGGGTGCGCGAAGACAGGCTTGATCTTCGGCGGCCAGGGCTTCGCCTTCTGCTGCTTCTTCGCGGCGGGCGCGGTCGTCGTCGTCTGGCCGTGGCCGAGGCCGACGCTCGGCAGCTGCGTGAGCTGCGGGCCGCCCTTCGACGGAGCCTTCCAGCTGTAGTAGACGTGCTCCGCGTTGTCGACGAGCCAGTTGAACTGATGCTGCCGCAGCCACTCGACCGTCCGCACGCCGAGCGGCAGGCTCGAGGGGAGCACCGCCATGCGCGTCCACGAGTAGATCGCGGGGGAGAGGAAGAAGAGGACGACGAGGGGGATCCAGTAGCGAAGCCGGAGCTCGCGTGGGCGCGTCCGTGAGCGCTGCCTTCTCCGTGCAGGCGCGCGCCTGCCGCCGGGGCGCAGAGGATCGTGGAGGCCGGGCTCCGCGCTCAGGTTCGGATCGGCGTCCACGGGGCGCTCAGCCGCTCGAATGGGCGGGGCTCGACATGCCGAAGGGAACTATCCACCGGCGATGAGATCCCCGTGAAGCGTGCGTTCCAGCAGGCCGCGCCGGTACGGCCGGACGGCTCGCTCAGGAGGCGGCCGTGACCTTCGTCACGAGCAGGGCGACGTCGTCGCTCCGCGTCGCGTCGTGGCGCCTGTGGCCCGTGTAGATCTGGGCGCGCACCTTGAGCTTCCCGGTGTTGTGGTAGCGGATCACGAACGTGAGCCCGCGCTTCTTCCCCGGGGCGAGCGTGGGCAGGTGGCAGAGGAGCGTCTTGTGGTTCTTGACCTTGCAGTGGCGGTGCGCGAGGAGCTCGATGTCCTGCCGCTGGCCGAAGAAGCGCACGAAGTACAGCGGCTGCTTGATCGTCTGCGTGCCGGTGTTCGCGAAGGTGACGTGGTAGCGGAGCTTCGCGCCCTCCGTGGCCTGGTCCGGCCCCCGGACGCCGACGCCGCTGTCGATCGGCGAGAAGGAGGTCGTCGTCACCTTCCCCTTCTTGGTGACCTTGGTCAGGAGCTGGGCGGTGTTGTTCTTCGGCGTCGGGTCGCTCTGCTTGCCGACGAAGAGGATCGCGGCGCGCACCTTCAGCTTCCCCTTGTGGAGGTCGCGAACGACGATCGTGAGCGTGCGCTTCTGGCCGCCGCCGAGCTGGCCGAAGTGGCAGAGGAGGGTGGTCTTGCCGCTGCACCTGCGGTGCTTGAGGTACTTGATCTTGTGATGCCGGCCGGCGAAGGAGAGGTGGGCTAGCGGGAGCGTGTTCGTCGCGCTGCCCACGTTCACGAACGTCAGGTGGTAGGTCAGCTTGGCCTTGACCTTGCCGACCTTCGGTCCCTTGAGGATGATGGCGCTGTCGACCGTCGCGGTCGTGAACTTGGCGTCGGCGCCCGTGCCGGAGGGGGAGACGATCCGGAAGTGGTAGGTCGTGTCGGGCGTGAGGCCGGTGGCCGTCCCGGAGACCGTCCCGCCCTTGGACGTGCCGGTCGCCGTCGACCGGCCGTAGGAGGTCGTCGGGCCGTACTCGAAGTGGTAGTGCTCGCCGTTGTTGGGGTCGGTTCCCTGGAGGACGGCGGTCGTCCCCGTGATCGACGTCGCGCTGCCGGTGATGGGGGGGACGCCGGTCGTGAACGAGGCGTCGCTGCCCGAGCCGGAGGCGCAGACGAGCACGTAGTGGTAGGTCGTGTTCTGCGTGAGGCCGCCGAGCGAGGCGGTGGGCGCGGCGCTCGAGCCGATCGCGGCCACGGAGTTCGGGTACGTCTGCGGGGAGGTCGTCGGGCCCCAGTCGAACTCGCACGCCTCGCCGTTGTTGTTGGGGTCGGTGCCGTTGAGGACGGCGCCCGTCGACGTGATCGAGGTCGCGGCGCCCGTGATCGGGAGCTGCAGCGTGGTGAAGGTGACATCGCCGCCGTTGCCCGAGGCAGCCTGGAGCTGGTAGTGGTAGGTCGTGTTCGGCGTCAGGCCCGTGAGGTCGTAGCTGACGTTGTCGCTGGTCGCCGTGGCGTCGGGGTTGGGGACGTTCCCCAGGGCGTACGTGGTGTCGGTGCCGTACGCGAAGTGGTAGGTGTCGCCGTTCGGGTCGGTGCCGTTGAGGGTGGCGCTCGTCGCCGTGATGTCGGTCGCGGCGTCCGTGCCGAGCATGGCCGTGTACTGGAT
>CAZRTE010000122.1:0-4894 GCA_964602945.1 uncultured Gaiellales bacterium
GCTGCGGACCCCGATCGGCCGCAAGGTGCGCCCGCGGCTGCTGGCGTCGGCGACGCCGCTGATCCGGGTCAAGTCGCAGGATCTCGCCGCCGCCGGCGTGGAGCGCGTTCCGCGTGTGGCCGGCGTTCGCGACGGGCTGCCGCTGCTCGCCGACGGCCGCGTGCTCGACGTGGCCAACGTCGTCTGGTGCACCGGCTTCCGGCACGACTTCTCCTGGATCGACCTGCCCGTCCTCGGCGAGGACGGGCGACCGGTGCACGAGCGCGGCGTCGTCGTCTCCGAGCCGGGCCTGTACTTCGTCGGGCTCCGCTTCCAGTTCGCGGAGGCCTCGGACGTGCTGCCCGGGATCGGCCGTGACGCGAGACACGTCGTGCGGCACCTCGTCTCCGCCGGCCGCAGAGGCAGGGTGGCCGCGGCCGCCGCCGAGCCCGAGCTCGCGCTCGACTCGGCCGGTCGCTGACCTACCTGCCGCGGCTCGGCGAGCGCCGGTCTCTCAGCCCACGCGGATCAGCTTCTTGTTGACGAACTCGTCCGCGCCGTAGAGGCCGAGCTCGCGGCCGAAGCCGGAGCGCTTGGTGCCGCCGAACGGGAGCTCCGCGCCGTCGGCGCCGACGATGTTGACGTAGACCATGCCGGCGTCGATCTGGCCCGCGACGCGCTCGGCCTGCTCCGGGTCGGTCGTCATCACGTAGGAGCCGAGCCCGAACGGGGTGTCGTTCGCGAGCGCGACGGCCTCCTCCTCGGACGAGACCCGGTAGACCTGCGCGACCGGGCCGAACAGCTCCTCGCGGTAGACGTCGTTGTCGGGGCCGATCCCGGTCAGGACGGTCGGCTCGAAGAAGTTGCCGTGCCGCCCGCCGCCCGCGACGACCGTCGCGCCCTGCGCGATGGCGCGCTGCACCTGCTCCTCGAGCCGGTCGGCGGCGAGCGTGGAGGAGAGCGGGCCGCACGCCGTCTCCCGCTCCCGCGGGTCGCCCTGCTCGACCGCGGTGAACGCCGCCGTGAACTTCTCGAGGAACGGCTCGTAGAGCTCGTCGACGACGATGAAGCGCTTCGCGGCGTTGCACGACTGGCCGGCGTTGTCGATCCGGGCGTCGACGGCCGCCTCGACCGTCGCGTCGAGGTCGTCGGTGCCGAGCACGATGAACGGGTCGGAGCCGCCGAGCTCGAGCACGACCTTCTTCAGGTTGCGGCCGGCGATCTCGGCGACCGCGGCGCCGGCGCGCTCGGAGCCGGTGACCGAGATCCCCCTGACGCGCGGGTCGGCGATCACCCACTCGATCTGCTCGTTCGAGGCGTAGATGTTCTCGTACGCGCCCGCGGGGAAGCCGGCGTCGGCGTAGATCTGCGCCATCGCCTCCGCCGATTCGGGGCACTGGGGCGCGTGCTTGAGCAGGATCGTGTTGCCGACGATCAGGTTCGGCGCCGCGAAGCGCGCGACCTGGTAGTAGGGGAAGTTCCAGGGCATGATCCCGAGCAGCACGCCGAGCGAGCTGCGGCGCACGACGGCCGTGCCCTCCCCGGCGAGGAGCTCGATCGGCTCGTCCGCCATCAGCTTCTCGGCGTTGTCCGCGTGGAACTCGTAGATCGAGGCGCAGAAGGCGACCTCGGCCCGGGCCTGCCTGATCGGCTTGCCCATCTCGCGGACGATGATCTCCGCGAGCTCGCCGCGGCGCTCCGCGTGCAACTCGCCGACGCGGCGCACGAGCGCCGCCCGCTCGGCGACCGTCGCCGACCTCGACCAGGTGCGGTGCGCGTCGTCCGCCCGCCCGATCGCGTTGCGCAGCTCATCGTCGGTGATCGTCGGATACTCCTTGACCGTCTCGCCGGTCGCGGGGTTCACCACTGCATAGATGCTCGTCACGTCGCTCCTCCGTCTGTCGGTCTGGGAGCGACTTTACGCTCTCGGCCACACCGGCCGGCGGCCGCCTCGACACACGACGATCGGTTGCACGGGGCCGTGCAGACGTTCACAGTGCCGGATGGGGTGATCTTGGTGCCGATCACCGGCGAAGGCGCTGGGGGCGGCGGTGGCGGCGGCAGCGGGAGCGCGTACGGCGGCACTGGTGGCGCCGGCGCCCGCGCCGGAGTTGCCGCCGCTGCTGGAGCCTCGTGAAGCTCCGGTCGATGACGATCATGACCGACGACGACCTGGCCCTGAGCGGGGTGCCGGCGGATCTGGCGGTCGACGCGACGAGTGCTTCGGGGGCGGTGGTGACCACGGCTCCGACGGCGGTGGCCGAGGACAGCCCGGCGACGGGCACGGTCGGCTGCGCGCACGCCTGGGGCTCCACCTTCCCGATTGGCGAGACGACCGTGACCTGCACGGTCAACGACGCCGATGCCCTCAACAGGGAGTTAGTCCCGGCACCAGCTTCGCCGACCACGTTGAAGCCGCGCAGAACTCCTTCGACGCCGGTGATCATCCACTCGAAGCTCGATGTCGTCCACGCGCGTGACCTGCACCGGCTCCTCGACGCGTTGCCGCTCGAGCCGTGGCACGAGCAGCTGATCGGGCTGAGCGCCTTGCAGACCATGGGGCTTCTCGCCGAGGCGCTGCTCCAGGTCGTCAGGCCCGAGCCCTCCTGAGCCTGGCTTCGCGGCCCGCCCCAGACGATCGACCGGCTAGCTCGTCGGCCGTGCGGCTTCCTCGCGCGCGAGCGTCGTCCACGGGGAGCCGGCCCGCTGTGAGGCGGGCCGGCCCCGGAACCGATCCGCGTAGCACTAGCCGAAGGCCTTCGCGAGTCCCTTCTGGACGTCCTCGATGGTCATCGCGGGGGTCGTCTGCACGGTCGCGTTCAGGCCGGTGAAGAAGCGTTCTGCGACCCATGGCAGGTCTGACTGGTCGTCCATGTCCAGGAACCAGTAGAAGGTGCGCTTGCCGTCCTCTGCGACGAAGTAGGCGGCCTCGGGCTCGAGCTCCTGCATTGCCTTCTCCAGCACGGTGGGGAAGCTGCCGTCCTGGATGGCTCGGTTGCCGTCGGCGGTGGGCACCTGGATCCGCACGAACATCCGCATCTCTTGCTCCTCTCCGCTGATTTCCGGCCCTGCGCGCTCTGGTCGAGACGTTGACCGGCTCGATATGCTTGGCATGACAACTATATGGCCAAGTCGTGTGGCATGTCAAGTAAATGGTATGCTTGGGGCCTGATGCGGGCCGCCGCTGACAGCCGCTGGATGGCCGCCTGGATGCTGCTCGTGCGCACCCACTCCCGCTTCTGGGACACGGTCGAAGAGCAGATGCGGCGAGAGCACGGGCTGACGATGGCTCGCTACGACGTGCTCGCGCAGCTGGAGCTGGCCGGCGGCCGGCTCGGTCTGAGCAATCTGGCCGCGGCGATCGCGCTCTCGCCCTCGGGCTTGTCGAAGCTGCTCGACCGGATGGACGCCTCGGGTCTGATCCGACGTGAGCCCGATCCCGACGATCAGCGGGCGGCGTTCGCCACCATCACGCCCCGCGGGCGCAAGCTCGTGCGAGAAGCGTGGAGGAGCCACCACGCGCTGCTTCGCCGCACCTTTGCCGCCGCTCTCAACGACCGCGACCTGGCCGACCTCGCCCGGATCATGCGAAAGCTCGACGCGACGACCCGTCGCTGAGACGGTCGCGGCTGCTGATCACAGGGCGAGCGTGCCGCAGCCCAGTTCGGTCAGCGCTCGAGCCACCTCTGCGGCGTGTGCTCGAGCGCGGCAGACGGCCACGACGGCGCCGCCGGAGCCGGTGTAGTTCGCCCCGGCGCCGAGTGCCCGGGCGCGCTCGACGAGCTCCACGTGCCTGGGATCGAGTGCGACCAGCCGGCGGCGGACGTCGAAGCTCTCGTCCGCGGAGCGCGCGAGCTGCTCGTGGTCCCCGGCGATCACGGCCGCGCGGGCGGCGCGCGCGAGCTCGGCCAGCTCCTTCATCCCGGCCACCGCGGTCGCGTCCCCGGCCTCGAGCCTCGCGTGAAGCGAGGCGTGCACGTCGCCCGAGTCCTGGGCCGCGTCCGCGCGCCAGGCGACGACGAGGGGAGGCAGCAGCGCCGAGGCGAGCTGCTCGTACGTCCCGCCGTCGCCGAACTCCATGAACACCAGCCCGCCGTACGCCTGCACGACGCGGTCCTGCAGGCCGGCCGCGATTCCGAGGTCCTCCGTCTCGATCGCGAGCGCCAGCTCCGCCAGCCGTGCCGGATCGAGCGCGGTGCCGTGGAGCGCGCAGAGCGCCCGCAGGACCGCGATCACGATCGCGCTCGATCCGCCCAGCCCGACGCCGCGCGGGATCGACGTTCGCCACCGCACCGCCGTCGCGAGCGCCGCCGCGTCGAGCTCCGCTGAGAAGCGCCGCACCGTCGCCTCCACCAGCTCGCTCGCCGGCTCCACGACCAGCGTCTGCGCACGGCGCGCGAACGCCTCGGCGGACAGCCCGTCGAGTGTCACCGCGAGCACGGCGCCTCCATACGCGTCCGATGGGTTGCCCGCCAGCGCCGCGCGCGCAGGCGCCGCGGCGTGCGCCGCCGTCTCAGCCATCGAGCAGCTGGGCCGCGTGGGCGCGGAGCGATCCTCCGAGCTGCACCTCGCCGCCGGCGCCTGGCTGGGTGTCGCGCAGCGCGCGCATCCAAGGGATCTTGACGAATACCTGGGCAGGCTTCCCGGCACTTCCAGTTCCCTTGTGGAGGCCCGTCGGTCGGCACGGGTCTTCGAAGCCTCTCTGCATCGGCTTTCCCTGCCAGGTGACCGGCTCAACCCAGCCCGGCCGAGCGGTGCCCGCAGAACCCGCGCGGTGCCCAGGGGGATTGCGACCTCCTCGCCCTGGCCCGGTCAAGAGCATCACCTCGCAGCAAGAGGAGGTGCCCGAATGAACTCGCCAACGATCTCGGCTACCACCTCACCTGCGGCGTCGCCGGCGAGGATAACGTCGCGG
>CAZRTE010000123.1:0-4838 GCA_964602945.1 uncultured Gaiellales bacterium
TCGCTCCACAGCGCCGAGGTGCTGCGGCGGCCGAAGTCGCTCGTCTACCTGCAGGGACTGAAGTGGGTTGCGCAGGCCAAGGAACGGGTGCGCTGAGCCCGAACCATTCTCCCGGGCACCCTGTGACCGTGGCGACCGACGAGATCTACGAGAAGTACCTGCAAAAGGCGATCACCGAGATCAACGCCCTCGGTGACGAGCTCGCGCAGGCCGGCGGCGGGACGCGCGTCCCGGTGCTCGGCTCGGGCCATCCGCTGGCCGACGTCTTCCTGCTCAAGTACGGGCCGAAGGCGTCGGAGCTGCAGGAGGGGGTCGCCTTCTACGGGCGGGCCGGCAACGCACTCCTCAAGTCGCTACAGCGCCTCCACGTCGATCCGATGGCCGTGTACGGCACGAACTGCCTCAAGTTCGCGGACGGGGACGAGGAGGAGTCGCGGCCGTTCCTCCTGCGCGAGCTGCACATCGTCCAGCCGAAGCTCGTGGTCGCGATGGGCGAGCAGGCGCTCGCCTTCCTCAACGCGGTCGGCTTCCCGCTCGCCCGCGAGCTGCAGGCCGTCGAGGGAGAGCTGCAGGAGTTCACGCCGACGACCCAGGGGCTCGTCACGCCGGACATCGACCAGTCGCTCGACGAGCAGCCGGCGAAGACAGCGTTCTGGAACGCCTTCAAGGTGCTCGGCGAGTGGTGGAGCCAGACGCCGCCGTACTAGCAGCGGGCCGGACCCCCGCCCGCGGTGCGGCCTTCGTGGCCGTCGGCGCGGCCGTCGGGACGTGGTTCGTCGTCGCCCCGCACCTGCCGACGCTCGCGCTCTGGCCGTCGGTGGCCGTCCTCGTCGCCGGCGTGCTCCCGGCGACGCTCCTGCTCATCCTGATCGCGCTGCCGCTCTGGTCACAGACCTCGTGGCGCTGGATGCTCCCGGCGACCGTGCTGCTCGCGCTCGTCGCGTTCGCAAGCGCAGAGGCGGGCTGGGGGCTGGCCGCGAACTTCGCGAAGCTCTGGGCGGCGGTGCTCGCCGGCTGGACGTTCCTGCGGCTCTTCGAGGAGCTCTCCTGGATCGTGCTCGTCGCCTTCATCGTCCCGCTCGTGGACGCGTTCTCCGTCTGGCGCGGGCCGACGCACGCGATCACGACGCAGCATTTCGAGGTCTACACGTCGGTCTCGATCGCCTTCCTCGTCCCCGGCCACCGCTCGCCCGCCTACCTCGGCCCGCCGGACGTCCTCTTCTTCGCGCTCTTCCTCGCGGCGGCCGCGCGCTGGCGCCTGCGTCCCGGCTGGACCTGGGTCGCGACGGCCGGGATGTACTCGCTCTCGTTCGTGATCGTCGTGGCGGCGCAGATCGACGGGCTGCCGGCCCTGCCGTTCCTCTCCTTCGGCTTCCTCCTCGCCAACGCCGATCTCCTCTGGCGCCGGCTGCGGAGCAGGACCGCCCGCTAGGAGGGCTCCCTCTCCAGCCGCGCCACGCACTCGACGTGGGGCGTGTGCGGGAACATGTCGACGGGCGTCACGCTGCCGAGCTCGTAGCCGAAGTCGTCGCGGAGGGTCTTCACGTCGCCCGCGAGCGTCGTCGGGTTGCACGAGACGTAGACGAGCCGCGGCGCCCCGATCCGGCCCAGCCGCCGCAGCGCCTTGCCGGCGAGGCCCGCCCGCGGCGGGTCGACGACGACGACGTCGGGGGGGCCGGAGCGCTCGAGCAGCTCCTCGACCACCTCGCCGACGTTGCCCGCGAAGAAGGCCGCGTTCGCGATGCCGTTCAGCTCGGCGTTCTCGAGCGCACAGGCGACCGACTCCTCCGAGACCTCGATGCCCCAGACCGTGAGCGCGCCGGGCGCGAGCGACAACCCGATCGTGCCGATGC
Organism: uncultured Gaiellales bacterium; assembly: GCA_964602945.1. Taxonomy (GTDB): domain Bacteria; phylum Actinomycetota; class Thermoleophilia; order Gaiellales; family Gaiellaceae; genus Palsa-739. Next base: position 1,854 of record CAZRTE010000123.1, read on the forward strand.
CGCAGTAGAGGTCCCAGACCGTCTCGCCCCCCGTGAGGCCGGCCGCCGCACCCGCGAGCTCGTACAGGCGCTCGGCCATCGCGCTGTTCGTCTGGAGGAACGCGTTCGGGCGGACGCGGAAGCGCAGGCCGCGCAGCTCCTCCTCGATCCACTCCTCGCCCCAGAGGAGGCGCGTCGGCAGGTTGGTCACCTCCGCGGGAGAGTCGTTGACGGACCAGTGGATCGAGCGCACCTCTGCGAAGCGGCGCAGGACGTCGACGAGGTAGCCGGTCTCGAAGCGCTCGCCCGGCGCGGTCACGAGCTGCACGAGCGCCTGGCCCGTGTTGCGTCCCTGGCGGACGACGAGGTGGCGGAGGTAGCCGCTCCCGTCCTCCTGCGAGTACGCCTCGAGGCCTTCCTCGCGCGCCCAGTCCCGGACGGCGTCGCGTACCTCGTTGGCGAGGTCGTCGGCGAGCCAGCAGCGCTCGAGCTCGAGCACCTCGTCCCAGCGGCCGGCCCTGTGGAAGCCGAGAGCCGGGCCCGCGGGCGTCTGCGTGAACGAGTACTCGAGCTTGTTCCGGTAGTGGAAGATGTCCGGCTCGCACGGGACGATCGGCTCGAGTGGCGGCTCCGCGAAGCCGCCGAGTCGTTGCAGCGCGTCGCGCACCTGCATCTGCTTCTGCTCGAGCTGTGCCTCGTAGGCGAGATCCTGGAAGCGGCAGCCGCCGCAGGCCGGGAAGTGCGTGCACGGCGCCTCGACCCGCTCCGGCCCGGGCCGCACGACCTCGGTCGCGAGCGCCTCGGCATGGCTGCGCTTGACCTTCGTGATCCGGGCCCGCACACGGTCGCCCGGGAGGCCGCGCCGCACGAAGACGACGAAGCCGTCGAGCCGCGCCACGCCGTTGCCGCCGTAGGCGAGCGACTCGACGTCGAGCTCCAGCTCCTCTCCCCTCGTCACCGGTGCGGCCACGCCCGCACCGTAGCGGCGCTCGAAAACCCCTAGCCGAGTGTCGTCACGTAGACCTTGCGCTCGCGCGGTCCGTCGAACTCGCAGAAGAAGACGCCCTGGTACGTGCCGAGCGCGAGGCTGCCGTCGCGAAGCGGGATCAGCACCTGCGGGCTCGAGGCGAGCGAGGCGCGCGCGTGCGAGGGGGCGTTCGGCCCGTCCGCGTCTTCGTGGCGCCATTCCCAGCCGTCGTCGATCACGCGCTGGAAGGCGTCCTCGAGGTCGGTGAGGAGCTCGGGATCGATCCGCTCGTTGATCGCCACGCCGGCCGTCGTGTGCGGCACGTAGACGAGTACCGCGGCGGCGCCGTCCGCGTCGCCGGCGGCCTCGCGGATCTGGTCCGTGATCTCGACGAGCTGCGTCTTGCGCTCGGTCCTGAGAGTGATCTCCCGCACGCGTCTATCCTACGAATCCGCATGACGGAGCCGCTCCAGCAAGGTGAGATCGACGCCCTCAGCGCGGAGGCGGACCGCTTCCTCGCGGAGCTCGGCGAGGAGGCCTACCTCCACTACGCGGGCCACAAGGAGACGCTCGACCTCGCTTCGATCTACGAGCGCCACGAGCGGCTCACCGAGCTCGACACCGCGCTCTCGCTCGGCGCGTCGGTCGACGGCGACCACCGCCGCCGCGAGCTGTGGAAGTTCGCGTGCGAGGGCTACCTCGGCAACTTCGTCAGCGAGGAGGCGGAGCGTGTCGCCGAGCTCGAGGCGACGCTGACCGCCACGGTGGACGGCGCCGAGATCCCCTACCGGATGCTGAAGACCCGGATGATGAACGAGGACGACCGCGCGGCGCGCGCGCGGCTCGAGGCCGTGCGCGGCGACCTGACGGAGGAGCATCTCAACGCGCTCCACCTCCACGCGGCCGAGGTCGTGCAGCGCGAGACGCGGCAGCTCGGCGCGGCGACCTACGCCGACCTCTACCGCAGCTTCGGCCTCCCGCTCGACGAGCTCGCGGAGCAGTGCCGGCGGTTCCTCGCCGAGACCGACAGCCTGTGGGAGGAGACGGGCGACCGCTTCTTCCGGTCGCGTGTCGGCCTCGGCCTGCGTGAGATCGAGCGCTGGGACGTCGGCCGCGCCTGGCGGGGTGCCGACTGGGACTCCGCGTTCCCGCGCGACCGGATGCTGCCGGCGCTCGAGGGGACACTCGAGGAGCTCGGCGTCGACCTCCGCAGCCAGGCGAACGTCGAGCTCGACCTCGAAGACCGGCCGAACAAGGACGAGCGCGCCTTCTGCTCCCCGATCGAGGTGCCCGGGCGCGTCGTCCTCGTCATGAAGCCGCAGGGCGGCCCCGACGACTGGCGGGCTCTCTTCCACGAGGCGGGGCACACCGAGCACTTCGCCCACACGTCGTCCTCGCTCTCGACGGAGGAGAAGCGGCTCGGCGACAACGCCGTGACCGAAGGCTGGGCGATGCTGATCGAGCACCTCACGATCGACCCCGTCTGGCTCGAGCGGCGCCTCGACTTCCCACGCCCCTACGAGTTCGCCGCCGAGGGCGCCGCGCAGCTCCTCTGGGTGGTCCGTCGCTACTGCGCCAAGCTCCTCTACGAGCTCGAGTTCCACTCGGCGGAGGACCTGACGGCGCTGCAGCCGCGGTACGTCGAGCTCCTCGCCGAGGCGACGAAGGTCGAGCCGGCCGGCACCGACTACCTCGCCGACATCGACGACGGCTTCTACGTCTCCCAGTACCTGCGCGCCTGGGCGCTCGAGGCCCAGCTGCGCACGCACCTGCGGGAGCGCTTCGGGAACGCCTGGTTCGCGCACCGGGAGGCGGGGGCTCTGCTCCGGGAGCTCTGGGCGGAGGGACAGAAGCCGACCGCCGACGAGCTCCTGCGCGAGGTGACCGGCGAGACGCTCGAGCTCGCCGCCGTCGGCGACCGGATCCGCGAGGCGCTCGCCACTCAATAGCTCGCGAAGCCTGCGGCTTCGCTCGCTGGGGGAACGGAACTGCGCGCGCCCGAGAGCGCGGTCTCGGGCGCGCTCCGTACTGTTTGTCTC
>CAZRTE010000124.1:0-4810 GCA_964602945.1 uncultured Gaiellales bacterium
AGCGTTCTCTCGCCCGAGGGAACTGACGCCCGATCAATCGCCGAGGTCGACGCACGACCGGGCGCGACTCAGAAGAAGAAGCTGGACCAGGCCGTCCACCAGTCGTCGCCGCGGACGACGAGGGAGCGCGGGCCGGTCACCTCCACGGCCTTGCGGTTCGCGTACTCCTGCAGCCGGTCCGGGGTGAAGAAGACGACCTCGATCTCGCACGGCCTGCCCGGGTCGTACGGAGCCACGGCGGAGAGGTCGGCGAGCGCCTGCCGCGCCCCCTCCTCGATCAGCTCTCGCGCGCGCCGCGGCGTCTTGAGGCGCGCGCTGAAGCGACCGAGTCCCTCCTTGACCTCGACCGTCGTGAGCCCGTCGCCGAGCAGCTCCTGCGCCTCGGCGCAGACGGCGCGGTCTCCGGTCACGAGCACCACCGGCACGCCCCAGTGTCCGCAGACCGCCGCGTTGATGCCGGTCTCGCCGACGAGCCGGCCGTTGAAGCGGAGGCTCTCCCAGGCCTGGCCGGAGACGGTGTGGGAGAGGACGCCGTCGGCGGTCCCGGCCATGGCGTGCATGCCGACGAGCAGAGCCGCGTCGCAGCCGGCCTCGAGGAAGGCCGTGTACTCCGTCCACTCCTGCTGCACGACGTACTCGCAGTCCGGGTCGAGCAGGTCGGGGACGAGCGAGTTGAAGCTGTAGTCGTCGCCCGCGCCGTGGTTGTCCATGACGACGATCTCCGTCGCGCCGGCGGCCTTGGCGCCGCGCACGGCGGCGTTGATCTCCTCGGTGTAGAGGACGCGGCCCTCCTGGTAGAGCGTCCCGTCGCCGCCGCGGCACTGCGAGCCCTTGACGATGCCGGCGACGCCCTCCATGTCGCTGATCACGTGGACGCGCACGAAGGGGAAGATAACGTCACGCAGATGGACACGGGGCTCGCGGGCAAGGGCGTGCTCGTCACGGGTGGTGCGGGAGGCATCGGCGCCGCCTGCGTCCGCGCGTTCGCGGCCGAGGGAGCCAGGGTCGCGATCCACTACCGGACGAGCGCCGAGCGGGCCGCGGAGCTCGCGGGCGAGACCGGCGGGGTCGCTCTGCAGGCCGACCTGACGGTCGAGGAGGAGGTCGAGCGGCTGTTCGCCGAGGCGGGGGACGCCGTCGGCGATCTCGAGGTCTGCGCTGCGGTCGCGGGCGTCTGGCCGCGCGAGGACGAGCCCGTCTGGCGCCTCGGGCTCGAGCGCTGGGAGGCGACGCTCCGCTCGAACCTCACCGCGACGTTCCTCACGGCCCGCGGCTTTCTCCGCGTCGTCGAGCGCACCGGCCACGGCAACCTCGTCCTCGTCGGCTCGACGGCGGGCCGCTTCGGCGAGGCGGGTCACGCCGACTACGCGGCGGCCAAGGCGGCCCTCCAGGGTGGCCTCCTGCTCAGCCTCAAGAACGAGATCGTGCGGATCGCGCCGCACGGGCGCGTGAACGCCGTCGCGCCCGGCTGGACCTACTCGCCCATGACACGCGGCGAGCTCGACCCGGAGCTCGTGGCCCGGCTCAGCCGCACGATGGCGCTGCGCAAGGTCGCGCAGGCGGAGGACGTCGCGCGCGCGGTCGTCGTCCTCGCCTCCGACGAGCTCTCCGGCCATGTCTCCGGCGAGGTGATCACGGTCGCCGGCGGGATGGAGGGCCGCACCGTGCACGAGCTCGAATGAGCCGCTTTCCGGAAAGCCTGGCGTCGGGCCCGCCGCTCGTCGCCGACGGCGGGATGGGCGCGCTCGTCGCGAGCGCCGTGCCCGGTCTCCGCTGCCCGGAGGAGGCGAACCTCCGCGCGCCCGAGAGCGTGCTCGAGGTGCACCTCGGCTACATCCGCGCGGGCGCCGACCTGATCGAGACGAACAGCTTCGGCGCCAACCGCGCGAAGCTCGGCCGGCAGTTCCTCGCCGAGGAGCTCGAGGCGATCAACGCCGCCGCCGTGCGGATCGCGCGTGAGGCACGGGAGGTCGCCGGACGCGACGTCTTCATCGGCGGCTCGATCGGGCCGCTCGGCGACGTCGAGCTGCGCGGGCACGACCCGGCGGAGCTGTTCGCCGAGCAGGCCGAGGTGCTCGAGGGCCGCGGCGTCGACCTGTTCATGGTCGAGACGTTCTTCGACCTCGACGAGCTCGAGACCGCGCTCGCCGCGGTCCGCTCGGTCTCGGCGCTCCCGCTCGTCGCGCTCCTCACCTTCGACGCGGACGGGGAGACGCTCGCCGGGGTCACGGCGGAGGACGCGGCGGCCCGCCTGCGCACCCTCGGGCTCGCCGCCTTCGGCGCGAACCACGGCGCCGGCCCGGCAGCCGCTCTCGAGGCGCTCGCGCGGATGCAGGCACAGGAAGGCGACGCGCTCGCGGCCCTGCCGAACGTCGGTCTCGCGAGCATGTCGGGCGACCGGATCGTCTTCCCCCACGCGACGCCCGGATACTTCGGGGAGTTCGCGGCGCGGGCGCGCGAGCTGGGCGCCCGCGTGATCGGCGGCTGCTGCGGGACGACGCCCGCCGAGATCGCCGCGATTCGGGCCGCGGTCGACGAGGAGCGGCGGCCGAGCGGCGGCTCCTATCTCGTCCACCGGCGCAGCGAGGCGATTCCCGTGGCGGCGGAGGCGGTCGAGACGCAGCTCGCGCGGATGCTGCGGCAAGGCGAGTTCGCCGTCTCGGTCCAGGTCGACCCGCCGCTCGGCGCGAACCCCGAGGCGCTGATCGAGACGGCCCGCGCCGTCCGCGACTCGGGCCGCGCGCAGTTCGTGGACGTCAACGACAACCCCCGGGCACGGGCGCGGATGAGCGGGATCATGGCCTCCGTCGCGATCGAGCGGTTCACCGGCGTCGAGACGATCCCGCACCTGACCCCGCGCGACATGACGATCGCGGGCCTCGAGTCGGTCCTGCTCGGCGCTCACGCGGAGGGGGTGCGCAACGTCCTCGCCGTCACGGGAGACCCGCCGGAGGCGGGCGACTACCCGGGCACGCATGCGGTCTACGACGTCGACTCGGTCGGGCTCGTCGAGCTGATCGCGAAGCTCAACGCGGGCGAGGACTGGCACGGGCGCGCGATCGACGCGCCGACGTCCTTCTTCCCCGGCGTCGCCGTCAATCCGACCGCCGACGACCTCGGCCTCGAGGCGGAGCGGTTCCACCGCAAGGTGGCCGCAGGCGCCCGCTACGCGCTGACCCAGATCCTGTTCGACCTCGAGACGCTCGAAGCGTTCCGGGAGCGCGTCGGCGGCTGGCCGGTGCCGGTGCTCCTGGGCGTCTGGCCGATCCGCACGACCGAGACGCTGATCCGGGTGCACAACGAGGTGCCGGGGATCGTCGTCCCCGAGCACGTGCAGGAGCGGTACCGCGCGGCGGGCCCCGCGGCGCGCGAGGTCGGGCTCGAGCTCGGACGCGAGCTGATCGCCGGAGCGCGAGCGGTCGCGAGCGGCGTCTACGTCGTCGCGCCGTTCCGGCGTCCGCTCGACGTCGTCGAGCTGCTGCCCGAGCCGTCGTAGCTACGGCGCGCAGGCCCCGCTGGAGACGGGGGCCGTCCCTGCCCGCGCGAGGTCGCGCCGGACGATCGAGGACGGGACCCCGTAGCCACTCTTGGCACCGACACGGGCGGCGAACATCGTCGACTCGACCGCTCCCCTGCTGTCGACGGCGGGACCGCCGGAGTCGCCGTGCTCGACCTTGCCGGCGACCGCGGTGATCGTTCGCTCCACCGGGCCGCGGCCGAGCGCGTCCTGCGTGAGCAGGGTCGCGGTGTTCCCGATCCGGCCCGCCCTCACCCTGAGCCCGCCGTCGAGCGGGTAGCCGAGGATCGCGACGGCGGTCCCGGGACGGGGACGCGAGAGGGGCAGCGGCGTCGCGTTCGCCCCCGGCACGCGCAGGACGGCGATGTCGTCGTGCACGTCCAGCACGACGATCTGGGCCGGCCGGGCCATGATCTCGCCGCGCAGCCGCACCATCGTGTCCTGCTCCCCCGCAACGACATGCGCGGCCGTGACGACGAGGTCGGGGCGGGCGAACCAGCCGCTGCCCTCGATGCCGACCCCGCACGCGGTGCCGAGCACCTTGACCACCCGCGTCGCGGCGCCCTGGACCGCCGCGCTGCGGAGGATGCCCGCGCTCGGCGGCCGGGCCGGGGCGCTCGGCCCGGCGATGGACGGGAACGGGTCGATCCTCGCCAGCAGGTTGAGCAGCGTCCGCGGCGGCAGCGCAGCGTTGAGCTGCCGGACGATCTCGGAATGCTGGACCACCCGGCGCAGGCTCGTCTGGCCCGGCGTGAGCAGCGCCACCGAGGCGCCGACCCAGACGATCGCGAGGCCGAGCGCACCGCCGAGGAGCAGCCCGCCCGCGGAGTCGAGCAGCCGCAGCGGGCTCAGTCGCAGCCCGCCGCGGACGACCGAGCCGGCCAGGCCGGCGAGCAGCTGGAGCAGCACGGCGCCGGCGACGGCGCCGACGAGGCTCGCGACCGCCGTCCACGGCGAGCCCGAGCCGCCGTGGAGCAGGTGGGGCGCGATGCGGGAGCCGGCATACGCGCCGACGACCACGCCGGCGAGAGAGAAGGCACTGAGGACGAGCCCGCGCCGCAGGCCGCCGAACGCCGCGAGGAGCACGATCGCGATGGCGGCACCGTCGACGATGTTGAGCCCCACCGCCGCAGCGTAGAGGCGAGACCGGCGTCCGGCGCTGGCTACACTACGCCGGCCGCGGGGGCGTAGTTCAGTTGGTTAGAACGCCGGCCTGTCACGCCGGAGGTCGCGGGTTCGAGTCCCGTCGCTCCCGTCTCGCTGAGGCCGCTGTCCAGGCGGCCTCGCGCGTTT
>CAZRTE010000125.1:0-4740 GCA_964602945.1 uncultured Gaiellales bacterium
CCTCCTCCTGCTGCTCGTCGGCTGGGGCCTCGTCGGCCTCTCCTCCTACCTCCTGATCGGCTTCTGGCACGAACGGCCGAGCGCGGTGCAGGCGGCGAAGAAGGCATTCGTGATGAACGCGTTCGGCGACGCGACGATGGCGCTCGCCTTCTTCGTCCTGATCGCGCACACGCACTCGCTCTCCTTCGCGATCGACTTCAACGTCCACCTCTCCTCGACCGCGCAGAACCTCGTCGCGCTCGGCCTGCTCGGCGGGGCGGTCGCGAAGTCGGCGCAGCTCCCGCTGCAGACCTGGCTGCCCGACGCGATGGAGGGCCCGACGCCGGTCAGCGCCCTCATCCACGCGGCGACGATGGTCACCGCGGGCGTCTACCTGATCGCACGCACGCACCCGCTCTTCGAGCAGGCGCGGACGGTCGAGCTGATCGCCGCGGGCACCGGCGCGCTCACGCTCGTCGTCGCCGGGCTGATCGCGCTCGTCCAGACCGACATCAAGCGCGTGATCGCGTACTCGACGATGTCGCAGATCGGCTACATGTTCCTCGGCGCCGGGGTCGGCGCGTACGCGAGCGGGATGTTCCACCTGCTCACGCACGCCTTCTTCAAGGCGCTCCTGTTCATGACCGCGGGGCTCGTGATCCACGCGGTCGCGAACGAGCAGGACATCCACAAGCTGCGCGGCGTCGGGAAGCTGATGCCGTTCACGAAGTGGTGCTTCCTCGCGGGCGCGCTCGCGCTCGTGGGCATCCCGCCGTTCAGCGGCTTCTTCTCCAAGGACTCGATCGTCGCCTCCGCGGCCGCGCTCGGCACGTGGTACGGCTGGATCTTCTGGGCCTGCGGCGTCGCCGGCGCCCTGCTCACCGGCCTCTACACGTTCCGGCTCTGGTTCATCGTCTTCCCCGGGGAGCCGAGCGCCTTCGTGCGTGAGCACCACCACCGCCACCACGGCCGCGAGGGTGCGCTGACGATGCTCGTGCCGGTGGGCGTGCTCGCGCTGCTCGCGACCGTCGGCGGCTGGCTGCAGTGGGCGCCGCGGTGGGATCCGTTCACCACCTGGCTCCAGCCGGCGGCCCGGACGCTCGCGGTCGCCGCGCCCACGAACACGCAGGAGTACTTCACCTCGGCCGCGACCGTGCTCGCGGGCGTCCTCGGAATCGCGATCGCCTGGGCGATCTACTCCGAGCGGCGGCTGACCGTCCCGGCCGCGCCGTTCTGGCGGCGCCTGCTCGAGGAGAAGTTCTACTTCGACATCGCCTACGACCTGGTCTTCTACAGGCCGGCCGCCGCCCTCGCAGCCGGTCTCCGCCGCGAGGTCGAGGAGCCGATCGTGCTGCAGACGGGCACCGACCTCGGCGACACGACGATCGCCACCGGCAGCCTCGTCCGCAAGATCCAGACGGGCTTCCTCCGCACGTACGTCTTCTTCCTCGCGGCCGGCGCAGCCGCAGTCGTCCTCGCCTTCCTCATCGCCAAATGAGTGCGAATTCCCTGACCTCGATCCTGATCTGGCTGCCGGTCGCCGGTGCGATTCTCGTCTGGCTGCTGCCGCTCTCCCGCTACGCGACGGGCAGCCTCGCGCTGCTCTTCTCGCTCGCCGAGGTCGGCTTCTGGATCGAGCAGGCGGGGCGCTTCGACTTCTCGCGCTCCGGCCTGCAGTTCTCCGAGCACGCGAAGTGGTTCGGCGAGCTCGGCGTCTCGTACCACGTCGGCGTCTACGGCTTCTCGCTCTGGCTCGTCGGCCTGACGGTCGTCGTGATGGCCGCGTGCGTCGGCTACGGCTTCTGGGTCGGGCGCGACCGGCCACGCGGCTACTTCGCGCTGATGCTGCTGCTCACGGGCGCCACCGTCGGCGTGTTCGAGGCGCAGGATCTCGTCCTGTTCTACGCCTTCTTCGAGGCGATGCTCGTCCCGCTCTACGTCCTGATCGGCGTCTGGGGCGGCGCGCGGCGGATGGAGGCGACGGTGAAGTTCGTCATCTACACGATGGCGGGCTCGCTGCTGATGCTCGCTGCGATCGTCGCCTACGGGCTCCAGGCCGGGACGTTCGACCTCGTCGACGGCCCGGCGAGCACGAGCCGCTGGCTCTTCCTCGGCTTCATGCTCGCCTTCGTCATCAAGGCGCCGCTCTTCCCGTTCCACGGCTGGCTGCCCGACGCGTACAGGGAGGCGCCGCCGGAGGTGACCGCCGTGCTCTCGGGCGTGATCTCGAAGGCGGGCCTGTACGGGATGCTGCGGATCGCGATCGTGAAGTTCCCGGAGCCGACGAGCTTCTACCGCACGGCGGTGCTCGCGCTCGCCGCCGCCGCGCTCGTCTACGGCTCCCTCCTCGCCTTCCGCTCGACCGACTTCCGCGGCGTCGTCGCGTACTCGTCGCTCGCGCAGTCGGGGCTGATCGCGCTCGGCCTGTTCGCCGGTACCGACCTCGGCTTCGACGGCGGCGTCCTGCAGATGATCGCGCACGGCCTGATCTCGGCCTCGCTCTTCCTCATCGCCGGCGTGGTCGAGCGGCGGACGACGACCGGCGAGTTCCGGCTGCTGGGTGGGATGGCGCGGGGGAGACCGGCGCTCGCGACCCTGCTCATGACCGTCGGGATCATCTCCCTCGCCGTGCCCGGCTCGGCCTCGTTCGCGGGCGAGTTCCTCATCCTCGCGGGCGTCTTCCAGCGCCACTGGTGGTGGGCCGCGATCGGGGCCGGCGGGATCGTGCTCGCCGCCATGTACATGCTGCGGCTCATCTCCGCCGTCCTCCACGAGGCCCGCGGCTCGACCGTCGCCGACGAGGCGCTCGACGTGCGCCCCGGCGAGCTCGCGCTCGTCGTCCCGCTCGTCGCCGCGCTCCTCGCGCTCTCGGCCTGGCCGGCCGGGATCAGCCACCACTCCTTCCTCGGCAAGACGCCGACGGCCGCGGTGAGGAGCCAGTTCAAGTGATCGCGTACTCGCTCCACACCCCGCACGTCGACTGGTTCGGGCTCGGGCCGATCTTCGTGCTCATCGGCGCCTCCTTCGTCGCGCTGCTCTGCGCGGTGCTCGTGCCGCAGGCGGTGCGGCGTGTGACGGCGGCGACCGTCTCCGGACTCGGCTTCACGGCCGGCCTCGCGCTCGCCGTCTGGCTCTACGTCGACAGCGCGCACGGCCACACGATCGTCTCGGGCACCTTCTACCGCGACCGCTGGACGGCCCTCGCCCAGGTCATCCTCTGCGCGGTCGGGCTCGCGACGACGCTGCTCGCCGTCGAGCACATGCCCGGGTGGTCGCGCAACGCCGACCGCAGCCGCCGCGACGACCACATCGCGGAGTTCTACGCGCTCCTGCTCGCCTCGGCCGCCGGGATGGCCTTCTTCGTCGGCTCGGCGAACCTCATGGTGATGTTCCTCTCGCTCGAGTGGTTCTCGATCGCCCTCTACGTGATGTGCGCGATCGACTACGACCTCGAGGCGGCGCTCGAAGCGGGACTCAAGTACCTCATCATCGGCTCGTTCGGCGCCGCCACGCTCCTCTTCGGCTCGGCGCTCGTCTACGGAGCGACGGGCACGATCTCGTTCCAGGGCATCGCCAGGGCGGTCGCGGCGCAGGGGCTGACGGGCGACTGGTTCCTCGTCCTCGGCCTCGCGCTCGTCGTCGCCGGCCTCGGCTTCAAGATGTCGGCCGCCCCCTTCCACATGTGGACTCCCGATGTCTACGAGGGCGCGCCGACGACGGTCACGGCCTGGATGTCCTCCGCGACGAAGGTCGCCGCACTGCTCCTCGCCTTCCGCCTGATGACGACGGCCTTCGCGCACGACACGCACCTCTGGACGTGGGGGTTCGCGATCGTCGCGACCATCTCGCTCGCGATCGGGAACCTCGCGGCGCTCGTGCAGACGAACGTGAAGCGGATCCTCGCCTACTCCTCGATCTCGCACGCGGGCTTCCTGCTCATCGGCCTCAGCGCGGGCAGCGCGCTCGGCGGGCGAGCGCTCATGTACTACCTCGTCCCCTACACGGCGATGGCCTTCGGCTCCTTCGCCGTCGTCGCGGCCCGCGAGCGGGAGCTCGGCGTGCCGGTGACGCTCGACAACCTCGCGGGCTTCGGCTGGGAGCGACCGTTCCTCGGCGTCGCCATGTGGTTCTTCCTGTTCGGCTTCGCCGGCCTGCCGCTCGGCGGCGGCTTCGTGGGGAAGTTCTACGTCCTCTCCGCCGCGTACCGGCACGGCTGGGTCTGGCTCCTCATCGTCGGCGTGCTGGCGACGCTCGTCAGCCTCTACTACTACCTCGGCGTCGTGCGGGCCATGTACATGCGGCCCTCGGAGGAGCTGCGGGTGCGGACGGAGACCGGGGTCGCCGTGAGCGGCGGCGCGCCCGCACGCGAGAGGCTCCTCCATCTCGCGGTCGGCGCCGCCCTCGCCGTCTCGGTCGGCTCGCTCTTCGCCGTGCAGCCGCTGATCGACCTCGCCCGCCACGCCGCGAGCGCGCTCCCGCTCTAGCTTCGGGCGAAGAGCTGCGCTCTTCGCCCGAGGGTGAAGGAACTGCGCCGGCCGGAGAGCGCGTCTCCGGCCGGCTCCGTGCCGTAAGGGCTTGGTTGGGCCGGGATGAGTCGAGGCTGCGCCCGGTGTCGCGTGGGGGCAGGCCGCCTACGGCGGCGTGTCCGCCCGCGACGGCTTCGGCGGCGTCGTAAGGTCGCTTCGCTCTCCTTACGCCGCCGCCCGGCGCCGGAGTGGGGTCGAACGCTTGACCAATCCTCGGCGTTCGGGGCCGGAGCGT
>CAZRTE010000126.1:0-4692 GCA_964602945.1 uncultured Gaiellales bacterium
CGTGGACGTGCCCCTCGACGACCTCGATGGTCACGGGGCTCTACCCGCACCACCACGGCTACCTGCACTGGGATGCACAGCTCAACCCCGGCCTGCCCACCCTCTTCTCCGCCGCGGCCGCCCACGGCTACACGACCGGAAGCTTCGTCTTCGACGAGAACTACCTGTTCAAGGGCTTCCCCGACGCGAACGTCGCCGGCACGAGCGAGACGCTCGACGGGGCGGTCGAATGGCTACGGGCCAACCGGGACCGCCCGTTCCTGCTCTGGTTCCACAGCTGGGCGACGCACATGCCCTACGACGTCCGCCACGCCGAGCAGCGCGAGTGGCGGGCGGGGAAGCAGGCGATCATGAGCGGGATCCAGTCGGACAGCGCCTCGGCGCTCGAGCAGCTCCGGGAGGACTACGCACGGGCGGTCGAGCGCTCGTCGGAGCAGTTCCTCGCCGGCTTCCTCGGCGAGCTCGACGCGCTCGGCCTGCGCGAGCAGACGGCGATCGCCTTCATGAGCGACCACGGCGAGTCGTGGGGCGAGCGCTTCGCCGACAAGGCCGCCGTGCAGGGCACCTACCACCTGCACGGCGCGACGCTCTACGACGAGATCGTCGAGGTGCCGCTCATCGTCTCGGCACCCGGACGGATCGAGCCGGGCACGGTCGTCCGCGACCAGGTCCGCCTCGTCGACCTGACGCCCACGCTGCTCGACCTCGCCGGCCGGCCGTTCGGGAACGTCGACGGCTCCTCCCTGCTGCCGCTCGTCTCCGGCGAGGAGCGCGGCGACCGGACCGCGTGGATCGTCGGCACCGACGCCGGCCGCGTCTCGCAGCTCGCCCTCCGGCAGCCGCCCTGGAAGCTCCTCGTCCACGTCGAGAGCGGACTGGAGGAGGCCTACCGGCTCGACACCGACCCGCGCGAGCGCCGCAGCGTCCCCGCCGAGGCGCCCACGGAGCTGCGCGAGCGGCTCCACGCGGAGCTCGAGACGGTCGAGCAGCCGGAGCAGCTCTCGGACGAGGACCTCGCCACGGTCGAGTCCCGGCTCGCCGACCTCGGCTATCTCTGAGCTGCGACGAGGGGCGCATCGTCTACCCTCGCTCCGTCGAGGCCCCACCTCCCACTCCGGACGCGATGAGTCAGACGACCACAGCCGCACAGAGATACGACACGCTCGAGGGGGCCTATGCCCAGATGTTCCTCATCCGGCGCTTCGAGGAGACGCTGCTCGACCTGTTCGCGCGGGGGGAGATCTCGGGGACGACGCACACGTCGATCGGCCAGGAGGCGGACGCGGTCGGCGTCGCCGCCTGCCTCGACCGCGAGCGCGACGTCATCGTCTCGAACCACCGCTGCCACGGCCACTACCTCGCGTTCACGGACGACGTCGACGGCCTGTTGCGCGAGATCCTCGGGCGCGAGGGGGCCATCTGCGGCGGCAAGGGCGGCAGCCAGCACCTCTGCGCCGCGAACTTCTACTCGAACGGGATCCTCGGGAGCACCGTGCCGCTGGCGGCCGGCATGGCGCTCGCGCAGCGTGAGGAGGGCGGCGGCGGCATCGTCACCGCCTTCGTCGGTGACGGCACGCTCGGCCAGGGGGTCGTCTACGAGAGCCTCAACTTCGCCTCGCTCTGGACGCTGCCGCTGCTCGTCGTGCTCGAGCACAACGGCTACGCGCAGTCGACGCCGTCGAGCCTCCAGGTCGCCGGCGACGTCGAGGCACGAGCCGCCGCCTTCGGCATCGAGACGAACCGGCTCGACTCGACCGACGTGACGGAGATCCGCGCCGCCGCGGAGGGCGCCGTGGCCCGCATCCGCCGCACCGGGGAGCCGTTCTTCCTCGTCGTCGACACGTACCGCTTCGCGCCGCACAGCAAGGGAGACGACTTCCGCGACCCGGAGGAGATCGCCGAGCGCCGCCGGCGCGACCCGCTCACCGTCGCCGCGGAGAGCCTCGCGGAGGCGACCCGGAACGAGCTCGAGCGCGCGGCCGAGGCGCGGCTCGAGCAGGCCGTCTCCGACGCGCTCGCGGCACCCGAGGTGACCGCGGCATGAGCACTCCGACCCGTTGCGTGCAGGCGCTCAACGCCGGGCTGCACGAGATCTTCGAGGCGCGCGACGACGTCTACCTGCTCGGCGAGGACCTCCTCGACCCCTACGGCGGCGCCTTCAAGGCGAGCCAGGGGCTGAGCACGCGCTGGCCGGACCGCGTCCTCCCCACGCCGGTGAGCGAGGCCGGGATGGTGGGGATCGCCGCCGGCTTCGCACTCCGGGGCTACCGGCCGATCGTCGAGATCATGTTCGGCGACTTCATCACTCTCGGCCTCGACCAGATCGTGAACGGGATCTCGAAGTTCCGGGAGATGTTCGACGAGCAGGTGACGGTGCCGCTCGTCGTCCGCACGCCGATGGGCGGGCGCCGCGGCTACGGGCCGACACACAGCCAGTCGCTCGAGAAGCTGCTGCTCGGCGTGCCCGGCATCGTCGTCGTCGCGCCGAGCGAGTCGCACGACCTCGGCGCGCTGCTCGCCGCCGCGGTCGCCGACGACCGCCCCGTGTTCTTCATCGAGAACAAGCTCATGTACGGCCGTCCGAACCGGCGTCCGGTCGACGGCTACGTGGACGAGTTCAGCGTGCGCGAGAGCGACGGGCCCTGGCCGGCACTGACCTTCTCCGGCAACGGGTTCGGCGGGGCGGAGGCGACGATCGTCACCTACGGCGGCACGCTCCCCGTCGCGCTCGAGGCCGCGACCTCCTTGATCCTCGAGGAGGAGCTGTTCACGGAGGTCGTGGCGCTCGGCCGGCTGCTGCCGCTCGACCTCGAGCCGGTGCTCGACTCGGTACGGCGCACCGGCCGGCTCGTCACGGCCGAGGAGGGGACGCTCACCTCCGGGGTGGGCGCCGAGCTCGCGGCACGCGTCCAGGCGGAGGCCTGGGACGACCTGCGCGGCCCCGTGCTGCGTGTGGCCGCGCGCGACGGCATCCTGCCCGCCGCCCGCCCGCTCGAGGACGAGGCGCTTCCAGGCGCCGCCGACATCGTCTCCGCCGTCGCGACGATCGCAAGCGCGAGCCGCTGACATGCTCGAGATCGTGCTGACGCGCGACGACGCGAACAGCGACTCGGCACTCCTCGCCGAATGGCTCGTCGACGATCGCGCCGAGGTGCGGAAAGGGCGGCCCGTCTGCGTCGTCGAGACCTCGAAGGCGTCGGTCGAGATCGAGGCTCCCGGCGACGGCGTCGTCGTCCGGCTCGTCGAGTCCGGGGCCGAGGTCGAGCTCGGGACGACGATCGCGGTCGTGGCCGAGGACGAGGCGGAGATCGCGCAGGCGGCCGCGCGCGTCGAGCGGGCACCGGAGCGCGGCGCCCCGGCGCAGCGCAACGTCACCCGCCGCGCAGCCGAGCTCGCGGCCGCGCACGGCATCGACCTCAGCGCGGTCGAGAAGACCGGCTTCGTCACCGCCGAGGACGTCGAGGCCCTGATCCGAGCCGCCGCCGGCGAGGCCGCGCCGGGCTTCGACCCGGTGCTCGCCGGGCTCTCGACCGAGAACGTCTCCCTGCCGGCGCTCTTCGGGCTCGACGAGTCGGACGGCCTCGTCGACGAGGAGTTCCTCGCCGCGATGCGCGCCGACAAGGCCGCGTTCGGCGCACGCACCTCCCTGGAGAAGTGCGAGGCCTACCGGAAAGCCGGCGCCCGGATCGGCGAGGACGTCCACCTCGGCGCCGGCACCGTGGTCGACGCGCCGCGCATCGTGCTCGAGGACGGCGTCAGGATCGAGGAGGGTGGCAGCGTCGAGTGCGCCGAAGTCGTGGCGATCGGGGCGCTGAGCCGCTTCGGGCCCTCGCTGCGCCTGGCCTGCCGGCGCGCCTACGTCGGGACGGGCCTCTGGGCCGGAGCCCGCGTCCTCATCGGCGGCGGCGGCCACCGCGACCCGTGGTCGACGTTCGCGCTCGGCGACGACGCGTTCCTCGGCGACGAGACGTTCGTCAACGTCTGCCGGCCCGTCCTGATCGGGCGGGAGACGTTCGTGACCATGCGTTCGATGCTCGTCACGCACAACGTCGGCCACTCCCTGCTCGAGGGCTTCGAGAACCGGTTCGCCGGCATCGTCCTCGAGGACCGGGCCCAGGTCGGGCTCGGCTCGATCGTCTACGCAGGCTGCCGGATCGGCCGCGAGGCCATCGTCGCCTCGGGCTCGTACGTCGTCTCGGACGTGCCGGCGGGGATGCTGGCGGTCGGAGTTCCGGCCCGGGTGGCCGGGGCCGCGAAACGCGAGCTGCCACGCGCCCGCCAGGTCTCGCTCGCGCGGCGGATGCTGCACGAGCTGCACGAGCTCCTCGTCCTGCGCGGCGTCGCGGCCGACCTGAGCGAGCGCGAGGGCATCGAGACGCTCGAGCTGACCGGTCCGGAAGGCCCGGGTCGCGTCGTCTTCGTCGAGGCGCTGCGAGGCGGCGAGGTCGAGCCCGGCGACGGCGAGACGGTCGTCCTCACCCTCGGTGCGGGTGCCGACCCACCGGCGGGCGTTGCCGTCCTCGACCTCCTCGCCCACCGCGTCCACGGGGACGGCGGCATCCTGCTCGACTCGGTGCGCGAGTTCTGCCGCAAGCGGGGCATCCGCCTCGAGCCGGGCCCGTGGCGCTACACGGGC
Organism: uncultured Gaiellales bacterium; assembly: GCA_964602945.1. GTDB lineage: Bacteria > Actinomycetota > Thermoleophilia > Gaiellales > Gaiellaceae > Palsa-739. The sequence goes on from CAZRTE010000126.1 coordinate 4,637, forward strand.
GGGCTCGTCTAGGGATCGCTCGTGAGCTCCGCGGTACGGACGCCCGCCACGGCGCG
>CAZRTE010000127.1:0-4688 GCA_964602945.1 uncultured Gaiellales bacterium
GACGCGGCGGGGATTAGGGAGGACGAGCGCCCGGACGGCCGCGCCGGCAATGACGGCGAGCCGGTAGAGCAGCCAGCCTCCCGGGCCGTACCACTTGCGGATGTAGAGCTCGTGGGCGGCGTAGAACAGCCGCTCCCGCCGGGCCGGATCGTCGCTCGTCGCTCCACCGACGTGGGTGGCGACGACATCCGGGCAGAGAGTGGCGTGCCAGCCGAGCCCGTACGCGCGCCGCTGCCAGTCGGTCTCCTCGGCGTAGAGGAAGAAGCGCTCGTCGAAGAGACCGACCTCGTCCAGCGCTTCCCGGCGGAGCAGGAGCACGGTGCCGGCCGCGAAGGCCGGACCGTGGTTGAGCCCGGCGAGCCCGAGTGCCTCGAGCCAGGCCTGGCGAGGCGTAGGGAACGGCCAGAGAGAGCGCTGGGGTCGGCCCGACGGACGGACGAGGGTGGGCGCGACCGCGCAGGCGCGGGGCTCGGCCTCGAGCGCAGCCGCGAGCCTCCCCACCGCCGCGCCGGGCAGCACCGCGTCGGGATTGAGCAGCAGGACGTCGCACGGCTCGCCGGCAAGGATCTCCCGCAGGGCGACGTTGACGCCGGCCGCGAAGCCGAGGTTGCCGCTCGTCCGCACGTAACGCGCTCGCTGCCGCTCGCAGACGCGCCGCACCTCCTCGCTCTGCGAGTTGTCGACGACCGTGACCGGCAGCACGTCGCCCACTGCGGCGAGCGCCTCATCGAGCCGGTCGGCCTCGTGGTAGGCGACGACGACGACGTGCACGGCGCGCGTCACGGCTGCTCCGGCTCGGACGCGGGACTCCGCAGGGTCGCGGCACAGGCCATGCCGACGAGCAGCCATCCGAGCACGGGCGTGCCGCGCACCCAGTAGACGTCGAGCAGGCCGTGCACGACGTTCGCCAGCACGACCGCCAGCGCCACGGGGGCCAGCTCGATCCGTCTCAGACGCACGAGCGCGACGCCCGTCCCGAGGATCAGCACGACGAAGCTGGCGGCGAACAACCAGCCTCCCTCGGCCGCCTGCAGCAGCACCACGTTGTGGGGATCGGACGTCGAGAAGGCTCCCGGTGGCGGCTGGAGGCTCTGATCGGCGTTCGCATAGGCGCCGACCCCGACTCCGAGCCAGGGATGAGCGCGGATGATCGACATCGCGTCGTGCCAGTACTCCTGGCGGTAGCGGATGTTCCAGGCTGCGTGGATGTTCGCCGTCTCCGTCTGGTAGTTCGTGTTCGTCACCTGCGTCTGGTACGTCGTGATGAACGCCTGCGCGCTCGCCGGCATCAGCTCGAACGTGGGCACGGCGATCGCGACGATCCCGAGCGCGATCGCGATCGCCTGCCGCGGCGAGTGCAGGAAGCGCAACGCGAGCAGGACGGCGATGCCGACGGCACAGGCGAGCATCGAGCCTCGGCTCTGGGTCGCGAACAGGCCGTAGACGAGCACCGGTACGAGGATGCGGAAGCGGCCGAGCCGCGGCAGGCCGACGAGCAGCAGGATCGCGCCGGCCATGAACTGCCCGGCCGGGTTCTTCTGGAGGCCGAAGGAGTCGAAGGGGAAGACGAGCGCGAGCACGGTGGCGGCGACCACGTACGCCTTCAGCAGCGCACCCTCGGCGCCGCGCAGGGCGAGGTAGCTGCCGGCGACGAGCGGGAACGCGATCAGCTCGTAGCGCTGGAGGGTCTGGGTCAGCGCTCCGAAGCCCTCGTGATGGGCGACGAGCAGCAGGAGCACGAGCACGCAGTACTGAAGCACCGGAAGCCGCACCGGCCGCAGCGCAGTAAACGTTGATCCGTCCCGCTCGAGCACGGCCGCTCCTGCGGCGGCGAAGACGAGCAGCAGGAGCAGCAGGTCGCTGACACCGAGATGCACGCCGACGTGTCCGCCCGCGACGCTCTGGACGGCGGGAATGGATGCTCCGAGCACAACGGCCACGGGACGTGGCCGCACGGCGAGCCAGACGACGGCCAGGACGGCCGGGATCAGCAGCGCGTAGAAGGCGTGGACGCCTACGAGCAGGCCGACGGCGCCGGCTGCGAGCGCGCCGATCGCGACGTCACGCGCCGCACGCCCGGCGTCGGCGGCTGTCCATCGCCGGGCCGGCCAGGCGTAGCCGCTCATCCCTCCGGCAGGGTGTGCGGCGGCTGCGCCGTCACGGCGACGCCGCCTCCGTCGACTCCGACCGGCGCCTGGAGTAGTACGGGCCGGAGCCATACTCCGCGCTGTAGCCGTAGTACTGGTGCTCGGAGCCGACGCCGGTGACGACGACGCCGAGCGAATGGGCGGGCATCGTCTCCACGATCGAGCGCAGGCGGGCCAGCTCCGGACGCCGGGCGATCTCGAGCTTGACGACGAGGAGAACGGCGTCCACCTTCGCGCTGAGGGCGAGAGCGTCGCCGACGTGGAACAGCGGGGGAGCGTCGATGAGCACGAGCTCGCCACGGTCCCGCAACGTCCCGATGAGCTTCTCCAGCTGGCGGGAGACGACGAACTCGCCGGGGCTCGGAGGGACGAGGCCGAGCGGGAGGATGCTGAGCGGCGCCGACCGGCCGTTCGCGGTCGAGTGGCCGTTGCCACCCGGGTCGCCGTCTGCGCCGAGCAGACCTCCGCCGCGGAAGTTGAACCGCGTCAAGGCTTTCTCGAGGGGTGTACGGCCGAGCACGACGTCGACGAGGCCGGGCCGCTTGTTGACCGAGAAGAACTGGTCCAGCATCGGCCGGCGCAGGTCGAGGTCGACGAGGGTGACCGGGCGGCCCCCACGGGCAAAGGCAGCGGCGAGGTTCGCGATCGTCGTCGACTTCCCCTCCTGCTCCCACGCGCTCGTGATCAGCACCGTGCGGATGTCGCGGTCGAGCATCGCCAGCTCGAGGTTCGTGCGCAGCATCCGAAATGCCTCCGAGTTGGGCCCCATCGGCTGCTCGACCATGGCGAGTGTGTTCGACTTGCGCAGATCCTTCGAAGGCCGGGGAAGCCGCGCCAGGATGGGCAGCCCGAGCCGCTCCTCGACCGCGTCGACCGTGCGTACCCTTGTGTCGAGCGCTTCGAGGAGGAACGCGAGGCCGATCCCGAGGACGAGCCCGAGCGCCAGGCCGAGGGCGACGTTCCGCTTCGTCGGCGGCCGGATCGCCGCCGCGCCCGAAGCCGACTGCAGAACCCGAGCGTCGGCGACGTGGACCGCGAGCGCAGCCTCGACCTGCTGAAGCTCCTTCGCGAGCGCCGTACGGCCCGGCCCACGCGGCGTCGTCGCCATGCGCGCCTCGATCGTCTTCACGGTCTTCTTCAGTCCCGCCGTCTCACTCGTGTAGCGGTACCCGACGAACGCGTGCGCGTACGCGTTCGCGAGCCGCGGCGCGGAGGCAGCGTCGGGCGTCGTCGCGGTGAAGGTCGCGATGTTCCCGTCGGGGCTGAAGTAGAGCCCGGTCTCGGCGAGGAACGTGCCGGTCGAGATCCCGAGGTGTCCGTTCGAGACGGCGAGTGAGGCGACGGGCGTCGAGCGCGCAAGCGTCGTCAGCGTGTCGACCGTGTTCGGGATCACGGGCTGCACGAGGTTCGAGTTGCTCGTCGCGACCTGCGTGAGCAGCAGCACCTGCGCCGACGCCTCGTAGTGCGTCTTCTGCCTCGAGGTGGCGACATAGGCCACGGCGGGCGCGATCAGGAGCACCGCGAGCACGAGCCACCACCTGCGGCGCAGGAGGTGGAGATACGCGCGGACGGTGTCTCCACCGCCCGCACCGATTGAGGTGCTGAACGCTGTCATGGTGAGTCGACCCGGGCCGGAATCATTCTTGTTGTCGGCGAAAGCCACAAGATGGATTAGCCTTTCGCGCGCTTCCCTGTCGGCAGCCACGATACTGGTCGTCGGGCGGCATTCGTCTCCTCGGAGGGAAGTCATGTTCGACCTGCACTCGGGGCAGTCCTCTACGCGTTACTGCGAGCGGCGCGCACCAGGACGTTCTCGAAGGCTTCGGTCCGTTCGTCCCAGCTCGGGATCTCCGCCGGCCGGCCCGGGTCGGCGCGACCGTCGAGGGCCGCTCGTACCGCCGTCGCGAACGAGTCGCGATCCGCGAGCGTGACGGCAGCCCCGAGCTCGCGGAAGCCTGCGACCGGCGTCGCCACCGTCGGCCTCGCCACCGCGAGGCACTCGTACGCCTTGATCGGGTCGAGGCTCTCGGTGAACTCGTCCACGCGGTGCGGCACGACGATCACGTCCGCGCACTGAAGGTAGGCCGGCACGTCGTCGTAGGGTCGCGGGCCGAGCAGGTGGACGTTCCCGAGCGTGGCAAGCGACTCGCGCGAGCGTGCCGAGAGCGAGTCGGGGCCGACGAGGACGATCGCGAGCGACTCGATCTCGCGGGCGAGGTCGACGACGAGCTCGACGTCCAGTCGCGCGTCGTGCAGCGTCCCGAGGTAGACGGCGGTAGGCGCGGGCGGCAAATCCTTCGGACGCTCGCGCGGCCGGCGGAAGTGCTCGACGTCGACGGCATTCGGGACGAGCGCTACCGGTCGCTCGGCGCCGCGGCTGCGGGCGAGAGCCGGGGAGCAGACCACGACCTCGGCAGCGTCCCGCAACGCGAGCTCGTCGAGACGACGCAGCCGCTCGCGCTCACGCGCGGGGACCGGGGCGAGCAGCCAGTCGTCGGTGACGTCGTACACGGTCGGCCAGCCGGTCGCCGCGATCAGCGG
>CAZRTE010000128.1:0-4505 GCA_964602945.1 uncultured Gaiellales bacterium
CCACCAGGACCAGTAGCAGTCGCGATGCGACTGCAGTCACGAGTGCGTCGGCGGCACCGAGCCGACCCGCCAGCAGCGCCACGAGCACCGCCTCCCGGACGCCGATGCCGCCGGGCGCGTAGATCGCCACCAGCCCAGTGAGCCAGGCGATGGCGAACGAGCCGGTGTAGACGGCGAGATCGTGCACCGGGATGCCGACGAGCCCGCGCGCACAGAGCCAGAACATCCCTCCCAGGAGCAACCAGGGCGGTAGGTACAGGAGGGTCGCCCGGATGGTCGCAAGTACCGCGGGCCTGCGGATCCGGTTGGAGCGTTCGACCGCGATCAGGACGATCGCAACCGCCGCGACGACGATGGCGCCCCACCAGCCGAGCAGGAAGGCTCCCATCGAGCCCGCGGCCACTGCGGACGCCGTGAACTCGATCGGCAGGGACGTTGCGACCGGCCGTACGGGTATCCCGTGACCTCGCGCGAGAGCCGTGCGACCGGCGTACTGCCACACCGAGCCGGGGATGTACTTGCCCAGCTGAGCCTGGAAGAAGAGGCCCGCCCAGCGGGGCTGCGTGCTCACGCCCAGCCCTCGGAGGATGACGAGCCAGATGAACCCGGCCGCCGCCGTGCCGACCGCGGCGAGCACGAGGGCGCCCGTCAGAGCGAGCCAGTCCACGCCGGCGAGCTCGATATGGCTGCCGTGCCAGAGTGAGCGCACGCGGAGAGCGACGAAGACGATCGCGGCGAGGAGAAGGACCTGCGCGACGACACGCACCCGCTTCGACGTCGCCCGCTCGGCGACCGTCGCGCCGAGGCGGAGAAGGCGCTCACGCGACAGCATGGGCGACAGTAAAGCCGACCCGTCAGAAGGCCGGTCCCCGGCCGTAGGGCGTCAGCTCCTTGCTCTTGACCAGGCGGCCCGGGCGTATCCGGCGGGCGCGGACCTCGGGACGGCGGCCCCCTTCGGGCGCCGCGAGCCCAGCCAGGCAACGAGGAAGGCCGACAGTCCGAGCGCCAGTGTGGCCTGCCAGATCGCGCCGGTCTCGGTGGTCCCGATGCCGGGACAAGCCCAGAGGCCGAGGGGTGCGAGCCACGCCGGTCCGAACGTGGGCCTGTAGACGGCCAGAATCGCGGCGAGGAGCACGAGGTAGTGCAACCAGAGCACCGGCGTGGCGACGAGGGTTACGAGGATCCCCAGAGCGAACGAGAGCCGCGCATCCCCTCGTAGCCCCGCGACGAGCATGGCCAGCACCAGCGCCACCACGACGATGACCGTGATCCCAAGGCCGTTGCCACCGAAGAGGCGGTCGGACAGCGAGCCGAGCGCGTAGCTCATCGGCCCCTCGTCGCGGGCGATGATCCGGCTCAGGTGGGGATAGCCCGCCAACCCCCGAAAGCCGATAAGCGCCCACGGCACGAGCAGCAGCACGGCAGCTGCGCCGACGGCATAGACGCAGGTGCGATACCGGCGGATCGCCACCAACCAGAGGAGTAGCGGCCAGAAGATCAGCTTGGCGGCGACGGCGGCCCCCAGCGACAGAGCCCCGGTCGCTCCGTCCCGGTAGCGCCAGACGAGTGCGGCGGCCAGAAGAAGCGGGAGGCTCAGATTCCCGGTCTGGATCGCCGCAAAGGTCGGTGCCCACAACAGAACGGCGCCGAGACAGCGCCAATCCCGGACCCCGAACAGCCAGAGCGCGAGCGGGATCGATGCGAGGAGCGCGAGGGTCCACGCCCACGCTGCAACCAGGGCCGGCAGATAGACGAACGGGACGGTCAGTACTGCAATGAGCGGCGGGTAGACGTACGCGAAATGGCCGAGGGCCGCGCCCGTGGGAAACGGTGTTCGGCCGTCGACTATCGCGTGCGCGGCGCCGAGAAACGCATACCGAAAATCGACGGCGACCGCGTGACGGCTGCCGAACACGTAGAGCCACCAGCCCAGCAACGTGAGCGGCAGCAGACCGAGCAGGACCACGTCCTGGGGAGCCCAACGCGTGTACGCACGGCTGCTCACCTACCGATCATCCAGGTTCCCCAATCGAGGCACGCCGAGCGAACGTCGAGCCGTACCCAGCCAAGAGTCGGCTGCTCTCTCGCTCGAGGTGCGGACGCTCCTAGATCTCGTTGCGTGATGTATCTCCCTCTGATAGGAAGCCGATACAACCTGCGGTGTCGGGAAGCACCGCGGTCAGGTTTCCTGGCGGCGAGCGGCTCCCGATTGCCGATAAACCAGAGGGGAGAAACGGATGCGACGCCTACCTTTGCTCATCGGTTTGGTAGTGCTCGTGTGTGCGGCGGGGGGCGGCTTGGCCGCCTCGCAGTCGGCGCTTGCCGGAGGGAACTCCGATGCAGCGCATGCCTGTCAGGGGGACGGCTACCAGAGCCTGGCTCGAAGCGACGGGACGTCGTTCGAGAACGTTGGTGAGTGCGTCAGCTATGCGGCCCACGGCGGTCAATTCAGTACGCCGCTGCCGAGCTGCACCGTGACAGCCACGACCGGCTGTCTCACCTTCGACAGCCAGACACTCACGGACGACAGCGGGGACACGCTCACGCTCAGCGGGTCGTTCTCGTTCGACAGCACGTGCAGTACAGGCGAATGCCTCTACTCGGCTCCTGAATCCTCGAATGACCTGGCGCTCGGTGGCGGGACCTACACGGAGACCGACTCGTCGGGTGCGACGATCGCGTCCGGGACGTTCACCGCGGCGGACACGAGCGGTGAGGGCCTGTACGCCACTGCGTTCGCCAACGACAGCGGGACTTCGACCTGTCAGGACGCGACGTCTCGCAGCGTGGCCATCATCGTGGGCGATAGCGAATCGGCCGATCTGGGCGCCGTCTTCGCGTTCACGACCGCGCCATCGTCTGGCGTCGAAGTAACCGAGGTCGTCTTGAACAACGGGGCCGACACCTTCTTTGGCTCGGTCGACGGTACGACCATCACCTGCTAGCAGTTCTACGAACGCCTGGCCTCCTGCCGAGACTCGCCCGGGAGGCCAGGCGTTCGGTAAGGCCCGCGGCCGGCCCGCGAAATTCGTCCTCGACCCTCAGGAAATCGGCCGTCGCAGCCGAGAAAGTCCGTGTGGAGGCTGCACCCCGCCCGGATCTCGCTCCGCTGCGCCATCAGGCGCGCATCGTCGCCGTCATCGCGTCGTCCGAGTTCAAGCTCAAGTACGCGGGGTCGGCGCTCGGCTACGTCTGGTCGGTCCTGAAGCCGCTCGGGCTGTTCGGGATGCTCTACATCGTCTTCGGCCGCTTCTTCAAGCTCAGCAACGGCACTCCGCACTACCCGCTCTACCTGCTGCTCGGACTCGTCCTCTGGACGTACTTCTCCGACGCCACGGCGATCGGGATGAAGTCCGTCGTCGACCGCTCGAGCCTGATCTCGAAGCTCTCCTTCCCGCGCGTGATCATCCCGCTCTCGGTCGCGGCGTCGTCGGCGATCACTCTCGGCGTCAACCTCGTCGCGATCGCCGTCCTGATCGGCCTCAACCGCATCGTCCCCGGCCCCCGCTGGCTCCTGCTGCTGCCGTTGCTGCTCGAGCTCTGCGTCGTCGCCTTCGGAGCGACGCTCGTCCTGGCGACGCTCTACGTGCGCTTCCGCGACGTCGGCCAGGTCTGGGACCTCGTCCTCCAGATCCTCTTCTACGCCTCGCCGATCATCTACCCGGTCACGATGCTGCCGCACTGGTTCAGGCTGATCGCGTTCCTCAATCCCTTCGTCCAGATCGCGCAGGACGCACGCTCGATCATCGTCCCGTCGTCGGCGAGCATCGGGGCCGCGAACGTGTACGGGTCCCCCTTCGGGGAGCTCGTGCCGCTCGGGGTGGTGGCACTCATTCTCGTCGGCGGTTACCTGCTGTTCCGGCGTGAGGAGCCGTGGTTCGCGGAGCGGGCATGAACGCGATCGAGGTACGCGATCTGCGGAAGACGTTCCGCCTGCCGCACGAGCGGCGGGACACGCTGCGCGAGTACTTCCTCCACCCGCTCCAGCGCGTCGACTACGAGGGCAACGTCGCGCTCGACGGCGTCTCGTTCGAGATCGAGGAGGGCGAGTGCTTCGGCATCGTCGGCCCGAACGGCAGCGGCAAGAGCACGCTCATGAAGCTGATCGCCGGCATCTACCGCGCCGACGCCGGCCGCGTGCGCGTCCGGGGGCGCCTCTCGCCGTTCATCGAGCTCGGCGTCGGCTTCAACCCCGAGCTGACGGGCCGCGACAACATCCGCATCAACGGCACCCTCCTCGGGCTCTCGAAGCGCGAGCTGCAGCGGCGCTACGACGACATCGTCGGCTTCGCGGGGCTCGAGCGCTTCGTCGACCAGAAGCTGAAGAACTACTCCTCCGGCATGCAGGTCCGGCTCGCATACTCGATCGCGATCCAGGTCGACTTCGACGTCCTCCTGCTCGACGAGGTCCTCGCCGTCGGAGACCGGGCCTTCCAGGAGAAGTGCTTCGAGACGTTCGACCAGTTTCGCGCGGAAGGGAAGACGATCGTCTTCGTCAGCCACGA
>CAZRTE010000129.1:0-4416 GCA_964602945.1 uncultured Gaiellales bacterium
GGCTCGCCGGAGGCCCGGACGCAATCAGCCGTCTCGCAGGTGTGTAGGCAACAGAGCTAGACGGCTGGGGCTGCGCCGAACAGCGGCAGGCACGGCTCCAGGCCCTCGATCTCGACCGGGAACGGTGGCCGCCAGTCCTCGCGTCGCAGCTCGAGATCCGTGTGCCCGACCTCGAAGCCGCGTGGGGAGTGGGTCGACCGCCCGGAGACCCCGTAGCCGAGCTTCTCCGAGACTCGCAGCGAGGCGGCGTTCCCGTCGATCGCGCCGGAGCGGGCCACGCCGGCGTCCAGCCCGCGGAAGGCGAGCTCGAGCACGGCCGTCCGCATCTCCGTGCCGGCGCCGCGCCGCTGGAAGCGTTCTCCGAGCCAGGAGCCGGTCACGACCGTCCGCGTCTCCGCGAACCGCTCGCTTCCCACCGCCTGCACGCCGATCGGCACGCCTCCGAGCCGGACGGCGAGCTCGAGGTTCCATCCGTCGGGCGTCCACTTGCGCCGCTGCAGCTCGTGGTAGTCGAGGAAGTCCGACAGCTCCGGGTCGTCCGTCCACGCGACGGAGAACGGCATGAACTCCGGCGGGTGGACGCCGGCGAGCGCGACCTCGCGCAGCTGCTCGAGCTCCCGGCGCGCCGGCAAACGCAGCTCGAGCCGCGGCGTCCGCAGGCGGAGGCCGAACAGGGGCGAGACGTCCATCAGCCGAGCTTCTCGGGATGGCCGAGCTGGCCGAGCTCGGCGACGTCGCGGCGGAAGAAGAGGCCGACGGTCCAGTCGACGACGACGCGGAGCTTCCGCTGCGCGAGGGGGAGCTGGTACAGGTGGTACGTCCTCGCCACCCACCAGCCGATGAAGCCGCGCAGCCGCAGGCCGACCACCTCCGCGATCCCCTTGTGCCGGCCGAGCGTCGCGACCTGGCCGAGCATCCGGTAGCCGTACGGCTCGGGCGGGCCGCTGAGGTTCTTCGCGAGGCGGCGCGCCTGGCGCAGCGCGTGCTGGCACGTCGGCGGGTCGGGACGGTCGCTGCGCGCGTTCGGGACGCGGGCGCAGTCGCCGAGCGCCCAGACGTGCTCGTGCCCGCGCACGTGCAGGAACTCGTCCACCTCGACATGGCCCTTCTCGCCGAGCGGCAGCCCCCACTCCCGCAGGAGCGGGTTCGGGGCGACCCCCGCCGTCCAGACGAGCGTGTTCGCCGCGATCCGCGTCCCGTCCCCGAGCACGGCCTCCCCGGCGGAGAGGGAGTCGAGGGTCGTATCGGCGTGGATCTCGACGCCCCGTGCCTGCAGCTCCCGCGCGGCATACTCGCCGAGGCGGTGCGGGATCTCGGGCAGGATGTGGGGCGCCGCGTCGACGAGCACCCAGCGGCGGGGCGTCGAGCGGAGGCGCGGGTAGACGTGGAGCGCGTCCTCGGCGAGGTCCGAGAGCTCCGCGAGCGCCTCGACCCCCGCGTAGCCTGCGCCGACGAAGACGAAGGTCAGGCGCCTGGCCCGCTCCTCCTCGTCGAGCGCCGCGTCCGCCGCCTCGAGCTGGTGGAGGACGTGGTTGCGGAGCGCGATCGCGTCGGCGAGCGTCTTGAACGAGCGCGCGTGCTCGGCGAGACCGGGGATCGGCAGCGTCCTCGGCACGGCACCCAGCGCCAGCACGAGCTCCCGCCACGCGACGACCTGTGGGCCCCCGTCGGTCTCGACCGTTGCCGTCCGCGCCTCGAGGTCGAGGTCCGTGACGTTGCCGAGGATCAGCTCGGCATGCGGGCACATCACGCGCAGCGGCACCACGCAGTGGCGCGGCTCGAGCGTCCCGGACGCCGCTTCGGGCAGGAGCGGCGTGTAGAGCATGAAGTTCTCCTTGCTGACGACCGTCGCCCCTCGCGCCCCGAGCTCGCGCGCGACGTAGGCGCCCGCGAAGCCGCCGCCGACGACGAGCACTCCACCTCGTGCCTCCCGCGTTGCCATCCCCCCTGTCTTAGCATCGGCCGTCATGGCGTTGCAGATTTCCGTCGTCGGCAGCGGCACCGAGCACGAGGAGGGGGCCGAGGCAGTGGGGCGTCTGCTCGCCGAGCGGGGAGCGACGGTCGTGACGGGCGGGCTCGGCGAGGTGATGGCCGCCGCCGCGCGCGGTGCGAAGCAGGCCGGCGGCACGACGGTCGGGATCCTCCCCGGCGAGGGGCGCGCCGGGGCGAATCCGTGGCTCGATCACGTGGTCGTGACCGGGATCGGTCACGCGCGCAACCTCGCGGTCGTCGCCTCGGGCGACGCGGTGATCGCCGTCGGCGGGCGCTACGGCACGCTCGCCGAGATCGGCTTCGCCCTCACGCTCGGCCGCCCCGTCGTCGTGCTCGACCCGGGCTGGGAGGTCGAGGGCACGTTGCGCGCCGCGACGCCCGAGGAGGCCGTGGAGCTGGCGCTCGGAGCCGTCCCGTGACCGGCCGGCACCAGCCGCCGGGAACCGTCTCTCCCAGCCGGTTCCGGCCGCGCTTCCACTGGGAGCTGCTCGTCTGTGGGCTGCGCGGCCACGAGCTCGTCGGCGTCGACGCTGCGCGCCTGCGGCCCGAGGACGAGCTCTACGTGCGCGAGCTGGACGGCGGCCGCTGGTACCGCTGCCTGCGCTGCGACAGCTGGCTGCCGCTCCCGCCGCCCGCCGTCCCGGCCCGGGAGACGCCGCCGGCGCGCGAGGAGATCGCGCTGCCCCTGCGGGGAAAGGCCCTGCGCGACCGGATCGTCCTGCGCCTGATCGCGATCGACCGCGCGATCCACTTCGTCGTGCTCGGGCTGCTCTCGCTGGCCGTGTTCCTCTTCGCCTCGCACGAGGTGCGCCTGCGCCACGTCTTCTACCGGGTGGCGAACGCCGTGCAGGGCGGCGCGGGCGGACCGACGCACGCGCCCCACGGCGGCTTCCTCCACTCGCTCGCGCACGTCTTCACGCTCAGCTCGACGACGCTCTACGCGGTCGCCGCCGCTGCGGCCGGCTATGCGGTGCTCGAGGGCGTCGAGGCGGTCGGGCTCTGGTACCAGCGCCGCTGGGCCGAGTACCTGACCTTTCTCGCGACGCTCGTGTTCCTTCCCTACGAGCTCTACGAGCTCGCGCGGACCGTGTCGGCGTTCAAGCTCGTCGCGCTCGTCGTCAACCTCGCGGTCGCGGCCTATCTCCTCTACGCCAAGCGGCTGTTCGGGCTGCGCGGCGGGTCGGCCGCCGACGAGGCGGAGCGGGCGCGGGACGTCGGCTGGGCGGCGCTCGAGCGGACGGCGCCGGGCGCTAGGGAAGGGGCAGCGTGAGGCAGGTCGGACCGCCGTCGCCCTTGCGCGAGATCTCGTCGCCCGCGTAGGTCAGCACCTCGACGCCGGCCCGGGCCAGACGGCGGCGCGTCCGCTCGTTGCCCTCGAGCGCGAGCCCGACCCGCGGCGCGAGCGCGAGCACGTTCGGTCCCATCGTCCCCAGCTCCTCGCCGGGGACGTCCACGATCTCGATCCCGCGGGCCTCGAGCAGCTCGGCGAGCCGCACCGGCAGGAGCGGAACGTGCGCGACCACGAGGTCGGCGTCGAGCGGGCTGAGCAGCGAGCGGAGGTGGAGCACCTCGTCGCGGCCGTGGTGGTGCGGCAGGTCGACGGCGATCACCTCGACCTCCGGCAGCGCCCGGCGCAGCGCCTCGATGCCCGCCTCGTTCGTCCGGTAGGAGCGGCCGACGAGAAGCGTGCGGTCGCCGAGCCAGACCGTGTCGCCGCCCTCGGCGGTCGCGGGCGGCTCGAGCCGCGCCAGCACCGGCAGTGGGAGGTCCCGCTCGAGCGCCTGCGGCTCGCCGCGCCGCGCCTCCTTGCCCGGCCGGAGCAGGATCGCGCCGCCGGGCGCGACCAGCACGGGGTCGTAGACGTAGATCGAGTCGAGGTTTCCCGGCTCGCCCGCCGCGACGAGCACCTCCGCTCCGGTCTCGGCGAGGAGCTCGCGCAGCCGCTCGTGCTCGTGGGCGAGCCGCGGGTAGTCGGGCGCGGCGTGCCAGCCGAGCCGCTCCCACGACGGTACGTCCTCCGGCACCGGCGGCCGGACGAGGATCTTCACGAGTCGAGCATCCTCCCGAGCAGCGTACGGGCTCCGTCCTTGTCGAGGAACTCGTTGAGGTTGCCGCACTTCGGGCTCTGGACGCAGGAGGGACAGCCCCGCTCGCACGGGCAGCCCTCGAGCAGGCGCGCGGTGTCGGCGACCCAGTCCTCGAACCGGTCGAAGCCGCGCTCGGCGATGCCGACTCCTCCCGCGTGGCCGTCGTAGACGAACACGGTCGGGCCGCCGGTGTCGAGATGGAGGTTCGTCGAGAGGCCGCCGATGTCCCAGCGGTCGCACATCGCCCACAGCGGCAGGAGCGCGATCAGCGAGTGCTCGGCCGCGTGGAGCGAGGAGAGGAGGAGCGGCATCGCCTCGAGCCCCTCGAGCTGGTGCG
>CAZRTE010000130.1:0-4365 GCA_964602945.1 uncultured Gaiellales bacterium
AGAGCGAGAACGCGCAGGCGCTCGTGCGCGACCTGCTCGCCTGGGACGCAACCGTTCTCCCTCTGGACGGCCTCGTGAAAGGCGCGAGTCCGCGTGCGGGAGCAAGGCGCTTCAAGCGCGTGCACGTCGGCGCGGTCACCGGTACTTCGCTTGCAGTCCAGGCGTGGCACGTTTACCGAAACCACGGCGGTCGAGAGGTGGTGCGGCGCGCGACGCGTAGGGGGGCGCGAACGATCGTCAGTCTGGTCGGATCGCCGGGAACCGCGAGTGACGACAGCGTCCAAGCGACCACGGGCGATGGTTAGCGACTGCGTCAGGAGTGGGAATTGTCTTCGGTAGAAAGCACAGCGTACGACGAAGAATATTTCTCTCATTACTGTGGCGATCGACCGTACGCACGCGATGAGCACTGGTTGCAACACTTCGGCAGAATCGCCGCGCGCATTGCTGAGTCCGGTCCTCCTGCGACTGCATTGGACATTGGCTGTGCCTTCGGAATGCTCGTCGAAGGTCTACGTGACCTGGGTGTAGAGGCCTATGGTCTGGACGCCTCCGAGTACGCGCTCTCGCAGGCTCGAGAAGACGTGAGACCGTTCCTCTGGCGGGCATCCGCGACCGAGCCTCTGCCGAGGGCCTATGAAATCATCATCTGCATAGAGGTTCTTGAGCACCTCTCGAGGAGTGAGGCGGAGTCGGTGCTGGACAACATGTGCGCCCATACGAGCGACATTCTCTTCTCCTCGACCCCCGGTGACTATCGCGAGGCAACGCACGTAAACGTTCACCAGCCCGAGTATTGGGCGGAGCAGTTTGCCCGTCGAGGTTTCTTTCGTGACCATGACTTCGACGCAACGGCTGTGACGCCTTGGGCCGGTCGCTTCCGCCGCGGCCGTCATTCTCTGCCCGTAGTCATCAGTGGCTATGAGCGCCGGGTGTGGCACCTCGAGCACGAGCGCGTAGAGCTACGAGAGGCATTACACGAAGCACGCGCGATCGCGGATCAGGCGACGGCGATCGCCGAGCAGGCAACGGCGGCTCGGGAGGCCCTCCTCCGAACGCGCACCTTTCGCTACACGCAGCCACTGAGAAGCGTCCTGGATCGGCTGCGGCAGACTCCGGGCACACAGCAGCAGCATGGAACCTGAGGAAGCCGGCGCCCAGCCGTCCGAGGAGTACATCGACGCGCTTCGTGTCTTTCTCCACCAGGCAGAGGGGACGCAGTACTGGGACAGCCTCTGGTGGAGTCACACCGATGTCGACCACTTTGGACCCTTCGTCGAGATGGTCGGACGCCATCTCGATCTCCGCGGCGCGCGCGTTCTCGACACGGGCTGCGGAAGCGGCGGGCTGCTGATCGCGCTCGCTCAGGCGGGCGCCACAGAGCTCATTGGCGTCGAGCTCGATCCGAACGTCGCGGGCCTCGCGGAGCTGCGGACACAGACTCTCCCCTCGGTGCGAATCCTGACAGAGGACGCTTCGCTGCTCGATCTGGAGCGGGACTCGTTCGATCTGGTCGCCAGCGTCCACGTAGTCGAGCACGTCAAGGCCCCGGACTCCTATGTTGCAACGATCGCGCGCCTGGTCCGGCCGGGTGGTCGAGTCCTGCTCGCGTGCCCGAACCGCTTCTGGCCCATTGAGCCGCACAGTACGCTCCCGCTCGTGAACTATCTGCCGAAGCACCTGCGCTTGGCTCTCGGTTCGTTCCTGCAGGATCGCTCGTGGCTCAGCGAGAATTCGCGCCGCCGCGCCCAGGCCCTCAGTTTGTATGAGAACGACTTCACACTCTGGAGCCTGCTCCGACTCTTGCGCCGCCACGGCTTCGAGGCGGCGGAGGTGAACCCGCCGGGAGTGTGGGACGCCGGAAACACCGGACTCCTCGTCCGCGGACTGGACGCGGCTCGCGTGCGCGTGCCGGACCGCGCGCAACGTGCGTTTGCCGCCGTAGCTTCGGCTCAGCTGCAGGGGATCTTCGTCCGGGGCACGGCTCCTACGTCCTGACGCGACTAGCCGTTCGATCGAGGCTTCCGGGCCGGGGCCGAGCGACGATGATCGAATGGCGGACGCTGCTCGCTCCCGCTCGATGCTTCGCCGGGGCAGGCGCGGGCTGCCGCTCGTCCGGGTGAGGACGGAAGCCGGGACCGTCGTCTGTGAGCGCTGCGAGATGGCCGACCGCCCGCTCGCGCGTATGCGGGGGCTGCTCGGGCGCGCCGGGCTCGATCCCGGGAGCGGCATGCTGCTCACGCCGGAATCGTCGGTGCATATGTTCTTCATGCACTTCCCGATCGACGTCGTATTCCTCGACCGCGACCGGAAGGTCGTCCGGATCATCCACGAGTTGCGTCCGTGGCGCGTCGCCGGTGCGCGGAAGGCCGCCGCGGCCCTCGAGCTGGTGGCCGGGGCTGCGGCCGAGGCGGGGCTCGAGGTCGGGGACGTGCTCGTGCTCGACCCTGTGGAAACCTGACGGTGTAGCCCGGGTCGGCGCCGGTTGGGCCGACGCGGGGGCAAAAAGCGTTCAATTCTTGAACACGGGAGGGCTCGATCGGCCCGTTCGCTCGGCGGGAAGGCGGAGACCCGCTGGACCGAGAGGGACCAACCATGCGCTGCACGGCGAATCGACTCCCTATTTCGAGGGTTTCGAGGGCCGCCACGGCTTGATGGGCCATGATGCCCATTGTCGAATCGGCCGATTGAACGGATAATCACTTCTGTGGAGAAAGTTGTGGACGCTGCGGCCGCCCGCGCTTCTCGCGACTCGGCAGCGAAGGACGTCGGCCTCGGCGCCGAGTTGGTCGAGCGCGCCGGGGCGATCGCGCGTGGACAGCGGCGGCGGGGCAGCCGGAGCGGGCACGCGCGACGCGCGCTCGATGCCGAGCTCCGGACACTGGAGGGGCGCGCACGGCGGGTGCCGGTCGCTCTCGCCAGCGTCGCGGCGCTCGACTTTCTCGGCGACGCCGTGGCCGCGGCAACCGTCGAGCACCGGTTCGAGCCCGGCGAGGCGCGAGCCGCGGTTGCCGCTGCGGCAGACGACCTCGGCGTACCGGCCGACGCGGCGCAGTTCCTGGTCTTCCGCCGGGCGCTGGCGAGCAGGGAGTGCATTCAGCTGCCGGCGACCATGGCGGGCGAGTTCGCCGTCTCGTTGCTCCTCGAGCTGGCGCCCGTCGCTGCCGCGTCGCTGTGGGTGCTCGACGCCGGCGGAGCGGTGACCTGCCTGGCCGGGTGCGGCAAGGCGCCGCAGAGCCGCCGCATCCGCGACCTCGTTCACGCCGCACTCGACGGCACGGAGCTCGACGAGCGCCAGATCCGGGTGCAGATCGTCGAGCGGTGGGATCGGCCCTACGCGGCGCTCGTCGCCCGGCGGGCACGCGGCGGGGATCCCGCCAGCCTCGATCCTTACCTCGCCGAGGCGGCGACGGCTCTCAGCCCGATGCTCGAGCGCGTCGCAGACATCGACCGCGAGTTCGAGTTCGAATCCGACACGGTCTCCCCCGTGGAGCGGCGCCTCACCCGCCTGGCCTTCGATCTCCACGACGGCCCGCTGCAGGAGATCGTCGCGCTCGCCGAGGAGCTGAGGATCGTGTTCGCCCAGGTCGACAACGTCGTCCCTTCGCTCTACAGGTCACGGGTCCGCGGACGCTTCGACGACCTCCACGCGCGGCTCGGCTCGCTCGACGAGAGCCTGCGCGAGATCGCGCGCTCGACCTCCTCCACCACGGCTGCGGCACGACCGGTGGAGGAGGCCCTGGAGTCCGAGCTGCACACCCTCGAACAGACGGTCCCGCCGATCGCGACCGAGCTCGACGTCACCGGCGACCTCGACGACCTGACCAACTCGCAGAAGATCGTCCTCTTCCGGGTCGTGCAGGAGGCGTTGTCGAACGTCCGCAAGCACAGCCACGCGAGCAAGGTCTCGGTCGCGCTGCGCAGCACCCGCAGGTTCCTCGACCTGACGGTCAGCGACGACGGCTGCGGCTTCGACCCCGGCGTCCTCACGGGCGAGCGTCTCGGGCTCTCAGGCCTCGCCGAGCGGGTGCGGCTGCTCGGCGGCGTGGTCGAGATCGAAAGCCACCCCGGAGCGGGTGCCACGGTGCGCGCGACACTCCCGCAGTGGCGTCCGTCGCCGGACGGGCTCGCCGGGCGCTAGGTAGATGGGCTCCCGCCGATAGGCTCTGGCCATGGTGGCCTGCGCCTCCTGCGGACGCGAGAATCGGGAGGGAAGGAAGTTCTGCGTCGGCTGTGGGCGTCCCCTTGCGGTCGAGCTGACCTGCCCCGCCTGCGGTGCGACGTACGAGCCCGACGAGGCGTTCTGTGGTGACTGCGGCACGGCGCTGACGAGCGCGGCGGCTCCGGCGGTTGCCGCGCCTGAGC
>CAZRTE010000131.1:0-4250 GCA_964602945.1 uncultured Gaiellales bacterium
GCGGAGGGGGAGGGATTTGAACCCTCGATCCGCCTAACGACGGATAACGGTTTTCGAGACCGCCGCATTCGACCGCTCTGCCACCCCTCCGCGCACGGGCGCAGCGGCGCGACGGGCGCTGCGCTAGCGGAGAAGGAGGGATTCGAACCCTCGATGGAGCCATTCAGCCCCATAACGCCTTAGCAGGGCGCCGCCTTCAGCCACTCGGCCACTTCTCCGGGTCCGGACAGGTTAGCGAAGCGCCTGGCGCGCCCCAACGGGCGCCGCCGGCCTAGCCGAAGAAGTTCACGGCGGCGATCATCAGCGCGAACATCACGATCGAGGCGATCACGAACACGCTCAGCCCGGTGGGCCCCGGGAAGTCGGGCTTGTAGCGGGGGACGAGGAACGACGCCGCCAGCGCGAAGGCGATGAACACCGCCGCGACGACGATCAGGCCGATCTCGTGACCGGTGGAGAGCTCCGCACCCAGCACGCCGGTATTTCAGCAGATCAGGCGGAGGCGAGCAGGCGCTTCTCGTCCCGGCGCCGCCGCTCGCGCACGAGCGCCCAGCCGAGCCCGCCGAGCACGAGCACCGGGCTGAGCACGACGAGCGCGTAGAGGACGATCATCCCCTCGAGCCCGAGGAAGCCGGCGGCGGAGCCGAGCATCCGGTCGAAGCGGCCCCGCGGCACCGGCGTCACCGCGGCGTGCTGCTTCGTCGTCAGGGTCAGCGAGACGTGTGCGGTCGCGGCCGAGGAGACGGTGCCGCTGCGCGCATGCCGCATCTGCGCGAGCGCCTTCCGCGCGTTCGCGAGCTTCACCTTCAGGATCACGCGCTGCGAGTCGGACAGCGACGGATTCTGGAGCGCCTGCTCGTAGGCGGAGATCGTCCGGCGCAGCGTGCCGATCCGGTTCGACTGCCTCGCGAGCTGCTGCTGGAGATCCTGGGTCGAGATCCTCTGCTCGAGCACCGTGCCGAGCCGCCCGAGCCGCGCCACGGCGGCGTGCACCCGCCCGACCGGCACGCGCAGCGCGAGCGAGGCGCTGCCGTACCCCTGGTGGGAGGTCTCGTACTGCACCGAGGCCGCGTAGCCGCCGAGCGCCGTCACGATCCGCGTCGCCTGCGTCGTCGCGCGGGTGAGCGCGGCGCGGTCGGCGACCCGCACCGAGAGCGAGGCGTCGGCGTGGACGAGCCGGTCGGACAGGAGGGCACCCGGCACCGCGTCGCTGGTGGTCGCGGTCGCCGGCTTCAGCGGCACAGCCCTCTTCTCCACCGTGGTCGTCGTGGCACGTGGGCCCAGGGTCCCGACGGTATGGCCCTTGGCGGCGACCGCCTGGGGACGGGAGCCGGAGCTGACGAAGCCGTGCACGAGCGCAGCCCCGACGGCGAGCGCGGCTGCCGCGGGGACGACGACGAGAACGAGCCTCCGCCGCCGCGACCAGCGTCTGCGCGGCGCCGGCACGAGCTCGAGCACGCGCTGCCGCAGCCGCTCGGGCGCGGCCGGCGCGCCGGCCCGCAGCTCGTCGACGAGCGCGGAGAACTCGCCGCTGTCGATCGGGTCAGTCGCGGGCATGGGTCATCTCCTCCTCCAGTCGCTTCAACGCCCGGCTGAGCCGGGTCGAGCATGCGGTCCGGCTGATCCCGAGCACGCGTGCCGCGCTCGGGCCGTCGAGCTCGAGCAGGACCCGCAGGGCGACGACCTCGCGCTCGGCGGGCGTGAGCCGGCGCAGCGCACGCTCGAGCTCGGGCGACAGGCCCTCGGCGAACACCGACTCCTCGAGCATGGCCGCGTCACGGACGTAGGTCTCCTCCCGCCGCTGTCGCCGTGCCTCGGCGCGGAACCAGTCGACGGCGGCGGAGTGCGCGATCCGGCAGAGCCACGTGCGCGGCGCACTGCGCCGGGGGTCGAAGCGACGCCAGGTGCGAAACGCCTTCTCGAACGTCTCCGCGGCGAGGTCTTCCGCGGCCGCGCGGTCGCCGGTGAGGTAGACGAGGTAGCCGTAGACGGCGTCGAGATGCTCGGCGACGACGTCCGCGAAAGGCGGCGCCGCCGGCGCGCCCGGCGCGCGGAGAGAAGCCGGCATCGCGTTCACGAGCTTCATACGTCGCCGAGGGCAGTGATGGTCACGCCGAAAACGGTACGCGCGTCCGTACGCTGGGCGGATGCGCCGCCTGCTCCTCCTCGTCGCCGCTCTCGTCTGGGTGGACACGATGCTGTACGCGGCGCTGACGCCGCTCCTCCCCCACTTCGCGCACTCGCTCCACCTCTCGAAGGCGGGCGCCGGTCTCCTGGTCGGCGCGTACGCGGCCGGCGCGCTCGTCGGCGGCCTGCCGGGCGGGGTCGCGGCCGCGAGGTTCGGCGCCCGGCGGGCCGTGCTCACGGGCCTCACGCTGATGGGGCTCTCGAGCCTCGGCTTCGCCTTCGCCCACGGATTCTGGCCGCTCTCGGCCGCACGCTTCATGCAGGGCTGCGCCAGTGGCTTCACGTGGGCCGGCGCTTTCGCCTGGCTGCTCGCCGCCGCCCCGCGCGGCCGGCGCGGCGAGCTGATCGGAAGCGCCCTGGCGGCGGCGGTCTTCGGCGCGCTGCTCGGGCCCGCCGTCGGAGCCGCGGCCGCCCTCGTGGGACGCGGGCCCGTCTTCGCCGCGCTCGCCGGGCTCGCAGTCGTGCTCGGCGTCTGGACGCTGCGGATCGAGTCGATCCCGGCGGAGCAGCCGTCCGTCGCCGCCGTCGGGCGCGCGCTGCGCAACGGCCACTTCGTCGGCGGCCTCTTCCTGATGATGCTGCCGGCACTCCTCTTCGGCGTGCTCTCGACGCTCGCGCCGCTCCACCTGGCAGCCGCCGGCTGGGGAGCGGCGGCGATCGGAGCGATCTGGCTCGTGGGAGGCAGCTTCGAGACCGCGCTCTCGCCGTTCGTGGGACGGCTGCTCGACCGGCGCGGCACGCTCCTGCCGATCCAGGTCTCCCTCGTCGCGAGCGCGGCGGTCTCCGTCGCCCTCGCCTTCGGCCCGCGGCCGCTCGTCTACGTGCCGCTCATCGTCGCCGCCGCGGCCGCGTACGGCGTCCTCTTCACGCCGGCCTTCGCCCTCGTCGCAGACGGAGCCGAGCGCAGCAGCCTGCCGCAGGGGATGGCGTTCGGGGTGATGAACGCAGCCTGGGCGAGCGGCGCGCTCCTCGGCCCCGCGGCCGGAGGAGCGGTCGCAGGGGCGACCGGCGACCTCGTTCCCTTCATCGCCGCCGCCGGCCTGTGCGCTCTCGCGCTGCTGCTCGCGCGAGGCTGGAGCGCCCGCCGCGTCACGGCCGTCGCCGTGGACTGAGGCGAAGCGGGCGAGGCTAGACTTGGCCGCTCAGGGCGCGTAGCTCAGCGGGAGAGCACTCGCTTCACACGCGAGGGGTCGCTGGTTCGATCCCAGCCGCGCCCATGTTGTTTCCCGCTTCGCCCGCTGCGCGCGTGACTCTTCGGTAACCACCCTTCGGCATGCCAAAGGCCGGCTCCCGGGGGTTTCGTCGGCGGCTACCGCGGATCGGGGCGTGGCGGCCGGAGCCGGGGGATGAGGCGGGGTGTGCGTGCTGCGTAGGCGACGTATTCGGGGTGAGCCTGCTGGAGGTCGCGTTCCTCGAGAGGAACGGCCGCGACGATGTAGCCGCACCCGAGCAGGGCGAACAGCAGATGCCCGACGGTCATCGTGGGAGTTGCGAGAAAGGCCGGGAAGAATCCGAGCATCATCGGGTGGCGGACGAGCCGGTATGGGAGTGGCAGGCGGAAGTCGGGCTGCTTCGCGTCTCGCCCTTGTAGGTGGTCGGTGACCTGGCGCACCCCGGAGAGGTCGAAGTGATCGATGGCGAAGGTCATCGCGACGACCCAGGCCCAGCCCAGGGCAAACAGTGCCCAGAGCAGATCCCGCGCCGCGGCACCGTGCACGTTCCAGATCACGATCGGAATGGGACGCCACTGCCAGAAGGCCAATGCCAGGGCGCCGCTGGCCGCTGCGACGAACGTCGTTCGCTCGATGTGTGGTGCGATGATTCGCGTCCAGCGACGCTTGAACGCGGAGCGGGCCATCACGCTGTGCTGGACGGCGAACAGCCCCAGCAGCAACGCATCGACGACGACCGCCGCAGCGGTCGAGGTGTGAGTCCCACCGCGGTCGACCGTCCGTGGGACCAGGGTGTCGGCCGCGAAAAGCACTGCGTAGCCGACCGTGACCAGAAAGCCGACATAGGCGAGCGCCGCGTACATCGCGGCGAGCATCCCCGCAACGGTCCGC
>CAZRTE010000132.1:0-4212 GCA_964602945.1 uncultured Gaiellales bacterium
CACGCCCTCGAGAACGGCGACACCTGGATCACGCAGGCCTGGTCGGGCGACATCTTCGAGGCGAACAACTCCGGCTACCCGCACCTGAAGTACGTCTCGCCGAAGGAGGGAGCCATGATCTGGACCGACTGCATGATGATCCCGCTCCACGCGAAGCATCCCGTGGACGCGCTCGAGTGCATGAACTTCTACTACCAGCCGAAGATCGCGGCCGAGGTGGCCGACTGGGTCGACTACCTCACCCCGGTGCCGGCGGCGAAGCCGATCCTCGTCAAGGAGGACCCGACTGTCGGCAAGAGCCCGCTCGTCTTCCCGACCAAGGCGATGGATGCCCTGGCAACCGAGTACTACACGTTCAAGGACTACTCCGAGTTCAACGCGTGGAACAAGACGTTCAACCCCATCATCCAAAGCTAGCTGTGCCGCGGCTCGGCCTGGGCCGGCGGCTCGCCCCTTACCTGCTCGGGCTGCCGGCGTGGGCCTACCTCGCCGTGTTCTTCGTCATCCCGCTCGTGGCGGTGCTCGCCGTGGCGCTCGAGACCGGCAACCCGGACCAGGGCTACACGCTCACCTGGCACTGGTCGCAGCTCACGTCCACCATCTCCGAGTACCACGTCCAGTTCATCCGCTCGTTCGAGTACGGAGCCATCTCGACACTCATCGCGCTCGTCGTCTCCTACCCGGTTGCCTACTGGATCGCCTTTTACGGCGGTCGGCACAAATCGTCGATGTTGCTCCTCGTCCTGCTCCCCTTCTTCGTCTCGTTCGTGATCCGTACGCTGACGTGGAACTTCATCCTCGCCGACTCCGGCTTCGTGCTCGGGACGCTCAAGCGCTGGCACCTGCTGTCGCAGAGCTACCACGTCCTCTCGACGCCTACGGCCGTGATCGCCGGGCTCACGTACAACGCGCTGCCCTTCATGGTCTTGCCGCTCTACGTGGCGCTCGAGCAGATCGACCGCCGCGTCGTCCGCGCGGCGCACGACCTCTACGCCGGGCAGACGATGGCCTTCGCGCGGGTCGTCGTGCCGCTGTCCGCGGGCGGGATCTTCGCCGGCTTCCTGCTGGTGTTCGTGACGAACGTCGGCGACTACGTCAACGCGGCCATCCTCGGCGGCCCGGGCACGACGATGATCGGAAACATCATCCAGACCAGCTATCTCCAGAACCTCGACTATCCGACCGCCTCGGCCCTCTCCGCGTGGCTCCTGTTCAGCCTGCTCGTCGCGATCGCGCTCTACGCCCGCGTCTTCGGCACCCGCCAGATCCAGGAGTACACGTGACGACCGCGGTCGAGACGGCCGAGAAAGGCGCGCTCGCTGTGAAACCGCGTCGGCGTTGGGGCGTCGCCGCCCTCGGCGCGTACACGTGGCTCGTGATCCTCTACACGATCGCCCCGATCTTCGTCATGATCGCCTACAGCTTCAACCAGGCGGCAGCGGGGGGCAAGCTCACCTTCGCGTGGCTCGGCTTCACGACCGACTGGTACGTACACCTCTTCGACCTCGCCGCCCTGACACAGGCGCTCGAGCGCTCGCTCGAGGTGGCCTCGGTCGCGACCGTCGGCGCCACGCTCCTCGGTGTCCCGCTCGCGCTCGCGCTCGCCCGGCACCGCTTCTGGGGCAAGGGCTTCACAGACCTCGTGATCTTCATCGACATCGCCGCGCCGTCCATCGTGGTCGGCGCATCGCTCCTCTCCCTCTTCATCTCGCTCGACTGGCCGCGCGGCCTCATGACGATCATCATCGCCCACATCGCCTTCGACATTCCGTTCGTCGCGGTCGTCGTCCGTGCCCGCCTCGAGGGGCTCGACCGCTCGATCGAGAAGGCGGCCTACGACCTCGGCGCCGGCCCCTGGACGGCGTTCTACCGGGTCACGCTGCCCCTGATCTGGCCGGGGATCGTGGCCGGCGCGCTCCTCTCCTTCGCGCTCTCGATCGACGACTTCATCATCACGAGCTTCGTCGCGGGGCAGACGCTGACCTTCCCGCTCTTCGTCTACGGGTCGGTCAAGGTCGGCATCCCGCCACAGGTGTTCGCGATGGGGACGCTCATCTTCGTCGGAGGCATCGTGCTCGCGATCCTCAACGCCCTCTGGCAGAGGCGTCAGACGGCATGACCGAGCGGGACGACGAGAACGGCGTGCCCGGCGACGGGGCGAGACGGCCCGGGATGGTCGGCAGGCGGATGCCGCCACTCGGCCCCGGCGACGAGCAGGACGGGCGGCGCGGCGCCGTCGGGGCGCAGCGGGTGGACGAGCTCGACCGGAGCATCATCGAGGCCTTGCAGGAGAACGGCCGGGCCTCGTTCCGGGGCATCGCGGCCGGGCTCGGCGTCTCGGAGGCGACGATCCGCGCGCGCTACGGACGCCTCGTCGCGGCGGACATCCTCCAGGTGGTCGCGATCACCAACCCGCTCGGCCTCGGCTACGAACAGGTGCTCGTCGGGGTCAAGACGTCCGGGCCGCCCGAGGTCGTCGCGGACGAGATAGCCCGCTGGCCGGAGGCGGACTACGTCGTCGTCACGGCCGGGCAGTTCGATCTCGTCGTCGAGCTCGTCGCCGCCGACCGGCGCAACCTGCTCGACCTGACGAACCGGATGCGTGCGCTGGAAGGCGTCGCGTCCACCGAGACGTTCTTCTATCTGGAGATGTGGAAGCAGCTCTACGACTGGGGCGCGAGAGCGCAGGAGGAAACCGCATGACGACATTCGAGACGAAGTCCGCGACGGAGGAGCTCCAGCGCGCAGCGCGCGACCATCTGTGGCTCCATTTCACGAACATGGCGGGGCCCGAGCCGCCGATCATCGTGCGCGGCGACGGCTGCTACCTGGAGGACTCCGAGGGGAAGCGTTACCTCGACGCGCTCGCGGGCCTGTTCTCGGTCAACCTCGGGTACGGCTTCGGCGAGGAGATCGGGCAAGCCGCGCTCGAGCAGATGCGCGAGCTGCCCTTCTACACGAACTGGACGTACGCGCACCCGAGGGCGATCGAGCTCGCGGCCGAGATCGCGTCGCTGGCCCCGGGCGACCTGAACCGGGTCTTCTTCGTCTCCGGCGGCTCGGAGGCGGTCGAGTCGGCGTGGAAGCTCGCGCGCCAGTACTACCAGGTGCGCGGCGGGAAGCGCCTTCCCGGCGAGCTCAGCGGGGCCGACGGCGAGGTTCGCCACGACGAGCGCGTCGCCTCGGAGCCCGGGCGCAAGTACAAGGCGATCGCCCGCAACGTCGCCTATCACGGCACGACGTTCGGCGCGCTCTCGATCAACGGCGTCGCGGGACTGCGAACCCCGTTCGAGCCGCTCGTGCCCGAGGTGCGCCACGTGAGCAACACGAACCGGTACCACCGTCCCCCGGGCGAGACCGAGGAGGAGTTCACGGCGTTCCTGCTCGGCGAGCTCGAGCAGGCGATCGTGACGATGGACCCCGAGACCGTCTGTCTCGTGCACATGGAGCCGGTGCAGAACGCGGGCGGCGCCTTCGTCGCGCCCGCAGGCTACTGGCGGGGCGTGCGCGAGATCTGCGACCGGTACGACATCCTGCTCTCCGCCGACGAGGTGATCACCGGCTTCGGCCGGCTCGGCCACTGGTTCGCGTCGGAGCGCTACGACATCCGGCCCGACATCGTCACGTGCGCGAAGGGGCTTTCCTCGTCGTACGCCGCGATCGGGGCCGTCGTCACGACCGACCGCGTGATGGAGCCGTTCCTCGGGGGCTCCTCGATGTTCACGCACGGGATCACCTTCGGGGGCCACCCGGTGATGTCGGCGATCGCGCTCAAGAACATCGAGATCATGAAGCGGGAGGGGATCATGGAGCACGTCCTCGGCAACGAGGACGCCTTCCGCTCGACGCTCGGCCAGCTGCTCGACCTCCCGATCGTCGGCGACCTGCGCGGCGCCGGCTACTTCTACGCGCTCGAGCTCGTCAAGGACAAGGAGACGCGGGAGTCGTTCAACGACGCGGAGTGCGAGACGCTGCTGCGCGGCTTCCTCTCGCCGCGGCTGTTCGAGAAGGGGCTGATCTGCCGGGCCGACGACCGCGGCGACCCCGTGATCCAGATCTCGCCGCCGCTCGTCGCGAAGCAGGAGCAATTCGACGAGATGACCGGCATCCTCGGCGACGTCCTCACCGAAGCGAGCGAGCGGGTGCGCAGCACCCGCTCGCTGGGGTGAAGGAACGAGGGCCGGGGAGAGCGCGGTCTCCCCGGCCCTCGTG
>CAZRTE010000133.1:0-4131 GCA_964602945.1 uncultured Gaiellales bacterium
CGGGGAGAGCGCGGTCTCCCCGGCCCTCGTGCTGTCAGGGCTTGTTTGGGCCGGGAGGGGTCGAGCGCTGTGCCTGTGTCGCGTGCGGGCAGACCAAGTTGCAAGTTGCAACTTGGCGTGCGCGCTCGCAACAGCTTCGGCGGCGGACGTAAGGCTTCGCTGCGCTCTCCTTACGCCGCCACCCGAACGCCCAGCGGGTCGAACACCTCAACCCTTGTCGGCGCCCTGGGCCGGAGCGTAGGCGGGACGCCTACGCGGAGGCCGGACCGTGCTCGTGCCGGCCTTGGCCGCGCGCGAGCACACCGGGTACCGGTTCCATCCGGACAACCTCCAGACAAAAGGCACGGAGCCGCCGGGAGACCGCGCTCTCCCGGCGGCGCAGTTCCGCTACCCCCCGGGCGAAGAGCGCAGCTCTTCGCCCGGACCCAGCGCCCGTAGCGCCTCGGCGGCGCGCCGCCGCATGGGGCCGACCTGGGCGCGGTAGTCCTCGTCCGACACCTTGCCGGTGCGATGGTCGAACTCGAGCTCCTTCAGCGCCGCGAGCGCACGATCCCGCTCCTCCGCGAGAGCCAGGCGGCGGCGCGCCTCGGGGGCGAGCTCGTCGAGGCGGTCGCTGGCGGGCGCGGGATCGCGCAGGAAGGGCCGCGCCACGAACACGACGGCGACGACGGCGAGCACCGCCGCGAGCACGAGCGCCCAGTGCATCAGCGCCCCTGCCTAGATCCCGGCGGGAGCTGCGCCGGCCGCGTAGCGTGCGGCGAGCCGCCGCTGCTCGACCGCATCGGGCCACATCGCGATGATCGAGCCGATCACGAAGACGAAGCCCGCAACCCAGATGAGGTTGACGAGCGGCTTCACGAACACCTGCAGGTCGATCTTGTCGCCCTTCACGATCTGCGCCTTCGTGAAGACGTCCCCGAGCGTGCGCGGGTCGTGGTAGATGGACGCCTCGTTCGACGGCCCCTCGATCTGGTAGTCGTTCATTCCGGGGTTGAGGTTGAAGCGCTCGCCGTGGCCGGACGCCGTGAGCTGCGCGCGGAAGCCGGTGTAGTTCGGCCCCTTCACGCTCGTGAGCCCGTGGTAGGTGAGCGTGTAGCCGGCCGCCGTGAGCGACTGCCCCGGCTGCAACGTCCGTTCGCGGACGGTCTGGTACGCACTCGAGCCGGCGATACCGATCGCGAGCAGGACGACCGCCGCGTGCACGACGTAGCCTCCGTAGCGGCGCCGGTTGCGGCCGACGAGCCGGAAGACGGAGCCGGCGGCGGCGCGGCCGCGCACGAACTCGAGCACGATCGAGGCGCCGACGAAAGCCGAGAACGTGTAGGCGAGCAGGCCCGGCCACGCGCTGCCGAAGCCGAGTGCGAGCAGCGCCGCGCCCGTCGCCACCGCGGCGGCGAACGGGATCAGGAACGTCTTCCCGAGCGAGCGCAGCGACGCCCGCCGCCAGGCGACGAGCGGCCCGAGCCCCATCAGGAACAGCAGCGGCAACCCGAACGTGTGGAGGAAGAAGTCGTAGTACGGCTTCGAGACCGACCGCGTCTGGCCGCGCACCGCGTCGGAGAGCACCGGGTAGAGCACGCCCCAGAGGATCGTGAGGCAGAGCGCGACGAGCAGCAGGTTGTTGTAGAGGAAGGTCGCCTCCCGCGAGACGAGCGACTCGAGCTTCGTCTTCGTCCGCAGCAGCGGCAGCCGGAGGTAGATCAGCACGATCGAGAAGGCGACCATCACCCCGAGGAAGGCGAGGAACCAGCCGCCGACCGGGCTCTGCGAGAAGGAGTGGATCGAGTCGATCACGCCGGAGCGCGTGAGGAAGGTGCCGAACAGCGACAGGTTGAAGGCGAGCGCGACGAGCACCATGTTCCAGATCTTCAGCATCCCGCGCTTCTCCTGGATCATCACCGAGTGGAGGAACGCGGTCGCCGCGAGCCACGGCATCAGCGCCGCGTTCTCGACCGGATCCCAGGCGTAGTAGCCGCCCCAGCCGATCTCGACGTACGCCCAGTGCGAGCCGAGGAGCTGGCCGATGCCGAGGAACGTCCAGGCGGCGAGCGTCCAGCGGCGGGTCGCGACGATCCAGCGCTCGTCCGTCCGTCCGGAGAGCAGCGCCCCCATCGCGAACGCGAACGGGACGGTGAGGCCCACGTAGCCGAGGTAGAGCATCGGCGGATGCGCGAGCATGTACGGGTTCTGCAGGCTCGGCACCATGCCCTGGCCGTCCACCGGCGCCGGCTGCATGTGGAACGGGCTCGAGACGAAGCAGAGCATGAACACGAAGAAGCTGCCGACGAGCGCGAAGACGGGCACCGTCCAGGCCATCAACTCCCGGGAGCGGCGGTTGAGCCAGACGGCGAGCGCCCCGTACCCGGTCAGGACGAGTAGCCAGAGCAGCAGCGATCCCTCCTGGCCTCCCCAGAAGGCGGAGAGCGCGTACGGGAGCGGCAGCTCGTGGCTCGTGTGCTGCCAGACGTAGACGAACGTCATGTCGCGGCGGCCGAGCGCGACGAGGAGGACGATCGACGCGAGAAGCGTGGCGGGGAAGGCGGCGAGGAGCGCGTTCTGGGCGGAGAGCGCGAGGCGGCGGCGGCGGCGCCAGGCCCCGTAGGAGCCCGCGACCAGCGCGTAGGCGATGAGGCCGAAGGCGAGGAGAAGCGCGGCGCGCCCGAGCGGGGCCATCAGGGGCGGGTCACCTCAAGTCTTCGAGGACTTCGCGGGCGCGTACTTCGAGGGGCACTTGGTCACGAGTGAGCCGGGCTTCGCGACGAACACGCCGTTGCGGAGCGTCCCCTCCACGACGATGTGGCGGCCCACCTTGAACAGGTCGGGGACGCTGCCCCTGTAGTCGACGAGCACGCGCGAGGCGTTCTTCGCGCCGATGTCCTTGACGTGGAAGCGAAGCCCGTGGCTCGTGTGCGCATCGCCGACGACGGGGCCGACGACCGCCCCGACGAGCGTCACGTCGCCGCTGTGCCCATGCAGGGTGCTCGGCGTGAGCTGGGCGACGCCGTTTCCGGCGAGCGCCGTGTAGACGACGAAGACCGCGAGGGCGGCCGCCACCGAGAGAGCGATCACAAGCCGCGCTGGACTGGCACCCACGCCGCAATGCTAGCCCCGCCTGCCGCTGTCGGCGGCAGTCGCGAGGATCAGCGGTTCGGCGTCTCGGCCGGGTTCCGTGCCGGAACGCGATAACCGTGCGCGTGGCAGAGGGAGCCGGGCGCGTCCTCGGTCAGCGCGTCGCAGTAACCCTTGCCGTACGCGGCGCGGAGAAAGGCCGCGACGACCTCGAGGTTCCACTCCGTGACGTCGAGCGTCTCGCGCCACAGATCGGCGAGGCGGAGGTCGATGTCGAGCTCGAGGAGATCGATGCGAGACGGGCGCTTGGACATGCAGACAACGTAGAGACGCGGCCGGACGACATTCGGCCTACGCTGCGCCCGTGGGCGACATCCGCTTCGGCCCGGCCGGGCTCCCCGAGACGCCGACGTTCGAGGAGGCGCTCGCCCTGCTCGCGGCGGACGGCTACCGCGCCTGCGAGTTCGGCTTCGCCGGCGGCTTCTGGCTCGACTACGAGACGGCGCCGCTGCTGGGCGCGGCGGCAGCCACCATCGACATCGCCCTCTCCGTCCACGCCCCGCTGGCGGCGTTCATGGGCCATGCCGACCGCGGCAAGAAGTTCCGGATGGCGCTCGGCATGCTCGACCACACGGCCGGCCTCGCGCAGGCGTGCGGCGCCCGGTTGATCGTCTTCCACCCGGGCTTCCTGCTCGGACGCGAGCGCGAGCGCGCGATCGCCGACGTCGTCGACCAGCTCGGCGACCTGCGCGAGCGGCTCGAGGCGAAGGACCGGCTCGTCCCTTTCGGGATCGAGGTGATGGGACGCGTGCGGGATCTCGGCACCGTCGAGGACGTGCTCGCGATCGCGGCGCAGGTCGACTTCGTCCGGCCGGTGCTCGACTTCGCGCACATGCACGCGACGAGCGACGGGGCGTTCCTCGACGAAGCCGCGTTCGCGGCACCGCTCGCCGCCGCCGACGCGATCCTCGAGCCCGGCTCGCCGTTCCACATCCACTTCAGCGACATCCAGTACGCGAACCGGAACGAGACGAAGCACCTCCCCTACGGCGAGGGCACGCT
>CAZRTE010000134.1:0-4089 GCA_964602945.1 uncultured Gaiellales bacterium
CGCGCGAGCACACGAGGTAGGCCTCCCATCCAGACGACCTCGAAGCAAGAACAGCACGGAGCCGCCGGGAGACCGCGCTCTCGGGCGCGCGGAGTTCCGTCACCCCAGCGAGCGAAGCCGCAGGCTTCGCTCGCTACCCGTTAGGCGACCTTGACGTCCTGGATGAGCTTCGTGATCGAGTCCTTCGCGTCCCCGAACAGCATCACGGTCTTCGGGTTGTAGAAGAGCGGGTTCTCGATCCCCGCGAAGCCCGGATTCATCGATCGCTTGAGGACGACCACCGTCTGCGCGTTGTCGACGTCGAGGATCGGCATGCCGTAGATCGGGCTGCCCTGGTTGCTACGCGCGTCGGGGTTGACGACGTCGTTCGCGCCGACGACGACCGCGACGTCCGTCCGCGAGAACTCCGGGTTCGCCTCGTCCATCTCCTTCAGCTGCGGGTAGGGCACGTTGGCCTCGGCGAGGAGGACGTTCATGTGGCCCGGCATGCGCCCGGCGACCGGGTGGATCGCGTAGGAGACCTCGACGCCCTTCTCCTCGAGGAGGTCGGCGAGCTGGCGGACGTCGTGCTGCGCCTGCGCCACCGCGAGCCCGTAGCCGGGGACGAAGACGACCTTGTGGGCGTAGGCGAGCATCACGGCGACGTCCTCGGCGCTCGCGCTGCGGACGGTGCCGCCGCCGTCGCCTGCCGCCACTGCGGCCGCCTCGGCCGAGACCTGGCCGAAGGCGCCGAAGAGGAGGTTGCCGATCGAGCGGTTCATCGCCCGCCCCATGAGAATCGTCAGCAGGGTGCCCGAGGCGCCGACGAGCATGCCGGCCACGATCAGGACGTTGTTCTGGAGCTCGAAGCCGCCGATCGCGACCGCGAGGCCGGTGAAGGCGTTGAGCAGCGAGATCACGACCGGCATGTCCGCCCCGCCGATCGGGAGGACGAACAGCACTCCGAAGACGGCGCTGCCGCCGACGATGACCCAGAGCAGCCACTCGGCCTGGACGCCGGCGCTGAGGGCCACGGCGAAGGCGACGAGGGCCGCGAGCAGGGCGATGTTGCCGACGTTCTGGCCGGGATACGTGATCGGACGTCCGCCGATCAGCTCCTGCAGCTTCGCGAACGCGACCATCGAGCCGGCGAACGAGACGGCACCGATCAGGCCGGACAGCGCGATCGCCACGAGGACGTCGATGTGCGGCCGACCGGGCGCCGGGAGCTTGTCGTGGAGCTCCGCGAGCGCGATCAGGGCCGCCGCGCCGCCGCCGACGCCGTTGAACAGCGCCACGAGCTGCGGCATCGCGGTCATCTTGACCCTGCGCGCGATGACGGCGCCGGCCCCGCCGCCGATGAGCATCGCGATCACGAGCGCCCACCAGCTCGTGCCTCCGGCCTTCACCCAGGTGACGACGATCGCGACGAGCATGCCGACCGCGCCGACCTGGTTCCCGCGCCTCGCGTGTGCCGGGCTCGAGAGGAAGCGCAGCGCGAGGATGAAGGTGACGATCGGGATCAGATAGAGCAGGTTCGTGAGGTTCGTGCTCACGAGCCGCTCTTGCCGTCCTGGGTGGCATCCGCCGCCTTCGCGGGCTCACGCTTCTTGAACATCTCGAGCATCCGGTCGGTGACGACGAAGCCGCCGACGACGTTGGCGGAGCCGAGCACGACGGCGAGGAACCCGATCACCCAGGCGAACGGGCCCTTGTGCCCCGACGCGAGCACGATCATCGCGCCCGCCAGGACGATCCCGTGGATCGCGTTCGTGCCCGACATCAGCGGCGTGTGCAGCAGCGTCGGCACCTTCGAGATCACCTCGAAGCCGAGGAAGATCGCGAGGATGAGGATCGTCACCTCGAAGACGAGCAGCATGTTGTGACTCATGCGCGCTCCTCGCCGGCCGCGGCTCCCGCCGCGTGGAACCGGGCTCCACCGCCGCCCGGCGCCGCTGACGGCACGGTGCCTTCCGGCTCCGTACCTCCGTGCTGTGACCTCCGGCCCCGCACCGTCAGCGGCGCCCGAGGAACACGCATGTCGATCATGCGGAGACCTCCTGCTTGCCGGCGACGCAGGCGCCGGACGTGATCTCGTCGGACCAGTCGAGGCTCAGCTCGCCCTCCGGCGCGAGGTGCAGCAGCAGCGCCTGGACGTTCCGCGAGTAGAGCGTCGAGGAGTGGTAGGGCATCGTGCCCGGGAGGTTCGTGAGCCCGACGAGCGTGACGTCGTGGCGCTCGACCACCTCGCCGGGCTCGGTCAGCTCGCAGTTGCCGCCGGTCTCGGCGGCGAGGTCGACGATCACCGAGCCGGGCCGCATCGCCTCGACCGCAGAGGCCGGGATGATGCGCGGCGCCGCGCGCCCGGGGACGGCCGCGGTCGTGATCACGACGTCGAAGCCGGAGATGCGCTCCTCGAGCGCCTCCTGCTGGGCCTTCTGCTCCTCCGGTGTCAGCTCGCGTGCGTAACCGCCCTCGGCCTCCGCGCCGGTGACGCCGAGGTCGAGCCAGTTCGCGCCGAGGCTCTCGATCTGCTCCCGCACGACCGGGCGGACGTCGAAGCCCGTGACGACCGCGCCGAGGCGCCGCGCCGTCGCGATCGCCTGCAGCCCCGCGACGCCGGCGCCGATCACCAGCACCTTGGCCGGTGGCACCGTGCCGGCGGCGGTCATCATCATCGGGAAGAAGCGGGGGAGGTGCTCGGCGGCCAGCAGGGCGGCCTTGTAGCCGCCGACGTTCGCCTGTGAGGACAGCGCGTCCATCGACTGCGCGCGCGTGATCCGCGGGATCGACTCCATCGCGAACGCGATCGCGCCGCGCTTGCCGATCGCCTCGACACCCTCCTGGTCGGCGAGCGGGTCGAGGAAGCCGATCAGGATCTGCCCCTCGCGGAGCTTCGCGATCTCGTCGGCCGTGGGCTTGCGCACCTTGGCGACGAGATCGGCCCCCCAGGGGTCGCCGAGGGATGCGCCCGCCTCGGTGTAGGCGGCGTCGGGGAAGGAGGCTGCGGCGCCTGCGCCCGGCTCCACGACGAGCTCGAAACCGGCCGCCGCGAGCTTGGCGATGGTCTCGGGCACGAGCGCAACGCGGCGCTCGTCCTGCGTGACCTCGCCCGGGATCCCCACCCTCATCGGCCCCTAGAGTACGTGAGCCGTCGGCGTGGGCCTCCGTGAACCTCCGCAGGGGCGTTGCGGGACGGCCCCGGAGGTACGCTCCGTGCGGACGTGACGCATTTCTTCACGAGCAACGGGTTGCCGTTGCTCTTCGTCGTCGTGATGCTGGAGTCGTTCGGCATCCCGCTGCCCGGCGAGACCGCCCTGATCGCGTTCGGCGTGCTCGCGTCGCAGGGGCACTACGGGATCGCCTGGGTGATCGTGCTCGCGGCGGCGGGCGCGATCATCGGCGACAACCTCGGCTACTGGCTGCTCGGCCGGCTGGGCGGGCGCGCGCTCTTCCAGCGCTGGCGTGTGCTGCGCCGCTACTCGGAGCGCGTGCTGCCGGCGGCCGAGCGCCTGATGCAGCGGCACGGTGGCAAGACCGTCTTCATCGGCCGCTTCGTCACCGTCCTGCGCTACACGGCGGCCTGGATCGCCGGGCTCGGTCACATGCCGTGGTGGCGGTTCCTGTTCTGGAACGCGGCGGGCGGGATCTGCTGGGCGACGGGCGTGGGGCTCGCCGCGTACTACGCCGGGCAGGCTGCCGCCGACGCCATCCAGCGCTACGGGATCTTCGCGGCGGCCGGGCTCGCGGCCGTCGTCGTGATCGGCTTCCTCGTGCTGCACCTCGGCCGGAGATGGGTCGAGCAAAAGCTCTAGCTCGCGGGTGCTGCGCACCCGCTCGCTCGTTCGGGCGAAGAGCTGCGCTCTTCGCCCGGGGGCTAGAGGAACGAGGGCCGGGGAGAGCGTGGTCTCCCCGGCCCTCGTGCTGTAGGGCTTGCTTGGGCTGGGGTGGGTCGAGCGTTGTGTTTGTGTCGCGTGGGGGCAGGCCGCCTAGCGGCGGCGTGTCCGCCCGCGACGGGTTCGGCGGCGTCGTAACCCTGGGTTACGCCGCCGCCGGGCGCCGGAGTAGGGGTCGAACGCTTCAACCCCTCTTGGCGTTCGGGGCCGGAGC
>CAZRTE010000135.1:0-3855 GCA_964602945.1 uncultured Gaiellales bacterium
GAGCGAAGCGACCTTACGACGCCACCGAAGCCGTCGCGGGCGGACACGCCGCCTGTAGGCGGCCTGCCCCCACGCGACACCGGCACGGCGCGCAAAAACCCCACACGGCCCAAACAAGCCCTGACAGCACGCGGGCCGGGGAGACCGCGCTCTCCCCGGCCCGCGTTCCATGCTCTCCGGCGAGCGGGTGCGCAAGCAGCCGCGAGCTATACCCTCAGCGGATGCTCAGCCCGTCCGTGGAGAACCTCGTCGCGCAGCTGACCCGCCTGCCCGGGATCGGCAGCCGCACCGCGCACCGGCTCACCTTCCACCTCCTCCAGACGCCGAAGGAGGAGGCGCTCGCGCTGGCCGAGGCGATCGCCGAGGTGAAGGAGCGCGTGCGCTTCTGTCGCGAGTGCGGCAACCTCACCGAGGAGGAGCTGTGCGCGATCTGCCTCGACGCGCGCCGCGACCGGACGACGATCTGCGTCGTCGAGCAGCCGGTCGACGTCGTCTCGCTCGAGCGGACGGCGGAGTATCGCGGCCTCTACCACGTCCTCGGCGGCGCGCTCTCGCCGCTCGACGGCGTCGAGCCGGGGGATCTCCGCATCGACGAGCTGCTGCACCGCGTCCAGAGCGACGGGGTGCGCGAGGTCGTGCTCGCCATGAATCCGAACGCGACTGGCGAGGCGACGGCCTCCTACCTCGCGGGGCGCCTGCGCGACCGCGTCCGCGTGACCCGCCTCG
This sequence comes from uncultured Gaiellales bacterium, assembly GCA_964602945.1. Taxonomy (GTDB): domain Bacteria; phylum Actinomycetota; class Thermoleophilia; order Gaiellales; family Gaiellaceae; genus Palsa-739. Next base: position 727 of record CAZRTE010000135.1, read on the forward strand.
CGAGCGGGCTCCCCGTCGGCGGCGACCTCGAGTACGCGGACGAGGTCACGCTCGGGCGCGCGCTCGCGGGCCGACAGGAGATCTGAGCGGTCGGCACACTTCCGCCGATGCCGACGAGGCAGTTCGAAGCCGTTCCGGAGGTCGCGACCGACGCGGCGGTGCCCGCGCGCGACCTCGTCGTGATGAAGTTCGGGGGCTCCTCGGTCGGCGACCCGCAGAAGATCACGGAGGTGGCGCGCCGGCTCGTCCGGGCCCGCGAGGCGGGCCACCGCGTCGTCGGCGTCCTCTCGGCGATGGGCGACACGACCGACGAGCTGATCCGGCTCGCACACGAGATCTCGCCCAGCCCGCAGCCGCGCGAGTACGACATGCTGATCTCGGTCGGCGAGCGGATCTCCAACGCGCTCTGCGCGATGGCCGTCCACGACCTCGGCCACGAGGCGATCTCGCTCACGGGCTCGCAGGCGGGAATCGTCACGGACACCGTCCACGGCAAGGCGAAGATCGCGGAGGTGCGGGCGACGCGGATCAACGACGCCCTCGACGCCGGGAAGATCGTCCTCGTGGCCGGCTTCCAGGGCGTCTCCGCGGACTCGCACGACGTGACCACCCTCGGTCGCGGCGGCTCCGACACGACCGCCGTCGCCCTCGCCGCAGCGCTCGGCGCCCAGGCGTGCGAGATCTACACCGACGTCGAGGGCGTGTTCACGGCCGACCCGCGCATCGTCCCCGAGGCGCGCAAGCTGCGCAGCGTCACGTACGAGGAGATGCTCGAGCTGGCGGCGAGCGGCGCGAAGGTGCTCCAGCTACGCTCGGTCGAGTTCGCGCGCAACCACGACGTGCGGCTGCACGTTCGCTCCACGTTCACCGACGCCGAAGGGACGTGGGTCGTCGACGAGGAGGATCCCGTACTCGAGAAGGCAATCATCAGCGGCGTGGCCCACACCGACTGCGAGCCGCTCTACCGCGTGCGCGAGACCGACGTGCCGAAGCTCTTCGACCGCCTCGCGACGGCGAACGTCAACGTGGACACGATCCTCCAGCTCACGAGCGACGAGATCGTCTTCTCCGCCCCGCTCGAGGACCGCGCGAGCTGCGAGGCCCTGCTCGCCGAGCTCGACGTCGAGTGGTCGATGCGCGACGACCTCGGCAAGGTGAGCCTCGTCGGCGCCGGCATGAAGAGTCATCCCGGCATCGCGGCGCGCACGTTCGCGACGCTGGAGGAGGCCGGTGTCGAGTCGAAGGTGATCTCGACCTCGCCGATCAAGATCGCCTGCCACGTCCTCAGTGAGGACGTACCGAAGGCGGTCACCGCCCTCCACCACGCCTTCGAGCTCGACAGGCCGTGACGCCGCGGGACGTCCGTATCGGCGTGGTCGGCGCCACGGGGGCGGTCGGCACGGTGACGCTGCGGCTCCTGCAGGAGCGCGGCTACGCGCACGTGCGCGCCTTCGCCTCCGCCCGCTCGGCAGGGCGCGAGCTCGACGGCGGGCTCGTCGTCGAGCAGGCGACGCCGGAGGCTCTCTCCGCCGGCGGGCTCGACCTCGTCCTCTTCTCCTGCGGCACGAGCGGGTCGCAGGAGCTCGTCCCCCCGGCGGTGGAGGGAGGCGCGCTCGTCGTCGACAAGTCGAGCGCCTACCGGCTCGTCGACGGCTACCCGCTCGTCGTGCCGGAGGTCAACGGCCGCCGCGCGCTCGAGGCCCGCGCCACCACCCGCGTCGTCGCGAACCCGAACTGCTCGACGATCCCGCTCACCTGCGTCCTCCAGCCGCTCCACGAGGCCGCCGGGCTGCGGCGGGTGCGCGTCTCGACGTACCAGGCCGCCTCCGGCGCCGGCGCGCAGAAGATGGCGCGGCTGCGCGACGAGCCGCCCGCCGAGCACGACCTCGAGTTCGACTGGGACTGGGAGGGCGACGAGACGGACGAGGAGGCGAAGATCCGCGGCGAGGCGCGCAAGATCCTCGAGCTGCCGGAGCTGCCGATCAGCGCGACCACCGTGCGCGTGCCGATCCTCGTCGGCCACTCGCAGGCCGTCTGGCTCGAGACCGAGGAGCCGCTCTCGCCGGCGGAGGCCGAGACGATCCTCGCCGCCGCCCCGTCGGTACAGGTCGTCCCCACCCCGACCTCGCTCGCCGCGACGCAGACCGAGAACGTGCTCGTCGGCCGCATCCGCCCCGACCGCGCATCGGACGGCAACGGACTCGTCCTCTTCCTCGCCTGCGACAACCTCGTCAAGGGCGCGGCGCTGAACGCGCTCCAGATCGCCGAGCTCCTGCTCGAGCCCAGCCGCGCGGCTGCCTAGGGACGCTCGAGCCCGTCGAGCCTCGCCTGGACGACCTCGACGAGCGCTGCGCAGGCCTCAGGAGCGATCTTCTTCTTACGGACACCGCCACGACACGCAGCGTGAGATCGGTCGGTTCCCGGCCCGCCTCAGTCGCGTTCGAACAGCGAGGTGCCGATCACGTACGAGAGCGCGGTCGCCGCGAACAGCACGAGCGCCGTGTACGGACTCCAGACGGCGACGAGCGTGGCGCCGGCGTTGATCGGAAGCCCCGGGAGCATGCGCCGCGAAAGCCCGCTGACCACCCTCTGGTCGGTCGTCTCGGCGATCAGGCGGCGCCCGATGGCAGCGTAGTACCAGAAGAACGCGAAGCAGATCGACGCCGCAGTCATCGTCAACCCGAACGTGAGCGCCGCCGCGCGCACGCCGTCGTCGCGGAGATGGTCGGCCACGAGCTTCGTCGGGAAGGGGAGAAAGGCGATGCACATGAGCAGCGCGATGTTCGCGAAGAGGAACGTCCGGTCGGCTCGGTCGATCAGCACCATGCAGACGTGGTGGTTGACCCACCAGATCCCGATGATCAGGAACGAGACCGCGTAAGCGGCGTATTGAGGCCAGGCGTGCTCGAGCGCCGCCCCGAGTTCGCCGCCCGGGGCAGTCACCGAGACATCGATGACCAGGAGGGTCGCCGCGATCGCGAAGATGGCATCGGCGAATAGCTCTAGACGCGACGTCTCCACGACTCTAAACCGGTTCGGCGAGATGCCCTGGGCCCGAAATCATGCGAGCTCACGCTAACGGCCGATCCGGCTAGCGAAACTCCGTCGAGGGCATAGCCGCTCGCCTGC
>CAZRTE010000136.1:0-3844 GCA_964602945.1 uncultured Gaiellales bacterium
CTGACTGCACGTGGGCCGGGGAGACCGCGCTCTCCCCGGCCCTCGTTCCTACACCCCGCCGGGCGAAGAGCGCAGCTCTTCGCCCGGCCCCCAGCGAGCGAAGCCGCAGGCTTCGCGAGCTACCGAACTTCGGCTGCGACACCCACCCGGCCGACGTAGCGCGGGACGACGTCGAGGGTGTTCTCGCGGGCGCACCAGGCGATGTCGTCCTCGAGACCGGCCCCGCGGAGGTTGGCCGCGCTCTTGCTCGCGCCGAGCCCGTCGACCGCGCGGGGGAAGCTGCGCGCGAGCAGGATCGCGGCCTGCGCCGAGTCCTCCGGCTCGCCGCCGAGCGCTCCCGCGATCCGGCCGGCGCAGTAGGCGTCGTCGAGCGCGAGCTCCCCGAGTACGCCCGCGCAGAGCACGGCGACGTCCTCCCCACTCTCCCGCGCGGCCGCGACGACGGCATCGAGGTTGAGAAGCGAGCCGATGTAGACCTGCTCGAAGCGCTCCGCCGCCGAGACGAGCAGCCGCGTCCCGTTCGTCGTCGTCAGGACCAGCGTCTCCGCCGCAGGCCCGTCCTCGAGCTCGCGCGGGGAGTTGCCGAAGTCGAAGCCCTCGATGCGCACGAGCTCCCGCTCCCCGGCGAGCTTCGCCGGCCCCTCGCTCCCGGCGAGCGCGCGCGCCTCGTCCACCTCCGCGCAGCAGAGGACGCGGCCGTAACCCGCGGCGAGCGCCTGGCAGATCGTCGAGGTCGCCCGGAGGACGTCGACGACGATGCCGACGGGAGCGGGCGCCTGCTCCCCCGGGGTGAAGGCCACGTGAACGCGCATTGCGGGGGCTAGGCTAGTCCGAATGTCGACCACCGAGACCCGCTACTGCTACCGGCACCCCGACCGCGAGACCGGCCTGTCCTGCTCGGAGTGCGGGCGGCCGATCTGCGCCGACTGCGCGACCTTCGCGGCCGTAGGGATCCGCTGCCCCGATCACGCGGGCACCGGGCAACGGCAGCCGGTGACGAACCGGATCAAGCCTCGCCCCGTGCATCGCGCGCCGGGCGTGGCGCTCGCGACCGGCGACGCGCCGATCACGAAGCTGCTGATCGCCGTCAACGTCGCGATCTACATCGTCGGCGCAGCACAGGGAGGCGGCCTCGGCAATCCCGGCGCGAGCATCTACGACCCCGGCTCCCTCTACCGGCACAGCGTCCTCTTCGGGCCGTGGGTCGCCGACGGCGGCTGGTGGCGCCTCATCACCTCGATGTTCCTGCACGAGAACCTGATCCACATCGGGTTCAACATGCTCGCGCTCTACCTGATCGGGACGCCCGTCGAGCAGTACCTCGGGCGTGCGCGCTACGTCGGCCTCTACTTCGTCTCGGGCCTCGCCGGCGCCGCCGGGGCGCTCCTCCAGTCGCCGACGACACCGGTGCTCGGCGCGTCGGGAGCGATCTTCGGGATCCTCGGTGCCATGCTGATCCTCGAGTGGCAGATCACGGGCCGCCTCGCCGGCAACGCGATGACGTGGATCGTGATCAACCTCGTCATCTCGTTCGCGATCCCGAACGTCTCGTGGGGCGGCCACCTCGGCGGGCTGGTCGGCGGGATCCTCATCACGCTCGCCTACGCCCACTGGCGCGGCGGCCGCGCCCAGTACGGCCGGCTCGGAGTCGGCGGCGTCGTCGGGCTTCTCGTCGTCGCGATTGCGAGCGTCGCGATCGCGTACATGAGGGTGCGCGGCTACGCGTAGCGTCCCGCTGCGGCACGAACGACTCGACCCCGAGGACGCGCTGCGGCGCTCGCGCGCGTTCCTCGAGCGGATGCAGGAGCGTCGCTCGGTGCGGCTGTTCTCGACCGACCCCGTGCCGCGCGAGCTCGTGGAGAACGCGATCCGCGTCGCCGGGACGGCACCCTCGGGAGCGCACCAGCAGCCGTGGACGTTCGTCGCCGTCGCCGATCCGGCCCTGAAGGAGCAGATCCGTGCGGCGGCCGAGGTCGAGGAGCGCGAGTTCTACGAGCACCGCGCGACCCCGGAGTGGCTCGAGGCGCTCGACCGGCTCGGCACCGACTGGGTGAAGACGCACATCACGGACGCGCCCTGGGTGATCGTCGTCTTCGAGCAGGCCTACGGGCCGGCGAAGGAGAAGCACTACTACGTGAAGGAGTCCGTGGGGATCGCCGTCGGCTTCCTCCTCGCGGCCCTGCACGAGTCCGGGCTCTGCGCGCTCACGCACACCCCGTCGCCGATGGGCTTCCTGCGCGAGCTGCTCGGACGGCCCGAGAACGAGCGCCCGTACGTCCTGATCCCGGTCGGCTACCCGGCCGAGGGCGCGACCGTGCCCGATCTCGCGCGCAAGCCGCTCGCCGAGATCGCCGAGTTCCGCTGACCGCGCTCAGCCGGCCGTGTAGCGCCGCGCTGCGCTGAAGCCCGGCCGCAGGGCGACGACGCGCACCCCGCGGCGCTCGTCCCGACCTGCGGCAACCGCGTGCCGTAGCTGAGCGGAAGCGTCCGCCGGCCGAGATGGAGCGTCGCCCTGCGGACGACGCCCTTCGCCGGAGCCGCGAGCACGAGAGCGGCGAGGGCGAGCGTGACCATGTCGATCGCCTCGCCGCGAGCGCAGCTCGGTCGCCGCCTATCCTCCAGCCTCGACGTACTGGGCGCGATGCTCTTCCTTGAGCACCGCCTGCGCCGCCGCGAGCCGCGCGAGCGGGACACGGTACGGCGAGCAGCTGACGTAGTCGAGGCCGATCAGGTGGCAGAACTCGACGGAGCTCGGCTCGCCGCCGTGCTCCCCGCAGATGCCGAGATGCACATCCGGGTTCGCGTTCCGCCCGCGCTCGACTGCGATCCGCATCAGGTCGCCGACACCCTCCTGGTCGAGCACCTCGAACGGGTTCCGCTCGAGCACTCCGTCCTCGAGGTAGAAGGTGAGGAACTTGCCCTCGGCGTCGTCGCGGGACATGCCGAGCGTCGTCTGGGTGAGGTCGTTCGTGCCGAAGGAGAAGAAGTCCGCGACCTCGGCGATCTCGTCGGCCCGGAGCGCCGCGCGCGGCAGCTCGATCATCGTCCCGCACAGGTACTCGAGCCCGGGCGCCTCCTCCTCCATGACGCGCTCGGTGAGCTCCCGCAGCCGGCGCAGCTCCTCGCGGAAGCCGACGAGCGGGTGCATGATCTCGACGAGCGGCACGTTGCCCGTCCGCTCCTGCACCGCCTTCGCCGCGCGGGCGATCGCCCGCACCTGCATCTCGTAGACCTCCGGCCACTGGATGCCCAGGCGGCAGCCGCGCGTGCCGAGCATCGGGTTCGCCTCCGAGAGCACCCGGATCCGCTGCCGCATCCGCTCGTCGCGCGCCTCCTCCAGCGACGGCAGGAACTCGTGCAGCGGCGGGTCGAGGAGCCGGATCGTCACGGGAAGGCCGGCCATCGCCTCGAAGATCCCCTCGAAGTCGGACTGCTGGAACGGCAGCAGGCGGTCGAGCGCGTCGCGGCGCCCCTCCTCGTCGCGGGCGAGGATCATCTCCTGCACGACCGGCAGCCGCTCCTCGCCGAAGAACATGTGCTCGGTGCGGCAGAGGCCGATCCCCTGCGCCCCGAACTCGCGCGCCTTCGCGGCGTCCTCGGCGTTGTCGGCGTTCGCGCGCACGTCGAGCCGGCGCAGCTCGTCCGCCCAGGCGAGGATCGTCTCGAAGTCCTCGTTGATCGAGGGCGGGACCAGTGGCACCTCGCCGATGATGACGCGGCCCGTGCCGCCGTCGATCGTGATCGTGTCGCCTTCGCGCAGCGCGTGACCGCCGATGCGGACGGTGCGCGCGTCGACGTCGATCTCGAGGCCTTCGGTGCCCGCGACGCACGGCTTGCCCATGCC
>CAZRTE010000137.1:0-1801 GCA_964602945.1 uncultured Gaiellales bacterium
CGCGAGCTACTCCTCGCGGGGGACGAGCTCGACGACGAGCTCGCACTGGAGCGCCTCGGCGATGCGGAGGAGCGTGTCGATGCGCGGCGGCCTGCCGCCCCGCTCCAGACGGGCGATCGCCGACTGCGTCGTGCCGCAGAGGGCTGCGAGCTCGCGCTGGGAGAGACCGATCTCGGTGCGCCGATCGGCGACGCGGCCCGCGATCTGGGCGAAGAACCAGCCGCGGTCGCCCGCGACGATCCGCTCGTGCAGCCGCTCGACCGGGCCCTTCGCCTCCGCGCGTGCCCTCGCCGCCATCCTCCAAGGATAGCAAATCTGCTATGCCCGGGCAGGGGAGCGCGCGAGCAGCCGGACCGGGTCCCCGAGGCGCACGCGGCCGGGCGTGACGACCGCGCCGTGCACGCCGAAGGGCAGAGGCTCCGTCTTCCCCTCGGGCCGGTACGCGGCGAGGACGCGCAGCGTGTCGAGATCGGTCTCGCCCGTCTCGGGATGCCGCGTCGTGACGGCGCAGCGCCCGACGTCGCCGGTGAAGGCGACCACGGCCTCGCCGAGCCGGACACGCCGTCCGAGCCACGAGTCCTCCTCGTGGGCGGCGACCCCCTCGATCTCGAACAGCATCCGGAAGCGGCGGCCGTCGACCGGCTCCGCGGTCCCCGCCTCCTGCCGGAGGCGCTCGAGCGAGGCCCGGGAGACGAGGGTGACGGCCCCGCCGCCCGTCCCGCGGTCGAGCGCGCCGCGGTCCGACCAGAGCAGCCTGAGCGGCAGGCCCGCATGGGCGGACAACGCCTTCTGCCAGGGGCCGGGGACCGTGCGGGATGCGGTCGGGACGTCGTAGAGCTCCGCGTCGACCGCCTCTCCGGGCTCGACGACGCCCTCGACCCGGTCGCCGCCGGGAAAGACGAGCACGAGCCGGCGCGTCTCCTCGTCCCACTCGACCTGCACCTGCAGCAGCGGCGGCCGCCGCTTCGCGTTGACGAGCCGGCCGTCTGCGTCGACGAGCCAGAAGCGGCGGTCGCCGGCCACGCCCGCGGGCGTGAGCTCGACCTCCTCCGGGTGCACGAGGCGCAGCGCCTTCACGGGCGCGATCGAGATGCGGACGACCCGGCCCTCCACCTCGCGAGACGCTACCTACGCCTCGGGCTCGCGGACCTCGAACGACCTCGCGGCCCCGGCGCACACCTACCCCGCCGAGCTCGACGATCCAGAGCAGACAGCGACATCACCTCCGGCGGCAGCGACAACTCGACAGTGAGCGATTGAACTTGACGCCGGCGGGTGGTGCTAGCAACAATGGCGTCAGTGCTTACCCACGTTCCGCGCCTCCCTTTCTCGCTCGACCCGCTGATTGCGGAGGCGAAGCGGCGGATGCGGCGAAGGCGGCTGCTCGTCGCGACCGTGCTCGTGCTGGTCGGCGCCGCGACAGCGGCAGGGGTCATCGCAGCCCGCTCCCCGGCGAGCGGCTACAGGTCGATCGCCTGGACTCGCGGGCACCACACGCAGATGCGGTACTGCCAGCGCCCCGACAACGCAGGCGCTTCGCTGGCCGCCTCAGCAGGTGTCAGCTGCCAGACGGCCGAGGCGATCGCCCGTACGATCACCACCCGCTGCTACGGCCACAGTCCCTGCGCGGTCGACTCCTTCCGCTGCGCCGCCTACCGGAGCGGGCGATTCTGGAAGTCATTCCAGGACACGCACCACGCCCTGTGCAGCGACGGCTCGCGCCGAGTCGTCTGGGACGGCGGCTAGACCCTCGGCTGGGCCACCGTTCTGCAATGGCCCCTGAGCGGGACTCTAAGCCTCG
>CAZRTE010000137.1:1811-3831 GCA_964602945.1 uncultured Gaiellales bacterium
TGCTGCCTCGTCTGCTTCAGAAGGCTCCAGAACTCATTGTGATTCGAGTTCTAAGCCTCGTCCCTCTCCGTGAAGATGATCAGACCGTCATAGCCGGGGCGCGGCGACGGCTCCATCGCCGCGACGGTCCATCTGCGAATCCCGCCGCCTCGGCTCATTCCCGTGTTGTACGGCTGACCGACCATGAAAGGCTCCTGGCTGTCCGTCTCGATGGAGCCATACTCACCGACCAGCGCGTCGGGCGCTTGAAACAGGTAGCGCACCGGAGCATCGTGGTCTCGCCTGTGCCAGCGTTGCGCAATGGCCCCCGAAGTTCGGACCTAGAGGGCGAGGCGGACCGAGCCGTGTTCGCCTGCCTCGTCCGTGGCTGTCACCACGAGATAGCTGGCCTCCTCGGGTACGTCTCCCGCGAAGTACCACTCGGCATTGAAGAACCGCCCCGACCCACCGACAGTCGCCTTGCGCAGCGTGTAGCTCCCTCTCGCGTCGTCAGACACAGAGAAGCTCACCTGCCGGAAGCGCCGCTCGCCCGGATCGTCCGGAAGAGGATCCTGTCGCCCGCCGGCTCCCCAGTCCTCGAGTGCACGGCCATACGCCTCTTCCTCGCCTTGCGCGTCTTCGACGAGCGCACGGAGGTAGAGAACGACCTCCGAAGGCAGGAGCTGAACCGCGAGGAGCGCTATCTCGGCGTTGTCGCGAGCAAGGAGTGGATACGGCGTCGGGGTGAAGACGAGAGGAAGCGTTCGCACGATCCAATGATTGCACTGACCTGGGCGAGTGCTCTCGGATGTTCCCCGAGGACGCCCCTACGTTGGCGCTCCGTTGAACGCCCGGAAGCGCGGTTGGCGTCCGGGCATATGAGAGATCCGCGCGGCCTCAACAGCGCCGTTACGGCCAGGTTCTAATCTTAGGGCGATGCAACGTCTGCTGATCCTCGCGGTCGCCTTGCTCGCGGTCACGGCCGTCCTGGTCATCCCGGCGCCGGCCTCTCCCGCAGCGGAGGCGGCGTACCAGACACTCAAGGTCTCTTACTCGGTTCCTGTGTGGTCACCGGACGGGACCCGGATCGCGTGGGCCAGCAACCCGTTCGTAGGTCGCGGTTTTCACCCTCAACCTCCTCCTCCTTCGCAGATCTGGACGGCGAACGTCGACGGCTCTGACGCGGCCCCGCTGATCGGCGGCCTGATCAACGGGCCCTCCCAGATCGTCTGGCCGAGGCCGCAGGAGATCCTCTACGACACGTTCGGCATGATCTCTCTTGCCCGGCTCGACGGGACACACAAGAGGGTCCTCCATTCGACCGGCACGACCTTCTCGACCGACGCGAAGGGAACCCGTATCGCGTCGGCTCCCGACTTCGGTGGCCCGATCATCGTTCTCCGCGCCGAGAGCGGGAAGCGGATCCGGATCCGCGGCGCCAAGTTCGACCCGACGCTCGCCCCGGACGGCAGGCGCATCGCCTTCAACCACGGCACGGTCTCCGAGATCCGCGCCGGGGGTTCGCAGTACGGCCTCTTCGTCGCGCGGGCGAACGGCACGGGGATGCACCGGATCGCCCCTCACGGCTATTGCGCGACCTGGTCGCCGCGGGGAAACGAGATCGCGTTCATGACCTTGGGCGCTCTCCGCGTGGTACGTCCGAACGGCAGTCACGAGCGCCTGCTCGTGAGGCACGCGGGCACCTGCTCGGTACCGCCGCTCATGGCCTGGTCGCCCGACGGCAGACAAATCGCCTACGTGCGGGGCCATCTCGTCGTCGTCGACGTCGCCTCCGGCCACAGGAAGAAGCTCTGGGCGCTCGGGAAGGGGGTGACCGGGGTCGCCTGGTCGCCAGACTCAAAACGGCTGCTCGTGACCGCGCGGCAGGGGCCGACCGGGTGCTCCTCGCTCTGGAAGATCGACGCCAGCGGAAAGAACAGGAAGCTCATACGCCCCTGCTAGATCGAGCAGGCGCTTGGCTGCGCGAGCGTTCTCTCGCCCGAGGGAACTGACGCCCGATCAATCGCCGAGGTCGACGCAC
>CAZRTE010000138.1:0-3754 GCA_964602945.1 uncultured Gaiellales bacterium
TGCCTGTGTCGCGTGGGGGCAGGCCGCCTGAAGGCGGCGTGTCCGCCCGCGACGGTTTCGGCGGCGTCGTAACCGCCGGTTACGACGCCGCTCTGGCGCCGACGAGGGGTCTGAGGCTCGAATCACTCTTGGCGTTCGGGGCCGGAACGTAGGCGGAACGCCTACGCGGAGGCCGCACCGTGCTCGCGCCGGCCTCGGCCGCGCGCGAGCACACAGGGCAGCGGCTCCATCGAGACAACCTGAAGACAAAAGGCACGGAGCCGCCGGGAGACCGCGCTCTCCCGGCGGCGCAGTTCCGCTATCCCAGCGAGCGAAGCGAAGCTTCGCGAGCTTCCTCCAGGGCGGCGGCGAGGTCGGGCGGAAGCGGCGAGGAGACGTCCACGACGGCCCCGCCGACCGGATGGGGGAACGCGAGGCGAGTCGCATGGAGGAACTGGCGCTCGAGGCCGAGGTCCAGGGCCGGCAGGCCGGCAGACCGCGCGTCAGAGGCGCGCGGGCGCACGCCGTAGACCGGATCCCCGGCGACGGGGAGGTCGATCGCGGCCAGGTGGACGCGGATCTGATGCGTGCGGCCTGTCTCGAGCCGGACCCTCAGCAGCGCGTGACGCTCGAGGAGCTCCTCCACCTCGAAGTGGGTCACGGCCGCGCGCGGCTTGCTCGTGTCGAGCGACTGCCGCACTGGCTCCCGCCGGTCCCGCCCGATCGGCGCGTCGATGGTGCCGCGCCACGAGCGCGGCCTGCCGGCGACGAGCGCGAGGTACTCGCGCGTCAGCGCACGCCGGCGCACGAGCCGTTGCAGCCGCACGTACGCCTCCTCGGAGCGGGCGACGACGAGCAGCCCCGACGTGTCGCGGTCGAGCCGGTGGACGATGCCACGGCGTCCCTCCTCCCCACCCTCGGCGCCTGCCGCCGCGAGCGCCTGCGCGAGCGTCCCGCCTGTCCGTCCTGCACCGGGATGGACGACCACGCCGGCCGGTTTGTCGACGACGAGCAGGTGCTCGTCCTCGTACGCGATCGTCAGCGGCGGCGGCTCCGGCTCGGCGGGCGTGTCCCGGACGAGCGGCTCGAGCTCCAGCCGCTCTCCTCCCGCGAGCCTGTGGCTCTTGCCGCGAAGGGCGCCGTCCACGTGCACGGCCCCCGCGGCGAGCAGCCGCTCCGCCGCCGCGCGGGAGCCGATCTCGGCCAGGCCGGCGAGGTAGCGGTCGAGCCGCTGCCCGGCCGCCTCGGCGGGAACCAGTACCCGCTTCAGCGCTTCGCGCCGATGCCGCTGTCGGGGCGGCGCCGCGGCTCCCGCTCCGCGAGGAGGAGCACCACGAGCAGGAGCCCGACGCCGATCACGATGAAGCTGTCGGCGAGGTTGAAGGCCGGCCAGTAGCGGAAGTCGAGGAAGTCGGTGACGAAGCCGAGCCGAATCCGGTCGGAGAGGTTGGAGACGCTGCCGCCGATCACGAGTCCGAGCGCGATCGGCAGCACGGGATGGCGCGCTCCCGAGCGGGCGAAGTAGACGACCATCCAGACGACGGCGAGCGCGGTGAGCACGATCACGGCGGACGTCGCGTGGGCGAAGAGGCCGAAGGCGATGCCGGAGTTCCGGACGTGCCTGATCGTGAACGGCCCGACCACGTGGAGCCCCTCCCCGAGGCGAAGGTGCGAGGCGACGACGTGCTTCGTCACCTGGTCCGCGAAAACCGCGGCGACGGCGATCGCCCCCAGCGCGAGCCACTGCGCCGGCGTGGCGGCGAACGAGCGGGTGGCGCGCGAGACCGGGGTCAGGGCGTCCGTCGCCGAGCCCACCCGTACGTCCACCTGTCGCAGCGGCTCGCCTGCACCTGGGGCCCCAGGAAAGTGCGAAGCGCTCTCTGGGGCTTTCATCTGCCTTCGGCGTCTCGCTTGCAGTCGATGCAGAGCGAGGCCCAGGGAGTCGCCTCGAGGCGCTCGGGCGCGATCTCGCGACCGCAGTTGGTGCACGTGCCGTACGTCCCCTGCTCGATCCGCTCCAGGGCGGCGTCGATCTGGGTGAGCAGCTCGCCGGAGTTCTCGCCGAGCGTGTAGTCGATCTCCCGCCCGAGCGTCGCCGTCGCGGTCTCCGCGAGGTGGTTGTCGCTCGCCCCGAACTCCTCCACCTCCTCGTCGAGGGAGCCGGGGTGCTCGTCGCGGAGCGTGGCCAGCGCATGCTCGATGCGCCGCCGCTCCTCGACAAGGGCATCACGGAACCGTTCGGTGTCGATCGTCGTCATCGCCGCTCCTTCCTGCCGCGCCCGGCCTCGACGGCCGAGGTGAGACGCCGCTCGATCAGCGCCGGCCCCACGCCGGTCAGCTCTACGGTCTTCTCCCGCGCACTGTGGCCCGAAACAAGGGTCAGCGCCGTCCGAGGCAGGGCGAGCGCGTCGGCGAGGAGACGGAGCACCGCCTCGTTCGCACGGCCCCGCTCGGGCGCCTGGGCCACACGCACCTTCCACGCGTCGCCGTGGCGGCCGACGACCGCGCTGCTCCCCGCCCCGGGGCTCACGCGTACCCGCAACCGTGTCGTCTCGGCCGTCATGCAGCCAGTCTACGTCCGGCGCGTTCCGCCGGCCCGGAACCGGCGAGCTTGTAACAGTCTGTTACTTGCCCGGTGGCTCAGGCCGCGCCGGCGTCGTGGAGGAACCCGCTGCGGGCGAGTCCGTGCGGGCCCCGCTTCTCCGCGATCTCGGGTTCGGAGACGACCGGTTCCCTCTCCTCCGGCTCGTCGATCGCCGCCAGGGCCTCGCCGAGCTGCGCCCGCAGCCGCCGGGCTGCCTGGGTCAGGCGCTCGTTCTCCGCGATCGCGCGGCGCTGGATGTGCCGCGCCTCCCCGTGCGCCTCGTTGAGGATCAGCTCGGCCTCCCGGCGAGCCTGCTCCTTCATCTGCGCGGAGGCCTGCTCCGCCGAGACGAGGGTCGTGCGCAGGAGGCTCTCGAGCTCGCGAAAGCGGACGAGATCCGCCTCGAGCTGCTCGACCTTGTCCGAGAGGTCGGCCCGCTCGCGCCAGACGTCCTCGAAGCTCGCGACGATCTCCTGGAACAGCTCGTCCGTGGCATCCGTGCGATAGCCCCGGAAGAAGGCTCGCGGCGGCGTCAGGTGTCTGATCTCGACAGGTGTGAGTGCCATGGGTTCTCCCCTCACGCGAAATGGTCGATGAGCCGGACGGCGAGCTGCTCCACGATCCAGAGCGCAATGATCGCGACCATCGGCGACAGATCGAGCGCCCCGAAGGAGGGCAGGATGCGCCTGAACAGCCGCAGGTACGGCTCGCAGACGTCGTAGAGGAAGCGCTGGAACCGGTTCAAGGACACGGAGTAGGGCAGTCGCAGCCAGCTCATGACGATGTAGAGCAGGATCACGAGCGTGTAGACGCTCGCGAACGCGTACAGGAACCCGTCGACCTTCGAGACGACGTCTCCAACAGGCAACGTAAAGCTGGCCAGAACGCCCATCGCTCCGAGGTTCGCCCTGCGGGCTCGGTCTCCTATGCCTGGTTGAAGAAGCCGCGCTCGAGCATCCGGGCCCGATCCTCGGCGGAGAGCTGGACGTCCCGCGGCGTGAGCAGGAACACCTTGTCGGCGACTCGCTGCATCCCGCCGTCGAGCGCGTAGGTGAGGCCGCTCCCGAAGTCGATCAGCCGCTTCGAGAGCTCCTGGTCGGAGCCCTGGAGGTTGAGGATCACCGGCACGCCGTCCTTGAAGCGGTCGGCGACCTGCTGGGCGTCGTTGAAGCTCCGCGGCACGACGAGGTG
>CAZRTE010000139.1:0-3655 GCA_964602945.1 uncultured Gaiellales bacterium
TCCAGTACGCGAACCGGAACGAGACGAAGCACCTCCCCTACGGCGAGGGCACGCTCCGGGCGGAGCCGCTGCGCGCCGCGCTCGCGCACTTCGAGCGGCCGGCGACCGTGATCAGCGAGTCGCCGGATGAGGCCAGCCACGCCGCCATCCGGGACGTGCTCCTCGGCCGAGCCGTCCGCTGAACCGTTCGACACGGTGCCGTAGGCTCCCCGCGTGGCGGACGTCGTCTTCCCCGACGGGTCGCGGGTACGAGCATCGTCCATCTTCGACCGGCGCGCGGACGATCCCGACCGCGCCTACGGCCTCTATGCGGATCCGCACTGGGAGCCGACCTGGCCGGCCGACGTGATCGCCTGGCCCGACTTCGGCCTCCCCGACGATCCAGAGGTGGCAGCGCGGCAGATCGAGAGCGCGTTCGACCGGGCGCGCCGGGGCGACCTGGTCGAGGTCGGCTGCCTCGGCGGCATCGGGCGGACCGGGACGGTGCTCGCCTGCATGGCCGTCCTCGCGGGCGTTCCCGCCTCGGACGCCGTGGCCTGGATCCGCGCCGCCTACCGGTCCGACGCCGTCGAGACGGCCGAGCAGGAGGAGTGGGTGCAGTGGTTCGCTCGGTGGACGCGCTCGCGCGGTGCCGCACGCTGACCGGGCGCACCGGATCGGCTCCCGCTCCGGCCGCGCCGGCTCAGGCCCTCTTCAGCTCGACACCGACGAGACGGATCTCGGAGGTGTCGACGTTCCCGAGCGTGTGCGGCGGCAGCGCCTCGCTCCAGATCGCGCTGCCCGGCTGCGGGAGGGAGCCGCCGTCGCGAGTGTCGACGAGGACCGCCCCGTCGGCGTCGCGGCGCACGAAGTGGCCGATCGAGAGCAGGTAGAGGACGCCGGGCCACCGGTGCGTGTGAACCGGCGTCGTCCGGCCCGGCGCGATGGTCGTCTCCAGGACGCGGACGGCGTCGTTCTCGAACACGAGCCGGTGCGAGTCCGGCGCCGCCTGGAGCGCGTCGAGCGATTCCGGCCACCTCCAGTCCCCGGAGCTCATCGCAGGGGACCGCAGCGCCGGCTCAGGAGGCCGCCGCCGTGCCCGCAGGCGCGAGCCCTGCGAGCAGCTGCTCGAAGCGCGCCGCCTCGCTCTCGTTCCCGCGGGCGCGCTCGAAGTCGGCGAGCCGCACGAGCGCCCAGCGCTCGACCGCGCGCAGGTCGAGCCGCCGCACGTCCTCGAGGGCCGCGTACATCAGGCCCTCCGCCTCGTCGAACCGGTGCTGCGCGGCACGTACGAGCCCGAGCGAGAGCTGCGTCGTCACGAGCGAGACGCGGTCCTCGGGGCCCACGGACTCCCGGGCCTCGAGCGCGTACCGCTCGGCCTCCTCGAGCCGTCCGAGCTCGACGTAGAGCTCCGCCAGCGAGCGCTGCGCCTCGCACAGCCGGCCCCGGTCGTTGATGCCCTTCATCGTCCGGACGGCCTCGAGCAGCAGCTTCTCGGCCCGCTCGACGTCGCCCTGCGCCGCCGCCCGCCGGCCGACCATCATCGTCGCGCTCGCCTCGGCCTGCGTGTTGCCGATCTCGCGGAAGAGCTCGCGTGCCGCCTCGTACGCCGCCTCCGACTCGGCGTCGTTGCCGCGCCAGTTCTCGAGCTCCCCGCGGGCCAGCCGCGCGTGGGCCCGGCCGACGACGCTGCCGGACTCCTCCGCGAGCTCCGCGATCCGGTTGACGAGCGGCTCGGCCTCCGCCAGCTCGAGCCGGTGCATGTAGCTCTCCGCCAGCGCCATCGTGATCTGGATCTCCTGGTCCTTCCGCTCCGCCGCCTGCGCCGCCTCGAGCGCGAGCTTCGCCCACCGCTCGAAGGCCGCCGCGTCGGTCAGCCAGGACGCGACGCTCGCCGCCGCCCGGAACGCCTCGAAGCGCACCTCGGCCTTCTCGTCGGCGAGCACCTCGATCGCCTGCTCGGCCAGCTCGCGCGCGGCGACCGCGTCCGCCCGCTGGTTGAGGACGGCCTCCGCGAGCGCCGTCAGCGCGCGGCCCTGCAGCCGCCGCTCGTCCTCCGCGGCGGCCGCGGACGCGACCTCCTCCATCTCGACGATCACCGCGATCATGTCGCCGAGCCGCCATGCGGCCCGTGCGGCGAAGTAGCGGCGCTCGAGAGTGGGCGCGAGCTCGACCGCCCGGACGAGGAGCTTGCGCGCGCTGCGGAACGACTCGCGCGAGAGCGCGCGCCGGCCGGCCTTCGTCAGCTCGCCCGCTGCCTCCTCCGCGAGCTCGGGCGGGGCCGAGCCGTCGAGCTCGACGAGCAGGCGCGCGGCCTGGTCGAGGTGGAAGGCGCGGATCTCGACGAGCTCGTCCCCCGCCCGCTCGCCGAGCCAGCCGGCGTACAGGAGGTGGAGGTCTGCGCGCGATCCCTTCGCGAGGCCCGCATAGGCGACCTCCCGGATGAGCACGTGCTTGAACTTGAACGCCCGCTCGCCGGTGATCGCCGAGCGCTCCTCGGGGAGGACGAAGTCGCGGAGCAGCAGCTCGTCGAGCGCCGCGTCGACGCCCTCCGGGTCGGGCGAGAGGTGTGCGAGCGCGCCGTGCATGAAGACCCGGCCCATGATCGAGGCGTGCTGGAGCAACCGGCGCGGGGCGGGCGAGAGCCGGTCGATGCGGGCCGCTATCAGGGCCTGCAGCGTGTCCGGGATCCGCTCCTGCCGTCCGTCGGGCTGCTCGGCCAGAGCCCGGATCGTCTCCTCGACGAAGAGCGGGTTCCCGTCCGCCTTCTCGAGCACGGCCGCCACGTCGACCGGCACGCCGACCTCTCCCGCGAGGGCCGCGACGAGCTCGCGGCTCTCCTTGTCGGGCAGCGCCTCGAGCTCGAGCGTGACGGCGCGCACGCGGCCGCCGCCCCACGTCGGCCTGACGTCGAGGAGCTCAGGCCGGGCGAGGCAGAGGAGCAGGAGCGGCGCGCTCCGCACCCAGCCGGCGAGGTGCTCGACCAGCTCGAGCAGCGGCTCCTCGCCCCAGTGCACGTCCTCGAAGACGAGCACGAGCGGCTGCGCCTCCGCGAGCTGCTCGGCCCACGAGCGGGCGGCCCAGGCGATCTCCTGCTGGCTTCGCTCCCCCTCCACCGCCTCGAGCACGCCGGCGGCGAGGCCGAGCAGGTCGGCGACGGCCTCGTCCTCGCAGCAATCGCGCAGCTTCTCGAGCGCCTGGTCGAGCGGATCGTCGTCGGAGATCCCGGCGGAGGCCTTCACCATCTCGGCGACCGGCCAGTACGTCACCCCCTCGCCGTACGGCAGGCAGCGGCCGTGCAGCACGGTGGCGCGGTCGAGCGTGTCGACGAACTCGCGCGCGAGCCGGCTCTTGCCGACGCCCGGCTCGCCGTAGAGCGTGACGAGGGTCGCGCGACGGTCGCGCATCGTGCGGGCAAACGTGTTCTCGAGCAGCTCGAGCTCGGACTCGCGGCCGACGAGCGGCGCCGAGAGCGAGCGGAGCGGCCGGCCCGGCTCGCGCGCGCAGAGAACGCGGCTGACCGGAATCGGCGCGGGCCAGCCGCGCAGCTCGAGCGGCTCGAGCTCCTCGAGCTCGACGAGGTCGCGGACGAGGCGCGCCGCGGTCGGGCCGACTCGGATCTCGTTCGGAGCCGCCTGCTGCTCGAGCCGGGCGGCGAGGGTCACGGCCTCTCCCG
>CAZRTE010000140.1:0-3532 GCA_964602945.1 uncultured Gaiellales bacterium
CGTCGCGGGCGGAAACGCCGCCGTAGGCGGCCTGCCCCCACGCGACATTAGGCGCAGCGCTCCATCCGCCCCAGGCCAAGCAAGCCCTCCGGCACGAGGGCCGGGGAGACCGCGCTCTCCCTGGCCCTCGTTCCTTCTCCCCAGCGAGCGAGACCGGAGGTCTCGCTCGCTACTCGGGCGAAGAGCGAAGCTCTTCGCCCGATAGGATCCGGCCGTGCCCACCTCCGTCGTGACCGGCGGGGCCGGCTTTCTCGGCTCTCACCTCTGCGACTACCTGCTCGAGCGCGGGCACCGGGTGGTCTGCATCGACAACCTCGTCACCGGCTCGCTCGTGAACATCGAGCACGTCCGCGACGAGGCCTTCACCTTTCTCGACCACGATGTGGCGGAGCCGATCGTGGTCGACGAGCCCGTCGACTTCGTCTTCCACTTCGCGGCCCTGGCGAGCCCGGAGGACTACCTGCGCATGCCGCTCCATTCGCTCAAGGTCGGCTCGTACGGGACGCACAACGCGCTCGGCCTCTCGAAGTTCAAGCGCGCCCGCTTCCTGCTCGCCTCGACGAGCGAGGTCTACGGCGACCCGCAGGTGCATCCGCAGCCGGAGACGTACTGGGGCCACGTCAACCCGATCGGCCCTCGGGGCGTCTACGACGAGGCCAAGCGCTACGCGGAGGCGCTGACGATGGCCTACCGCGGCCAGCAGGGAGTGGACACCGCGGTCGTGCGGATCTTCAACACCTTCGGGCCCCGGATGAGGCCCAACGACGGGCGCGCGGTCTCGAACTTCGTCCGCCAGGCGCTCGCGGGGGAGCCGATCACCGTGTACGGGGACGGCTCGCAGACGCGGAGCTTCTGCTACGTCGACGACCTGATCCGCGGCATCGTCCTCCTCGCCGAGAGCGGCGAGCACCTGCCCGTCAACCTCGGCAACCCCGACGAGCGGACGATGCTCGAGCTTGCGGAGATCGTGAAGCGGGTCACGGGGGCGTCGAGCGAGATCGTCTACGAGGCGTTGCCGGTGGACGACCCGCAGGTACGGCAGCCCGACATCACCCGGGCGCGGCAGGTGCTCGGCTGGGAGCCCGAGATCCCGCTCGAGGACGGGCTGGCACGGCTGCTGCGCGCGCAGGGCTTCGAGCCCGTGCGAGCCTGACCGATCCGGTGGCCGTCGAGCCGCTTCTCGTCCGCACGCTGCGGCGCGAGCCGGCCGAGCGTACGCCGGTCTGGTTCATGCGGCAGGCGGGCCGCTCGCTGCCGGAGTACCGGGCGCTGCGGGAACGGCACGGCTTCTTCGAGCTCGCGGGCACGCCCGAGCTGTGCGCGGAGGTGACGCTGCAGCCGGTGCGGCGACACGAGGTGGACGCCGCCGTCCTCTTCGCCGACATCATGTCGCCCGTCCTCGGGATGGGAATCGAGGTCGAGCTCGTGGAAGGGGTCGGCCCGGTCGTCGAGCCGCGGCTCGAGTCCGCGGCCGACGTCGAGCGGCTGCGCGTCGCCGAGCCGGAGGAGTGGGGCGCGCCGATCCTCGAGGCGATCCGGATGGTGCGGGGAGAGCTCGAGCCGGAGCGTGCGCTCGTCGGCTTCTGCGGCGGCCCGTTCACGGTCGCCGGCTACCTCGTCGAGGGACGGCCGAGCCGCGACTTCGCCCGGACGAAGGCGCTCATGTACCGCGAGCCGGCGGTCTGGCACGCGCTGATGGAGCGGCTCGCGGAGCAGTTCGCACGCTACGTCGAGGCGCAGGCGGCCGCCGGCGCGGATGCGATCCAGCTCTTCGACTCGTGGGCCGGCGTCCTCTCGGTCGAGGACTACGCGGAGCTCGTCCAGCCCTACTCGCGGCGCATACTCGAGGCGGCGGGCGTGCCGACGATCCACTTCGCCACCGGCGCCTCGACGGCGCTGCTCGAGGAGCTGGCCCGGACGGGGGGCGACGCGATCGGCCTCGACTGGCGGACGCCCCTCGACGCCGGCTGGCTCTCCGTCGGCGAGGACCGGGCGGTGCAGGGGAACCTCGATCCGGCGGTGCTGCTCGCTCCGTGGGAGCGGGTCGAGGAGTCGGCGCTGCGGGTGCTGCGCCGGGCCGGGGGCCGTCCCGGGCACGTCTTCAACCTCGGCCACGGCGTCCTCCCGCAAACGGATCCCGACGTGCTGACGCGGCTCGCCGGGCTCGTCCGCAGCTACGGTCCGGGCCGATGAAGCAGGCCGTCGTCCTCATGGCCTACGGGTCGCCGGAGCGGCTGGCCGACGTACCGGCCTACTACTCCGACATCCGCGGCGGCCGGCCGATCGCGCCCGAGAACCTCGCCGATCTCGTCGAGCGCTACCGCCGGCTCGGCATCGAGGACTCGTCGCCGCTGAACGCGATCACGGAGCGGACGCGCGCCGCCCTCGAGCACGAGCTCGGCCTGCCCGTCTTCACCGGGATGAAGCACTGGACTCCGCGCATCGCCGACGCCGCCGGGGCGGCGGTCGCCGCCGGCGCAGGCGAGATCGTCGGCCTCGTGCTGGCCCCGCACTACTCGGCCCTGTCGATCGCGGGCTACCGCGAGCAGCTGGAGAGCGCGCTCGCCGGACTCGCGGACCTGCAGTTCGTCGAGAGCTGGCACGACGAGCCCGGGTTCGTCGAGCTGCTCGCCGGCCGCGTCCGCGGCACGGACGCCCACGTCGTGTTCACTGCCCACTCCCTGCCGGCGCGGATCCTCGCCGCGGGCGACCCGTACCGCGACCAGCTGCTCGAGACGTCGCGGCTCGTCGCGGACGCAGCCGGGCTCGGCGCCTGGAGCTTCTCCTTCCAGAGCGAGTCGCCGACCGGCGAGCCGTGGCTGGGGCCGGACATCCTCGAGCATCTCGAGGCGTTGCGGCGGCAGGGCGTCGAGCGCGTCCTCGTCTGTCCGGTCGGGTTCGTCTCCGACCATCTCGAGATCCGCTGGGACCTCGACGTCGAGGCACGGGAGAAGGCCGCCGAGCTGGGACTCGAGCTCGAGCGGATCGAGATGCCGAACGCGGATCCGGAGTTTGTACGGACGCTTGCGTCGATCGCGCGCCGGGCGCTGCGGGTACCGTCCGCAGCGTGAGCTCGCGTAGCTGTCCGGACTGGCCCGAGCTGATGGAGATCGCTCCGGAGCTCCAGTTCAAGCACTACACCGTCGCCGAGGCGAGGCTTCCCGCGGACGCGCTCATGCACGTGCTCGACGTGCCGCTCTCCGAGATCGCGATCTGCTGCGACCTCGAGCGGCACGTCTTCCACGCCGGCCACACCGACGAGCGCGTGGCGGAGGCGCTGCGGGCGAGTCACTGGTTCGAGGTGCGCGACTGGGTCGCAGCGGGGCGCCCCGGCATGTAGCAGCTCGCGAGACCTGCGGTCTCGCTCGCTGGGTCCGGGCGAAGAGCTGCGCTCTTCGCCCGGGGGTGAAGGAACTGCGCCGGCCGGAGAGCGCGGTCTCCGGCCGGCTCCGTGCCGTAAGGGCTTGCTTGGGCCGGGTGGGTTCGAGCGCTGTGCCGGTGTCGCGTGGGGGCAGGCCGCCTGAAGGCGGCG
>CAZRTE010000141.1:0-3426 GCA_964602945.1 uncultured Gaiellales bacterium
TCGACGACGACTGTGAGCTCGTGTTCTTCGAGGAGCCGGGGGCGCGCGAGGCTGCTCGGCGCCCGCGCGGCTCCGGGCCTCGCCGGCCGACTCCGCCGCCGAGCGCCGTCGCGCTCGCGCGGCTCGCGGGCCTCGTGGCGCTCGCGATCGCCATCGTCGTCGGTCTCGTCTTCTGGGTCGGCGCGTGCCAGTCCCGCAGCCGCGACAAGGAGTACGCGTCGTACATGAACGGCCTGCAGCCGATCGCGCAGAGCTCCGCCCGCATCGGGACCGACTTCACGAACCAGCTGTCGGCCGAGAGCCTCACGCTGACGGGGCTCGAGACGAAGCTCGAGCAGTGGTCGCGCGAGGAGCAGCAGTACTACGAAGCGGCCCAGCGGCTGCGTCCGCCGGGGCCCCTCCAGACGACCCACCAGCAGGTGCTCTCCGGGCTGCAGCTGCGTGCCCTCGGTCTCGCCGGCCTGGCCGATCTGCTCGGCCGGTCGGACTCGAAGTCCACGTCGACGGTCGCCGGCGAGCTCGCCGGCGAGGCGCAGCTGCTCACCGCGAGCGACATCGTCTGGAAGGAGCTGTTCCGGCTACCGGCGACGCAGACGCTGAAGGAGCACGGCGTGACCGGCGTGATCGCCCCGAGCTCGCAGTTCGTGGGCAATCCGGAGGTCGTCACCGCCGGCTCGTTCTCGGTCGTCCTCCAGCGGCTGAGCTCGCAGACGTCCAGCGGCAAGGTGACGGGGCTGCACGGGAGCCAGCTCCTGAGCACGAAGGCTGTCGCCGGCGGCAAGACGCTCACGCTCACGACGACGACGCCGACGAGCATCGACGTCTCGGCGAGCCTCGTCTTCAAGGTCACGTTCGAGGACTCCGGGAACTTCCCGGAGGTGAACGTCCCGGTCACGCTCTCCGTCATCGTCTCGGGCAAGACGGTCTTCTCGAAGACGAGGAAGGTGCGGCAGATCACGGCGAAGCAGCAGACCACGGTCTCGTTCCCGAACATGCGGCTGCCGGGGTCGGCCTTCGCCCACAGCGCCTCGCTGCGCGTCGTGATCGGGAAGGTGCCGGGGGAGAAGCGGCTCGTCAACAACCGGGCCACGTATCCCGTCTTCTTCAGCCTGGCGGGCGGATGACGCCTCCCGACGCGTGAGCGGGTCCGTCGCCGGCTGGATCGCGATCGGAGCGGCCGCCGTCGCGATCTGTGCCCTCGTGCTCGCCACCGTCCTCCACCGCCGGCTCCGCGCGACGCGCGCCGGCCAGCGCTCCCTGCTCGAGAGCGGCGGCCGCGATCTCGTGGACTACGTCGTCTCGCTGCAGCACAGGATCGACGGCCTCCACGGCTCCCTGGACGACCTGGCTGCCGCCCTCTCGCGGGTCGACCGCCGCGTCGACTCGACCGTCACCCGTCTCGCCGTCGTCCGCTACGACGCCTACGAGAACACGGGCGGCCACCAGTCCGCCTCGATCGCCCTGCTGGACGAGTCGCGGAGCGGGATCGTCCTCAGCGCGATCCAGGGACGCGAACACGCGAGGATCTACGTCAAGGAGCTCGAGAACGGCCGTGCGCCGGTCGCCCTCTCCCCCGAGGAGCAGGAGGCCGTGGAGCGCGCGATGCAGACACCGTAGCCCTGCTACTTTTCGCCAGGGTTGCAGCATGTTCTCGTCCTGAACGCGAGCTACGAGCCGCTCAACGTCTGTACGGTGCGGCGCGCCCACGTGCTCGTCTTCAAGGGGAAGGCGGAGGTCGTCGAGCGTCTCGACCGGCCGCTGCGCTCGGCGAGCGGCAGCTTCATCTGGCCGCACGTGATCCGGCTGCTGCACTACGTGCGCGTTCCGCGGGCGATCCAGCGCAAGATCTCGCGGCGGGCGCTGTTCGCCCGCGACGGCTGGCGCTGCGTCTACTGCGGCACGACGAACGGGCGCCTCACCCTCGATCACGTCGTCCCGCGCTCGAAGGGCGGCGAGTCCGTCTGGGAGAACGTCGTCACGGCGTGCGCGCCGTGCAACCTGCGCAAGGGCGACCGGACGCTGGAGCAGGCCGGGATGGCGCTCCTCGCCCCGCCTCGCCCGCCGACGCCGACGCTCTTCATCAAGCTCGCGGCGCCGCGGATCCCGACGGGCTGGACGCCCTACCTGCCCGCGACCGCGTAGGCAAGGCCGCCGGCGTCATGCGACGCGCAGCGCTCGCCTTGCTGGTGATCGGGGCAGTCTGCCTGGTCGCCCCGGGCTGCTCCGGGCAGAGCTCCGCGCAGAAGGGAGTCGCGGACGGCCGCTTCGTGATCATGCCGTGGGAGCTCAAGCCGGGGAGCCAGGCGATGCTCGACGAGCCGACGCACGGCCTGGACAGCCTGCGCGCCGCCGGCTTCGACACCGTCGCGTTCGTCCGCCCCGATCAGGTCGCCGCCGTGCAGCAGGCGGGGCTGCGGGCGCTCGTCGGCCGGCCGTCCGACCTCGCTGTGCACTGGCGAGCGCTCTCGGATCGGGAGATCGCCGCCCGCGTGCGCCGGCTCGTCCACGCGTCGGGAACGAGCCCGGCCGTGCTCGGGTATTTCCTGGCGGACGAGCCCGGCACGGCCGACTTCTCCGCGCTGGGGAAGGCCGTCGCGGCGGTGCAGCGGCTCGCTCCGGGGAAGCTCGCCTACGTCAACCTGCTGCCGAGCTACGCGACCCGGTCGCAGCTCGGCGCGAGGAGCTACGGGCGGTACCTCGAGCGCTACGTCGCCGAGGTGAAGCCGCAGTTCATCGGCTACGACAACTACGCGATCCAGCTCGCGACGCAGCCACAGGGGCGGGTGCGGGCCGCCGCCTACTACCGCAACCTGCTCCAGGTGCGCCGGGTCGCGCTGCGGCACGGCCTGCCCTTCTGGGTCGCGCTCAGCTCGAAGCGGATCCGGGCTCACGCGGTGGCTCCCTCGCGGGCGCTGCTGCGGCTGCAGGCGTTCGCGGCGCTGGCGGCGGGGGCGCACGGGCTGACGTGGTTCACGTACTACCCCACGCGAAACGGTGGAACGCCGATCGGCGAGAACGGAGAGCGGACGGCGACGTGGCGGTACCTGCAGGAGGTGAACCACCGCGCGAGGACGCTCGCCCGGACGCTGCGCAGCCTGCGCAGCACGGGCGTCTACTTCACCCGTCCGGCGCCGGCGAGCGGCTTGCCGCTCCTGCCGGGCGAGCTCGTCCGGTCGGTCGAGTCTCCGGTTCCCGTGATGGTCGGGGAGTTCGCGGGCACCTCGGGCAAGCGCTACGCGCTCGTCGTGAACCTCAGCCTGAGGCGCGCGGCGCACGTGGTCGTGCAGGCCGCGCGGGGGAAGGGACGCTCGCTGCGGCTCGCGGCGGGGCAGGCGGCGCTGCTGAAGCTCCCGCGGCCGGGGTAGGACTCGCGTGACATCCGGCGTTCCGGCGTCGTATGTCGGGCATGAACAGATTCCGCACGAT
>CAZRTE010000142.1:0-3408 GCA_964602945.1 uncultured Gaiellales bacterium
CGGAGCGACGGCGTTGTTCGTCGTCGGCGTCGGACTGCTCGGCTCCTACACGACGTTCTCGACCTGGATCTTCGAGTCCGAGCAGCTCGCCGCCGACGGCGAGTATCTCCTGGCGGCGGCGAACCTCGTGCTCGGCGCGGCCGTCGGCTTCGGGTTCGCGCTCGCAGGCTGGCAGATCGGAGCCGCCCTGTGAACGAGGACTGCCGCAAGCTGACGATCTACTTCGGCGAGCACCAGCGGGTCGGTCGCGAGCTGCTCTCCGACGCCCTGCACGACCTCTACCAGCGGCAAGGGCTGGAGGCGAGCGTCCTCCTGCGCGGGACGGAGGGCTTCGGGCTGCGGCACACGCTGCACACGCAGCGACTGCTCACGCTCTCGGAGGACCTGCCGCTCGTGTCCATCGCCGTCGACACGCGCGCAAAGGTGGAGACCGCCCTCCCCGAGGTCGTCGAGCTCGTCGGCAAGGGGCTCGTGACGCTCGAGCGGGCACGGCTCCTCAGCGGCCGGATCGAGTCGGTCGTGCTGCCCGAGGAGCTGCACGAGGCGACGAAGCTGACCGTCTACTGCGGCCGGGCGGAGCGAACCGGCGGGCGCCCGACGTACGAGGCCGTGATCGACCTCCTCCACGACCGGGGCATCGCCGGCGCGACGGCGTTCCTCGGCGTCGACGGCATGCGTCACGGCAGCCGGCAGCGCGCCCACTTCTTCTCCCGCAACGAGAACGTGCCGCTCATGATCGTCTCCGTCGGGGAGGGACGCGCCATCGCGGGCGTGCTGCCGGAGCTCAACTCCCTCCTCCCCCGGCCGCTCGCGACGCTCGAGCGCGTGCGGCTGTGCAAGCGGGACGGCGTGCTGCTCGCCGAGCCGGAGCCGCTGCCGGCAGCGGCAGGCACCGGTTTCGCCGTGTGGCAGAAGTTGATGGTCTACGCGTCCGAGCAGTCGCGCCACGCGAAGCACCCCCTCTACTCGGCCCTGATCCGGCGGCTCCGCGAGGAAGGAGCGCCGGGAGCGACGGCGCTCCGCGGGATCTGGGGCTACTCCGGTGACCACGAGCCGCACGGGGAGACCCTGCTCTCGCTGCGGCGGACCGTCCCCGTCGTCACGGCTCTCGTCGACCGCCCCGACAGGATGCGCCGCTGGTGGGAGATCGTCGACGAGCTGACCGACGAGGCGGGGCTCGTCACGAGCGAGATGGTGCCGGCGCTGCGGGCCGTCGAGGGCGCCACCGTCCGCGGCGGGCTCGAGTTGGCGGGCTGAGGCAGCCGTCGCCACAATGGGGAGGTGGAGTCCCTGCGCGGCCATCTCCTCGTCGCCTCCCCGAGCCTCCTCGACCCGAATTTTCGCCGCTCGGTCGTCCTCGTGACCGAGCACACCGAGGAAGGAGCTGCCGGGCTCGTCCTCAACCGCCCGTCGCCGGTCGAGGTGGCCGACGCGGTGCCGCAGCTGGAGCCCCTCGCCGAGTACGGGGAGCAGATCTGGGTCGGCGGACCCGTGCAGCAGGAGGCGGTTCTCGTGCTCGGGGAGTTCCTCGATCCCGACGACGCCGCAGTGCCGCTCTTCGGCTCGCTCGGCTTCCCGTCCCTCGCCGAGCCCGAGGAGGTCGCTCCCGCGACGAGCCGCCATCGCGTCTTCGCCGGCTACGCGGGCTGGGGCGCGGGCCAGCTCGAGGAGGAGCTGACCGGAGAGGACTGGATCCTCGAGCCGGCACGACCCGACGACGCGTTCACCGAGGAGCCCGGCGAGCTGTGGCACGAGGTGCTGCGGCGCAAGGGCGGGATCTACGAGCTCGTCGCCCGGATCCCCGAGGATCCCCGGCTCAACTGAGCGGGGTACGCGCGAAGGCGAAGACGTAGGTCAGACGCGGAAACGGGAAGCTCTCGCCGTAGCGGGAACCGAGCTCGTGCACGGCACGCAGGGCCTGCTCTCGCTCTCCGGGCTCAGCGACGAGGAAGCCGCTCGCCGTCGCGAGGTGGCTGACGAGCTCCTCCGGGCTCGACTCGCCGACGCTCTCCACCACCGTCCGCCCGACCTCTGAGAACCACGGCTCACCCGGCAGCTCCTCCTCGCGATACGGCTCGTGGCCCTCATACCCGATCAGCTCGCCGAGCTCGCGCTGGAGCGGGTCGCGTACGTCCCACCAGTTCCAGAGCAGCGCCAGTCCGCCGCGGGGGCGAACCGTTCGGTGCAGCTCGGGGAGAGCCCGCTCGCGCTCGAACCAATGGTAGGCCTGCCCGGCGAACGCCGCGTCGACGCTCGCGTCCGGCAGTGGGATCGCCTCGGCGGGCGCCTCGTGCGCCTCCGCTTCGGGAACCGCCTTTCGCAGCTGTCCGAGCATGGCCGCACCGGGCTCGACTGCGACCGCCTCGAAGCCGAGCGCGACGAGCCCGCGCGTCAGCTTGCCCGTGCCGGCGCCGACGTCGAGCACCCGCGCGCCCGGCTCGAGCCGGAGCTGCTCCGCCGCCCAGCGGATCGCCGCCGCCGGATACTCCGGCCGCCAGCGCTCGTACTCCGCCGCGACGGTCTCGAAGCTGCGCGAGCGGGCAGCGCGGTCAGACACGGGCGGACGGGCAGAGATCCATCAGGACGCAATTCTCGCAGCGTGGCCTGCGCGCGTCGCAGACGCGGCGGCCGTGCCAGATCAGGAGGTGCGGGAAGCGCCCCCAGTCGGCGCGCGGCACGAGGCGGACGAGGTCGCGCTCGATCTTGACG
Source organism: uncultured Gaiellales bacterium (assembly GCA_964602945.1). GTDB lineage: Bacteria > Actinomycetota > Thermoleophilia > Gaiellales > Gaiellaceae > Palsa-739. Next base: position 2,710 of record CAZRTE010000142.1, read on the forward strand.
GGATCCTCCTGCCGCGTCAGTCCGAGCCGCTGCGAGAGTCGCCGGACGTGCGTGTCGACGACGACGCCCTGCGCCTCCCCGAGCTCGGCGGCGACGACGTTCGCGGTCTTGCGCGCCACGCCCGGCAGGCGCATCAGCTCGTCGAGCCGGCGCGGCACCTCCCCGTCGAACTCCTCGAGCAGCAGCCGCATCGTGCCCCGCAGCGCCTTGGCCTTCTGGCGGTAGAAGCCGGTCGCGTAGACGTCGCGCTCGAGCTCCGTCTGCGGCACGGCGAGGTAGTCCTCCGGTCTCCGGTACTTCTCGAACAGCCGCTCGGTGACGCGGTTGACGTTCACGTCGGTCGTCTGCGCGGAGAGCAGGACGGAGACGAGCAGCTCGAGCGGGCTGCGGAAGCGGAGCGCGATCGCCGCGTCGGCGTGCTCGGCGGCGAGGCGCTCGACGATCGGCCCGATCCGCTCCTTCTTCGGCCCGACGCGCCGCCGCGCCTCCGAGACGTAGCTTCTGGCCATTCCGGGGTCAGACCCCGGGCGTGGCCGCTTCGGCCAGGTGGGCGCGCGCCAGGCGCGGACCAGCGCAGACGAGGTCGAGCGCGGGGCAGCCGGCGCACGCGAACTCGCTCGGGGTCGGCGGGAACTCGCCCGCCTGGATTCGCGCGATCGCGGCGGACAGCTCGGCCTCGAGCGCGGCCGCGTCCGCCTG
>CAZRTE010000143.1:0-3361 GCA_964602945.1 uncultured Gaiellales bacterium
GGCTTCGATCAGTTTGCGGGCGGCGATCAGTTCGGGCATCCCGATCTGCTTGTTGGCGTAGGCCTCGCCTAGCTCGGTCAGCTGGGCTTGTGCCTGCTCGACCTCGGCGCGGAAGCGGGCGGCGTCGGGTGCTTCGCGGGCTTGGCCGTTGAGGGCGGCGGCGAGCTCGGGGCTGTCGAGGCGGTGGAGGACGGCTTCGGTGATGAGCTGCTCGAGCGGTTCGGCGTTGATCGTGATGCGGCCGCAGCCGCCGTTGTCTTTGACGCAGGCGTAGCGGCGTTGTCCGCTCGCGCGGGGCCGGGCGACCATGGGCGAGTCGCAGAGGCCGCAGCGGACAAGTCCAGCGAGCAGGTAGCGGCGAGCGCTGCGGTTGGTGCGCCGGGCCGGGTCGGCCAGGATCGCTCGGATCGTCTCGCTCTGCTCGGGGGTGATGATCGCCGGCCACTCGGCGGCGGCGACGATCTGGCCGTGATGCTCGCGCAAGCCGGCGATGCGGCCGGAGGCGAGCATCCTGCGCAGCGAGGCCGACCTCCACTGGCCGCCGCTCGCGGCCGGGACGCCGCGGGCGTTGAGGTCGTTGCAGATCGAGCGGATCGGCTCACCCGCCAGGAACCGCTTCGCGCACTCGCGCACCACCAGCGCCTCCGATTCGCGCAACTCCTGCCCACCGGGCTCGTACCCGAACGGGCGGCTGCCGCCGCCCGACCACTTGCCCGACTCCGCCAGCTCGTCATGCTTGCGCGTGACCCGGCGGCTCTTGTCGTCAGACTCCTTGGTCGCCACCGCCACCAGGATACGAGCCCGAAACCTGCCATCCGGCGTCGTCAGATCAAGGTCGCCGCTGACCGAGGCCACATTGGTCAGACCCTGCGCCTCACACAACCCGATCAGCTCCTCCAGGCCGCTCAGCTGCCGGTGCAACCGATCCAGGTCGTAGACCAGGAGCGCGTTGATCGCGCCCGCCTCCAGGTCGGCCAGCATCCGCGCGTACGCGGGCCGCTCCCGGCCGCTCCAGGCACTCACATCGTCGTCGACGTACTCCTCCACCACCGGCCAGCCCTTCCGCTCCGCCAACCGCCGACAGTCCGCCAGCTGCCGCGCCACCGCCAACCCGTCCGCCTCCCGGTCAGACGAGATCCGGGCGTAGATCCCCGCCCGTACCGGCAGCACAGCAACCGCAACAGCCACTCAGGTAACATACACGAACGCTCGCCTGGGCGAGCGTCCTCACGTCTGAAGGCCCACGTCGCTCATCAGAGCAGGGCGCGGGCGTAAGGCACGCCGCAGGCGGCTTACGTCCGCGCCGAACGAGCGACTGCGGACCTGCGCGCAGCGCACGTCCGCGAGCGCCCATGACAGCTCGAATCGACGCCGACGAGCCCTGGAGCACGGAGCGCCGCCGAGACCGCGCTCTCGGCGGCGCGGAGTTTCTTCTCCCAGGGAGCGACCGCGCAGCGGTCGCGAGCTAAACCTAGGCGGTCTGCTCGACGGGCTCGTCGGGCTCGTCGCCGACGTACGTCCCGCCGCTCGTGACGAGGGTCGGGCGGATGCCCTGCGCGATGCACTCCTTCGTGATCACGCACTTCGTCACGTCACGCCGGGACGGGAGCTCGAACATCACGTCGAGGAGCGCTCCCTCGATGATCGAGCGCAGGCCGCGGGCGCCGGTCTCGCGCTCGAGCGCGCGGTCGGCGATCTCCCACATCGCGTCGTCGGTGAACACGAGCTCGATGTCGTCGTAGCCGAAGAAGCGCTGGTACTGCTTGACGAGCGCGTTCTTCGGCTCCTCGAGGATCTGGACGAGGTCCTCGCGCCGCAGCTGGTGCACCGCCGAGACGACGGGAAGGCGCCCGATGAACTCCGGGATGAGACCGAAGTTGAGGAGGTCCTCCGGCATCACGTCGGCGAGCAGCTCCGACGACTCGACGTCGTGCTTCGAGCGGATGTCGGCGCCGAAGCCGACGGCGTTCTTGCCGATCCGCTTCGCGATGATCTTGTCGAGGCCGGCGAACGCGCCGCCGCAGATGAAGAGGACGTTCGTCGTGTCGATCGAGAGGAACTCCTGGTGCGGGTGCTTCCGCCCGCCCTGCGGCGGCACCGAGGCGACCGTCCCCTCGAGGATCTTGAGCAGCGCCTGCTGCACGCCCTCGCCGGACACGTCGCGCGTGATCGACGGGTTGTCCGCCTTGCGCGCGATCTTGTCGACCTCGTCGATGTAGATGATCCCCGTCTCGGCCTTCTTGATGTCGAAGTCCGCCGCCTGGATCAGCTTGAGCAGGATGTTCTCGACGTCCTCCCCGACGTAGCCCGCCTCGGTCAGCGCCGTCGCGTCGGCGATCGCGAACGGGACGTTGAGGATGCGCGCGAGCGTCTGGGCCAGCAGCGTCTTGCCGCAACCGGTCGGCCCGAGCAGGAGGATGTTCGACTTCTGCAGCTCGACCTCGTCCTCTTCCTGCCCCATCTGGACGCGCTTGTAGTGGTTGTAGACGGCGACCGAGAGCGTCCGCTTCGCCTCCTCCTGCGAGACGACGTAGTCGTTGAGGACGGAGTAGATGTCGCGCGGGCGCGGCAGGTTGTCGAGATCGAGCTGGGTCGGAGCCGTCAGCTCCTCGTCGATGATCTCGTTGCAGAGGTCGATGCACTCGTCGCAGATGTAGACGCCGGGACCGGCGATCAGCTTCTTCACCTGCCGCTGGCTCTTGCCGCAGAAGCTGCAGAGGAGCTGCTCGTTGCCGTCGGTCGCGCGTGCCATCGTCTCTGTCTCTTTTACCTCGGTCCGGGCGTTTCGTCTATCTCAGCGGTGCGCGATCACCTGGTCGACGATGCCGTACTGCTGGGCCTCTTCGGCCGTCATGTAGTAGTCGCGCTCCATGTCCTTCGAGATCTTGTCCACGGATTGGTTCGTGTGCTGGGCGATGATCTCCTCCAGGCGCCGCTTGAGATTGATCGTCTCCTTCGCCTGGATCTCGATGTCGGTGCCCTGCCCCTGGAAGCCGCCGGACACCTGGTGGATCAGGATCTTGGAGTTCGGCAGCGCCGTCCGCTTTCCCTGCGCCCCGGCGCCGAGGAGGAGCGCGCCCATCGACATCGCGATGCCGACGCACGTCGTCGCGACGTCCGGCCGGATGAACTGCATCGTGTCGTAGATGGCGAGACCCGAGTAGACCGAGCCGCCGGGCGAGTTGATGTAGATGTTGATGTCCTTGTCCGGGTCCTCGGACTCGAGGTGGATCATCTGGGCGACGACGAGGTTCGCCACCTGGTCGTCGATCGGCGTGCCGAGGAAGATGATCCGCTCGTTGAGCAGCCGCGAGTAGATGTCGAAGAAGCGCTCCCCGCGCGAGGTCTGCTCGATGACGGA
>CAZRTE010000144.1:0-3201 GCA_964602945.1 uncultured Gaiellales bacterium
GGCCAGCGGAAGATGCCCGTCCTCGCCGCCGAGCGGCCGACCGCCTTGCGGACGTAGCGCTTCCCGAGCGCCTTCGGCCCCTTCCGGGCCGCGCGTCCCGTAGCGCTCATCCGCGCCGCCTTGTACAGCATCGAGGTCAGGCTCATCCGTCCACCTCCTGTCACGTTTGCTTCGTAACGTAATGCACTCGACGCCCCGGCGTCAGCGGCGCACCGGCGGCTCGCCGCTCACGGGCTCGTAGCTCTCGAAGCTCGACTCCAGCACGCCCTCTCCACGCGTCAGCCCGGGGAGCTGCCGCTGCAGGCCGGGAGCCTGCACCGCGGGCAGGACGGTCTCGACCGTCGCGAGCTCGCCCTCCGGCGTCGGAGCCTCGACCGTCCCGCCGAGCCGCGCGAGCGCAGCCACCACGGGGCCGAGCGTGTCCACGGGCACCTCGAGCAGCACGCGCATCTTCGGCTCGCAGACCACGGTCCCCGCACCCTCGAGCGCCTGGGCGAGCACGACCGGCGTGAGCTTGCGGAAGTCGGCCGCCGTCGTCCCCGGGGCGCGGTAGCCGCAGTCGGTCACGGTGACGGCGCAGTCGATCACCCGCCAGCCGAAGAGGCCCTCGGCGAGGGCCTCGCGGACGTAGGCGCCCATCTGCTGCTCGAACGCCGCCGCGGTCTTGTAGACGTAGAGCGGCAGCAGGCGCACGTCGACGTCCACGTCGACCGCGACACCGCTTCCCGGCGGTGCGGGCGCCACGTGCAGGCCCAACGTGGCGGGAAACGGATTCGTGCTGTCGGGAGAGCACTTCCCCGTCACGTTCGACTTCGTCTTCGCGTAGAGGACCTCGAGCGCGTCGCCCCTCCCGGCCGGGCGCTCGACGTAGAGGGGCGTCGTCTCCCTGAACGCGACCTCGAGGCCGTAGTCCCCGGTCAGGGTCGCCTCGAGCACCTCCTTCTGCACCTCGCCGTACAGCGAGACCGAGATCTCCCGCCGGTCGTCGTCCTGCCGGACGTCGATCAGCGGATCCTGCTCGGCGAGCTCCGCGAGCGCGACGCGGAGATGCTCCCGCCCGCCCGGATCGACCGGGTCGACGATCGCCTCGAGCGTCGGCGGCGGAAACTCGTGGGCCATCGGCCGGCCAGCCGCGTCCCCGATGCTGTCGCCGATCCGAACGTCGGCGAGACCCGAGAGCTTCGCGATCTCCCCGGCCCGCACCGCCGGCCGCTCCGTGTCGGCTCCGTCGGAGAAGACCCGGATCGCGGTGATCTTCCCCTCCCCCTCCCGGCCGAAGCGGACGCGGTCGCGGACCGCGAGCGTCCCCGAGAAGATGCGGACGTAGGCGACGCGCTCGCCGCCGGGCTCACGGTCGACCTTGAACACGAGCCCCGACAGGGGCGGCCCGGCGTCCCCGGCGCGGGCCGGCAACAGCTCGGCGATCGCGGCGGCGAGCGGCTCGACGCCCGCACCGGTGAGCGCGGAGCCGAAGAAGACGGGGTGGAGCTCGCCCGTCCGCGCCTGCCGGGCGAGCTCGGCGTCCGCCGGGCCGAACGGCACGAACGCCGCTGCCCGCGTGCCGAGGCCGGTGGCAGAGCCCATCGGGACCACGGCCGGCGTGAGGCGCCGCTCGATCGCGTCGAGGACTCGCTCCGGGTCCGCTCCGGCCCGGTCGATCTTGTTCACGAACAGCAGCGCCGGGATGCGCAGCCGCTGCAGCGCCCGCATGAGGATGCGGCTCTGCGGCTGCACTCCCTCCACCGCGGAGACGACGAGGACGGCGCCGTCCAGGACCGCGAGCACCCGCTCTACCTCGGCGATGAAGTCCGGGTGGCCCGGCGTGTCCACGAGGTTGACCGCGACGTCCCCGATCGCGAAGGACACGACGGCGGAGCGGATCGTGATCCCCCGCTGCCGCTCGAGCGCGAGCGTGTCGGTCTGCGTCGTCCCCTTGTCGACGCTCCCGATCTCGTCGATGACGCCGGCGGCGTAGAGGAGCCGCTCGGTGAGTGTCGTCTTACCGGCGTCTACATGCGCCAGGATCCCGAGGTTCAGCGTTCTGCGAAGCATGCGTCATACCCTCCAAGTAGGTCACAACGGCCTTCTCGATGGACATGAGCGCTGCGCGCATCTCCGGCCTCCGCGGGTCGACTCGGCGCTTGCGCCCCGGATCCTACAGCGGTGCGAGCTCGGCGCCGAGCCCGAGCAGCAGGCCGTCGGCGGCGACGGCTGCGCTCGTCGTGAGGAAGAGGACGACACCGTCGCGCGGCGCGTGCACCTCCTCCAGCACCTCGCCCCAGAGACTCGTCACCCGCCCGAGCAGGTCGCCGTCCGCCACCTCGGCGCCGACGGGAACCGCCGCCCGCCAGAAGCCGGACTCGCGGCAGCGGAGCCAGGCGAAGGCGCCGACGAGCCGCTGCTCCTCGGGCGGCGGCAGCACGGGCCCGGGCAGCATCTCGAGCGAGCGGAGCGCGTTCCGGACGCCTGCGACGAGCAGCTCGACGGCGGCGTCCTCCAGCTGGCCCCGTCCACCGGCCTCGGCGATGATCGCCGGGATCCCCGCGGCCGCCGCGGCGCTGCACGTCATCCCACCGGGTCCCTCCGCGGGCTCCTCCCGCACGACGTACGGCAGGCCGAAGGCGATCGCGAGCGCCCGCGCACGCTCCTCGACCGGCGACGGGTCGTAGATCGCGAACGGCTCGAGCGCCTCGACGAGGTCACCGCCGTGCAGGTCGATCAGCGCGTCGGCCGGGGCGATGAGCTCGTCGAAGATCCCGCGCGCGAGGGCGTCGGTGTACGTCCCGTCGTACGTCCCCGGGAAGCAGCGGTTGAGGTTCTTCCCGTCCTCGGGGACGACGAACGGCGAGCGCTTGACGAACGAGCGCATGCTCACGACCGGGACGGCGGTGATCGAGCCGGCGAGCTCCGCTGTGTCGAGCTCGTTCATGAAGCGGGTCACGGCCGCGATCGACGAGTACTCGCAGCCGTGGATGCCCGCGATCAGGGCGACGTGCGGCCCCTCCCGGACGCCGCGCGCCACGAAAGCGGGATGCTCCAGGCCGGCGAGCCGCCGGTCGGGGAAGACGATCCTCGCGCGCTCGATCACCCCGTCATTCTCCCCGACTGCGGCTAGCCTCGCCGCGATGCGGACGCCCGCCCTCTATGTGCGCAGCCTCGTCCCGCACCTGCCCCGCGACGTCTACGTCCTCGAGGCGGGAG
>CAZRTE010000145.1:0-3131 GCA_964602945.1 uncultured Gaiellales bacterium
TCGTGAGCTCCGCGGTGCGGACGCCCGCCACGGCGCGGCGGATCGCCCGCAGCGAGCCGTGGCCGAGATAGCGGTCGAGGAAGGCGATCGAGACCCGCTCGACCGCCGCGAGCCGCGCCCCCGGCACGGTGTACGGGCCGAGGTGCCCGGCGTGCCGCAGCAGGAGCAGGAACTTCGGGCGCGCGACGGCCCGGAACAGGCGCCGCGTGTACTTCGGCTCGTTGACCTCGTCCGCCGTTCCCTGCACCGCGAGCAGCGGTGCCGCGTGCCGGGCGAGCGGGACGTGGCGCCCCAGCTTCGCTCCCGACAGGATCACGGCGGCGTCCACGCGCCGGTCGCGCCATGGGCGCTCGTAGGCGGTCGCAAAGGCGGTCATCGCTCCGTCGGACTGCCCGGCGACGGCGATCCGGGCCGGATCGACGAGGCCGTGGAGGGGATCCGTCTCCGACGCGCTCGCCGCGAGCAGCTGCGTGATCACGAAGCTCATGTCGCCCGGCTGGTTGACGAGGTCCGACTCGTCCGGCCCGCCCGGAGCGTGCGCGTTCCCGAGCGGAAAGAGCGGCGCCGCGACGACGTAGCCCGCCTTCGCCCACGCGCGCAGAAGCCGGCGGTAGAGGAGCGGCGTCGTGGCGTACCCGTGTCCGAACACCACGAGCGGGAACGGCCCGGCCCCGTCCCGCGCGGGCGGGTACCAGAGGTACGTCGTGACCGGGCGCGGCACCTTCCGGCCGCCGGGGAGCCGGATCCGCCGCGAGTCGTCGACGAGCTTCAGGACGTGCGGCAGCTGCGCCCGCCGCCGGACGGCACCGGCGTGGGACGAGCCCGTCACAGCCGTGACGGTGACGAGAAAGGCTCCGAGCACGAGCGCGCGGATCGCGATCCCCGGCACGGGCCACAGGGTGCCCGCGACTTGCGTCGTCCGCAAGGGCGACGCGATGCGTAGCAACTCCCTATGAGCCCCGGGCGGCCACGTGACAAGCAGTGCGCGGGCGGTGAGGTGTCGACGCGCCGGATCTGCGGTGGCCGCCTTTGTCCGGCGTCGAGCCAGTGCCGGAACCGGCACTGTCCGCCTGCGCGTGCCCGAGGAGGTGCGCAATGAAAGCTCTCCCGCAGCGCCGATCCCTGCTCGTCGGCCTTCCGCTCGTGCTCGGTGCAGTCGTCGCCGTGGCGGTGCTGGCGACGGGCACCGTCTCCGCTGCACCGGGGAAGGGGCCGGCGAAGGCGGCTCCCGGCCAGGTGACGATCTACTCGGAGACGTTCCTCCCGTACAGCCGACTCGGAGACGGTGACGCTCTATCGCACCTCCACTGCACGGATGCGGACGGCTACGGCCCCGGCCACTTCCCCAACTTCTTCCAACACTACGGAGGTACCGGCCACGACGAGTTCTTCAACACGCCGGACCTGACGATCGGGGACGAGGCGATGTCCCTGGTCTCCGCGGAGGTCTGCCTCCAGCTCCACAACGAGTCCGGGGACTCGTACGTCGGCATCCTCTTCGGCGTCCAGGACCAGGACCGGAACTTCACGGTCACGGGCCTGGCAGACAACCTGACGGAGACGGACGCAGAGCAGGCGTGTCACACGCTGACGCTCGGGACTCCGATCGCGCTCGTCAACCACCCGCATCTCGTGCTCGCGTTGGACATCAAGGTGAAGACGAACAGCGACCGGGTCGGCGTCGACGGCGTCACCTACACGCTGCAACCGACGAAGAAGGGGGACCTCCCTCCCGGCCAGGGCTTCGTCCCTCCCGCTTCCTGACCGCAGTCCGAGCTGAACGTCGAGAGGGCGGGTCGAACCCGCCCTCTCGCTTCACCGCTCGTCCGGCAGCGCGGGCTGGTCGGTCGGATAGACGCCGACCGCGAACCCGTACACCGTCCGGCCCGAGCGCGGCAGCCGGTCGAACTCCGCCACGAGCTCCGCCATCCGCTCCCAGAACGCCGACGCCTGCTCCTCCGAGATGCGGGCGTGGCGGATGAAGCCCCACAGCTTGCCGGCCTCGTACGCGGCGACCGACTCGCGGGCGGCGACCTCGAAGTCGTTGAAGTCGCGGGGCAGCTCGCCGCCGTCCGCGCTCCGCTCCACCCCGACGTAGAACATCCGCGCCGTCCGGCCGTAGAAGCGCTCCTCGATCGCGCGCACCCGCCGCGTCCGCACGACGCGCAGGAGCCCGGTCTCGACGAGGACCTTGACGTGGTGTGCGACCGTGCTCTTCGGCCGCTCGAGCGCGGACGCGAGCTCGGTCACCGTCGCCGCCCGCTCATGGAGCAGCCCGAGGATCGTGTTGCGGAGCGGGTGGCCGAGCGCCTTCACCTGGGACGGCTCGGTGAGCGCGATCCGCTCCGCGAGCTCGTAGTCGGGTGGGGACTGGTTGCCTGCCATGGCCCAATAGACTAGTCTTGCCGAATATTCCAACTACATGGATCGTTTCCTGCAGGAGGTTGCGATGACGGAGGTCGTGCTCTACCACCACGTCCAGGGGCTGACCGAGGGCGTGCGGGCCTTCGCCGACGAGCTGCGGCAGGCGGGTCACACGGTGCACGCGCCCGACCTGTTCGACGGGCGCACGTTCGCCACCGTCGCGGACGGCATCGCCTTCGCGCGCGAGGCGGGCTTCGGCGCGCTCGCCGAGCGCGGGGTCGCGGCCGCCGACGACTTCCCCGCCGAATCGGTCTACGCGGGCTTCTCCTTCGGCGTCACGATCGCCCAGCGGCTCGCGCAGACCCGGCCCGGCGCCCGCGGCGCCCTGCTCATGTACTCGTGCCTGCCGGTCTCGGAGTTCGGGGACGCGTGGCCGGCGGGCGTCCCCGTGCAGATCCACGGCAAGGAGGACGACGAGTTCTTCGCAGAGGACCTCGAGGCCGCGCGAGCTCTCGTCGAGTCGACCGACCGGGCCGAGCTCTTCCTCTACCCGGGCGAGCAGCACCTGTTCGCCGACTCGTCGCTGCCCGACTACGACCCCGCCGCCGCGAAGCTGCTCACCGGGCGCGTGCTCGCGTTTCTCGACGCTGTCGGAGCGGGCAAGGGCTGACGACCATCAGCCGTGCACGACCGTGACCGGGCAGCGCGCGGCGTGCACGCACTCGCCGCTGACGGAGTGGTGCAGGAGGCGGCCGAGCAGCGAGCGG
>CAZRTE010000146.1:0-3120 GCA_964602945.1 uncultured Gaiellales bacterium
TCCGCTTCCGCTGCAGCCGCAGTAACGGTCTGCGCGCCCCCGCGCCCGAGCGCGATGGCGGCCTTGGCGGGGCGATCATCTGGTGCTACCATAACTGGCACGATGCTGAACGTCAAAGTCGACCGACAGGAGCCGACCGAGCTCTTCGAGCAGGTGGCGGCCGAAATCCGGCGCGCCATCGCCGACGGCGAGGCGAAGCCGGGCGAGCGCCTGCCGCCGGCGCGCGACCTCGCGGCCGTGCTCGGCGTGAACACGAACACGGTCCTCCGCTCGCTCCGCCTCCTCCGCGAGGAGGGGCTGCTCGAGTTCAGGCGCGGCCGCGGCGTGACCGTCGCCGGCACGCCGGAGCGCGGGGCCGTGATCGCGCGGGCGCGCGAGCTCGTCCGCTTCGCCCGGCAGCAGGGCTACCGGCGCGACGAGCTGATCCGGCTCATCGAAGAGATCGCGTAACGCGGGCGGCGGAGCGCGGCGGGCCGCCGCACCTGGCCGGAAGAGCCACGTCCTGGTGCCAGGCACGAGAACATGTCCAAAGAGAACAAGCCGCCTCGGGAACTGGCGTCTCGGCTCGCGCGGTGGCGATCGGGGACATGTCTCGGTGCCTGGCACCAGGCCAGGTCCGCGAAGGCCAGGTCAGGGCGCGGTCGGCCGCGACCGCTTGGCGTGCGTGCGGCTCGTGCGCGACGGGGCGGAATCCGAACGGCTAATGCGATCTCGAGCCGTGTGCGTGCCCGCGAGCGAGGTCGAGCGCGACGGCGGCGAGCAGCGTCACCGTCCAGACGTTCGCGGGATCGAACAGGAGCGGCTCGTGCGAGCCGACGTGATCCAGGACCAGCCAGATCACGAACCAGACGAGCGTCATGGGCAACCTCCGGGTCGGGGTTGCTCCAGGATCTCGCCGGAGGCGGGGCCGGTCATCCGCGGACATCCGACGGCCGTCTGCGGGAAAGCGCTCGCCGTTACGACGCCAGGGCCGGCCCGGGCGCCAGCTCGGCTGCGAAGGCGCCGACGATCGCCGGGTCGAACTGCGTACCCGCGCACCGCTCGAGCTCGGCGAGCGCTTCCCCCGGCGTGGCCGTCTCGCCGTAGTCGCTCTCGCAGGTCATCGCGTCGTACGCGTCGGCCACGAAGATGATCCGCGCGCCGAGCGGGATCTGCTCGCCGGCGAGGCCGCTCGGGTACCCGGCCCCGTCCCAGCGCTCGTGGTGGTGGAGCACCCACTCCGCGACGGGCTCGACGCCGAGGCTCTCGAGCATTCGGTAGCCGATCTGCGGGTGCCGCTCCAGCACCATCCGCTCGGCGTCGCTGACGTCGCCCGTCTTGCGGAGGATGTCTTCGGGGATCGCGAGCTTGCCCAGGTCGTGCAGGCTGCCGGCCAGCCGCGTGAGCTCGACGGCGGGCTCGTCGGCGCCGAGCCGGCGGGCGATCCGCGCAGCGTACTCGCCGACGCGCTCCGAGTGACTGCCCGCAAACGCGTCCCTCGCATCGACGGCTTTCGCGAGGCTCTCGGCAGCGCGATAGCGTGCGGCCCGCTCGGGGCTGTCCGCGAGCTGCTCGAGATTGGCGCGGAGAACGGACTCCGTCGCGTAGACCCGCACCCGGTTCTTCCCGTCTTCCTTCGCCCAGTAGAGGGCGCTGTCGGCGAGCCTGATCAGCTCGTCACGGCCGGCGCCGTTCGTCGGATAGGTGGCCACGCCGCCGCTGACGGTGACCGTGCCGACGCCGGGAATCTGGGCCGCCGCGATCCTCTCGACGATGGAGCGGGCGACGGCGGTCGCCTGCCGCTCGTCGTGCCTCGGCAGGAGGACGGCGAACTCGTCGCCGCCGAGCCGGAACGACTCGCCGCCTTGCCTTAGCCGCGACGCGACGTGGCCGAGCGCGGCGTCCCCGACCGGATGACCGAAGCGGTCGTTGATCGCCTTGAGGCCGTCGAGATCGAAGAGGCAGAGCGCGAGCGACGCCGCCTTCTGCTCCGCGGCGGCCAGCTCCCGCTGGAGTCGCTCGTGGAAGCTGCGGTGGTTGCCGAGCCCCGTGAGCGGGTCGGTCAGGGCGAGTCGCATCGCCCGCAGCGCCTTGAACGTCGAGCGCTGGTAGAGCGCGATCGCGAGCAGCGGCCCGACGAGAGCGACCGACAGCGCCGGGCTGCGTTGCCAGAGGACGACGAGCATCACCGACGCCGACGTCATGAGGGCGAAGGGCGCCGTCGTCTGGACGATGTTGTCGCGCGCGGTCTGGACGAAGGGGTGCCCCGAGGACGCCGCGAGGACCGCGCTGATGAGCACGAGGTTGACGACCCAGTTGTAGAGGACGGCGCAGAGCACGACCTTGGCCACGAGGACGCCAGTCGAGTTGCCGTGCACGTACTCGATCACGAGCCCGCCGGCGAGGGCCGAGAGCGCGAACATCGCGCCGTTGTAGGTGGCCCGGACCGCGGGACGGTGGCCGAGCATCCCGATCGCCGCGCCGGCTGCGACGAGCACGCCGGCCGGCCAGCCGAGCAGGATGATCGCCGAGACGGCGAAGACGAAGCCGAGTGTGACGCCGCCGGAGTCGACACCTTCGACCGGAACGGGAAAGCGCTCGGCGATCACGACGCTCGCCAGCAGGCCGAGCAGCGAGACGATGTCCGCCGTGGAGGGCGCGCCGGACTGGTAGCGGTAGGCGGCGAAGGCGACAGCGCCGAGCCCCGCCACGATGACGGGAGCCACCAGCACGAGCACCTTGGCCGGAAGCGCAGCGGCGGCCGCAGTCTCCGCTGCGCCGTGGTCGGGGCTGCCGATTTCAGACGCGGTCCAGCCGCGCATTCGCGCGAGCCGACCGCCGGTGAACGACACCCCCGCTTCCCTCCCCTACGAGGTGTGCGCGGCCGCTACCAGCCGTGGTTGAGGAACCAGCCGTGGTTCATGCCGACGGCGCTGGCCAGCGCCGCAGCGGTGACCATGAGAACCACGAGATGGGATTTCCACTCGAGCATGTTTCCTCCAGGGGATTGCGTCGATGACGCCGGACGCGTCTGATTGTGGGTGCGGTCGTCGCTTTGAGGAATCACCCGAAGGGGGTAATCGGGAGGCCGGGCGAAGAGCTGCGCTCTTCGCCCGGGGGTGAAGGAACTGCGCCGGCCGG
>CAZRTE010000147.1:0-3009 GCA_964602945.1 uncultured Gaiellales bacterium
AGCACGGAGCCGCCGGGAGACCGCGCTCTCCCGGCGGCGCAGTTCCTCTATCCCCGGGCGAAGAGCGCAGCTCTTCGCCCGGCATAGGTAGCGGGCCCGCAGGGAGTCGCGGCTGCGGGCCCGTCAGCTGGAGGGTGCTCCTTTGTGCAGGCGGGCGCGTCCGCGGGGCGCCGGATCGCGATGCGGGCAAACCCGCATCGTTACGCTAACCGGATGTTCACCGGGATCGTGCGCGAGCTCGGAGAAGTCGTGTCCCTCACCGGCTCGCGCCTCGTCGTCCAGGCGCCCGTCACCGCCTCGAGCGCGGACGTCGGCGATTCCGTCGCGGTCGCGGGGACGTGCCTCACGGTGGTCGAGGCAGACGGCGGTCGGCTCGCGTTCGACGTCGTGCCGGAGACGATCGCGCGGACGACTCTCCAGGCGCTCGCGCCGGGTGCCCGCGTCAATCTCGAGCCCGCCCTCCGGCTCGGGGATCCGCTCGGCGGCCACGTCGTGCAGGGCCATGTCGACGACGTCGGCCGGGTCCGCACCGTCGCCGAGGACTCGACCGGCCTCCGCGTCTGGCTCGACGCGCCCGAGGGCGTGCTCCGCTACTGCCTCGAGAAGGGCTCCGTCGCCGTCGACGGCGTCTCGCTCACCGTCGCGTCGCTCGACGACGGAGGCTTCGAGGTCGCGCTCGTCCCGCACACGCTGGCGGCGACGACGCTCGGCGGCCTTCGCCCGGGTGACCGGGTCAACCTCGAGGCCGACGTGCTCGCCAAGGTCGTCGACCGCCTCCTGCCGGCGAGGCTCGCGTGAGCTCGGCCGTCACTCCCTTCGCGTCCGTCGAGGACGCGATCGGCGAGATCAGAAACGGACGGATGGTGGTCGTCGTCGACGATCCCGACCGCGAGAACGAGGGCGATCTCGTCGTCGGCGCCCAGTTCGCCACACCGGAGACGATCAACTTCATGGCGACCCATGCCCGTGGCCTCGTCTGCCTCTGTCTCACCGGCGAGCGCTGCGAGCAGCTCGGCCTGCCGCCGATGACCCAGCGGAACGAGGCGCGGCTCGGCACGGCCTTCACCGTCTCCGTCGAGGCGCGCGAGGGAGTGACGACGGGGATCTCGGCCGCGGACCGCTCGCACACGATCCAGGTCGCGATCGACCCCGCCTCGTCGCCGCAGGACCTCGTCCAGCCCGGGCATGTCTTCCCGCTGCGGGCGCGCGACGGCGGCGTGCTCCGCCGCGCCGGGCAGACCGAGGCCGCGGTCGACCTCGCGCGCCTCGCCGGCCTCGTCCCCGCCGGCGTCGTCTGCGAGATCATGAACGAGGACGGGACGATGGCCCGCGTCCCCGATCTCGTGCCGTACTGCGAGCGGCACGGCCTGCGGATGATCACCGTCGCGTCCCTGATCGAGTACCGGCGGCGAACCGAGCAACTCGTCGAGCGCGTCGTCTCGGTGCGGCTGCCGACCGAGTACGGCGTCTTCACGGCGACGGCGTTTCGCGAGACGCTGACCGGCCGCGACCATCTCGCGCTCGTGATGGGCGAGGTGGGCGAGAACACCCTCGTGCGCGTCCACTCCGAGTGTCTGACCGGCGACGTCTTCCACTCGCTCCGCTGCGACTGCGGCGAGCAGCTGGAGGCCGCGCTCGCGGCGATCGCAGCCGAGGGCCGGGGGATCCTCCTCTACATGGCGCAGGAGGGCCGGGGCATCGGGCTCCTCAACAAGCTCAGGGCCTACGAGCTGCAGGAGCGGGGCCTCGACACCGTCGACGCGAACCTCGCGCTCGGCTTCGACGCCGACGAGCGGGAGTGGGGGATCGGCAACCAGATCCTCGCCGAGCTCGGGGTCACGACGATGCGGCTGCTCACGAACAATCCGAAGAAGGTCTCCGGTGTCGAGGCGTACGGGCTGAGGGTGACCGAGCAGGTGCCGATCGAGACGCCGCCGAATCCGGAGAACGTTCGCTATCTCGCCACGAAGCGGGATAAGCTCGGCCACAAGCTGCATCACCAGGATCTCAAGTTCGAGTCGGAGGGCGAATGAGTTCAGGAGGCTTTTGGCCCGGCGAGTCGCCGGGCCCGGAGGAGGAGGACGTACAGGAGCCGCTCGGCGCAAGGACGCCCGATGGGGAGCCGCTGCAGCCGGAGCCGGAGCTGGAGCCGGGGCGCGCCCCCGCTCCACCGGCCGAGTCCGAGAGCGCGGAGCCGGAACCGGAGCCGTGGCCGCCCTTCTCCGAGGAGGCGCAGGAGTCTTCGCCCGGGCGCGAGTCCGAGCCTCCGGCCATGACCGAGCCGGAGGCAGAGCCGGCGCCGCCCACGTTCGAGCCTCCGGTCATGCCCGAACCGGAGTCGCCGCGCGAGCCGGAGTCGCCACCCGAGCCCCCGGTCATGTCACCGCCCGAGCCTCCGCTCACGCCCGAGCCGAAGCCCGAGCTCCAGGAGCCGATCGCCGAGCCGGAGTCGCAGTCGGAGCTCGTGCGCGTGGAGCCACCCGCGGTGCACGCTCCGGGCGAGCTCGACATCCCGGACGACATCGCTCTGCTCGAGGGCTCGCCCTCCGGTGCCGACCGCACGATCGGCATCGTCGTCGCGCGCTTCAACGGCGAGGTCTCGAACCGGCTCCTCGCCTCGGCGCTCGAGGCGCTGGAGGCGGCGGGCGTCTCCCAGAGCTCGATCACCGTGATGCCGGTCCCGGGTGCCTTCGAGCTCCCGATCGGCGCGATGGCGCTCGCGAAGACGCGCCGCTACTCCTGCGTGATCGCTCTCGGTTGCGTGATCCGGGGCGAGACGGCCCACTTCGAGTACATCGCGAGCGAGGCGGCCTCCGGGCTGCAGCTCGCAGGGCTCGAGACGGGCGTCCCGGTCGCCTTCGGCGTCCTCACCGTCGACAGGATCGAGCAGGCGGAGGAGCGGACGGACAAGGGCGCGGACGCCGCCCGGGCGGCGCTCGAGATGGCCGACCTGTTCGCGCAACTCCGCTCGCAGGCTCGCAGCTAGCTCGCGAGACCTGCGGTCTCGCT
>CAZRTE010000148.1:0-2952 GCA_964602945.1 uncultured Gaiellales bacterium
GCCGCGAGTAGATGTCGAAGAAGCGCTCCCCGCGCGAGGTCTGCTCGATGACGGATGGGATGACGAGGTTCGAGGGATTCATGGTCGGGCTGCTCCTTCGCCGGGGGTCCAGAGTTTCGTCTCGGTCGGGGTGTTCTCCTTGTCGGGCGTCCAGAGCGCCTCGCGCGCCTCGGCCTGGGCCAGCGGGATGCGCTGCACGTCGGCGGCGACGCGGTCGAGCGCCTTGCGCAACCGCAGGTCGTCGCGGAGCGTCTCGAGGCGGCCGCTGTCGCGGAGCCGCTGCAGCGTCTCCTCCACGTCGTCGCCGAGCGCCTCGGCCTGCTCGCGCACGAGCTCCTCGACCTCCGCGTCGGGAACGTCGAGGCCGAGCTCGTCGGCAACGGCCTCGAGGACGAGCTCGCGGGCGACCGACCGCTGCGCCTCGTCCTGCAGCCGCGCCACGAGCTCCTCGGGCTGCTGCCCGGTCATGGCGAGGAACGTCTCGAGCGGGACGCCGCGCGCCTCGACCTGCCGCGCGAAGCCGCGCAGCAGCTCGCGCGTGCGCGCCTCGACGAGCGGACCGGCGGCCTCGACCTTCGACGCGGCCACGAGCGCGTCCGCGGCGTCGGCCCGGAAGCGCGACTCGACCTCGTCGGAGATCTGCTCGCGCAGCCGCGACTCGATGTCGGTGCGCAGCTCGGCGAGCGTCTCGAACTCGCTGGCGGTGCGCGCCAGCTCGTCGTCGACCGGCGGCAGCACCTTCTCCTTGATCTCCTGCACGGTCGCCGTCACCGTCTGCTTGCTGCCGTCGACGAGCTCGAACGAGATCTCCTTCTCCTCGCCGGCGCTCAGGCCGACGAGGCCCTGCTCGACCTCCTCGACGACAGCGCCGCGGCCGAGCTCGACGACGTAGTCGCGCCGGCTGTCGCCGTCGGGCGAGACGAGATCGACGACGACGGTGTCCTCCGCCGCGACGGGCCGCCCCTCGACGGGGACGAGCTCGGCGACGGTCGACCGCAGCGCATCGAGCTCCTGCTCGACGAGCCCCTCGGGAACCTCGACCTCGGCGACGCCGACCTCGAGCTTCGCCCAGTCGGGCAGCTCGGGCTTCGCCTGCACCGCGACGGTGGCCGTGAACTCCCAGTCCTCGTCGGCGGAGGTGGGAAGCTCGAAGTCGTACTGCGGCTGCTCGACGGGCCGGAGCCGCGTCCGCGCGGCGGCGTTGAGGAACCAGCCGCCGATGTGGCTCTCGACGGCCTCGCTCATCAGCCGCTCGCGGCCCACGCGCTGGAGGAGCACCTCCCGGGGCACCTTGCCCTTGCGGAAGCCGGGCACCTTGACGCTCTGCGAGAGATCGGCGGCCGCATGCTCGACCGCGTGGTGGACGTCGTGGGACGTCACCTGGACGGTCAGGCGAACCCGGTTCTCCGGTAGCTCCTCGACCTGGGTCTGCACCCGGTCCATTCAAGCAGGCAAGCGATGGCGGAGGTCGAACGGTGTGCGTACGTGAGTGCCTGGATCCTCACCCTGCTCGGCGGCGCGGGAGCGATCTGGGCGGCCATGCTGTCCGCCGTGACGTACGCCGTCCACGCCCGGGCTCGCGCAGACGGCTGATGCGGGCGGAGGGACTCGAACCCCCAAGCTCCTGAGAGCACCGGCCCCTAAAACCGGCGTGTTTACCAATTCCACCACGCCCGCGCCGGCTACAGGATAGGCCGCGGCGCAAGCCGGCCTGCGCGGCCGGCCGACACCGGAGCCCACGCCGTCCACGGCGGGGTAGAGTCGCGACTCGTGACGGGAATGCGCCCTGACGACGTCTACGCGCTGACGAGCGTCGCCGACCCGAGGATCTCGCCCGACGGCAGCCGCGTCGCCTACGTCGTCACCTCCGTCGACCGCGAGGCGAACCGCTACCGCGGCGCGATCTGGGTCGCCGCGCTCGACGGCTCGGGCGCGCGGCAGTTCACCTCCGGCGAGTGGATGGATCATTCGCCCCGCTGGTCGCCCGACGGGCGCCGGCTCGCCTTCCTCTCCGACCGCGGGGGCACCGAGCAGGAGAAGCCGCCGGCCCAGCTCTACGTCCTGCCGGCCGACGGCGGCGAGCCGCGACGGCTGACCGAGGGCGAGGAGAGGGTCGAGTCGATCGCCTGGTCGCCGGACTCGACCAGGATCGCCTTCGCCCGCCGCGTCCGCGACGACGCCTACGAGGAGGACGACGAGCGCAGGCGCGCGCCGCGCCGCTTCACGAGGGTCTTCTACAAGCTCGAGAGCGTCGGCTGGACGGGCGACCGCCGCAAGCACGTCTTCGTCGTCGGGGCCGACGGCGGCGACGAGCGCCGGCTCACGAACGGGGACTGCGAGAACGACGAGCCCGCCTGGTCGCCCGACGGCCGCCGGATCGTCTTCACCTCCATGCGCGGCGAGCGGTGGGACGTCGAGCTCGTCGAGGCGCTGTACGAGCTGGAGCTGGACGTGGACGGCGCCGAGCCGAGACGCCTGAGCGGCGAGGACGAGCACGCATCGAAGGCCTCGTTCTCCCCCGACGGCTCGCTGCTCGCGTACCGGTACCAGCCGGAGGACGGCACCTCCCCGCACCACGGCCAGATCGCGACGATGCGGCCGGACGGCAGCGGGCGCAGCGTCCTCACCGCCTCGCTCGACCGCCAGTGCGCGCCGTACCCCACCGCGCGGGAGCCGGTCTGGGACGGCGACCGGATCGTGTTCACGGTCGAGGACCGCGGCAACGTCCACGTCTACGCGGTGGCCGCGGACGGCTCGGCCGAGCCGGAGCTCCTCGCCGGGGGCGAGCGCTCCATCGGCGTCTTCGACGCGCGCGATCTGCTGGGCAGGCGTCAGGCCGTCATCGCTGGGCGTGGTGATGCC
This sequence comes from uncultured Gaiellales bacterium, assembly GCA_964602945.1. Taxonomy (GTDB): domain Bacteria; phylum Actinomycetota; class Thermoleophilia; order Gaiellales; family Gaiellaceae; genus Palsa-739. The sequence goes on from CAZRTE010000148.1 coordinate 2,863, forward strand.
GGCCGCGACCATGCCTTTGAGGCCGGCCACGCGCACCATGTAGAACTCATCGAGGTTCGATCCCGAGATCGACAGAAAGCGCAGCCGCTC
>CAZRTE010000149.1:0-2852 GCA_964602945.1 uncultured Gaiellales bacterium
GCGGGCGACGATCCGGCCCGGCAGGAACACGATCAGCGTCGCCGCCGCCAGCCGCAGCCAGAGCCCGAAGCCCGTCTCCGGCAGGAGCCGCGAGATCCCGAGCAGGCCGGCGGCCGCAGCCGGAGTCCCGAGCAGGCCGAAGCGGAGCTGCCCGAGCGCCAGCAGGCGGCCCGGCCGTCCGGCGGGCACGGCGGCCGACACGGCGCGCGACCGCACGCTCACCGAGCGGCCCCCGGCACGGGACGCCCGCGCAGTCCCTCCCACGCGACGATCGCGGCGCCCGGCAGGGCCACGACGACCGTGACGAGGAAGAAGAGGAAGCCGGTCGCGAAGCCCCGGTCGGCCGACACGCCGAGCCCGCCGAGGAAGCTGACGAAGAACGACTCCCGCACGGCGAGCCCGTTGATCGTGAAGGGCACGAGCATGACGACGAAGAGCAGCGGGCCCATGACGTAGAAGGGACGCGGCGAGAGCTCGACCCCGACGGCCCGGCCCGCGCACCAGATCGCGAGCACCCGTACCGCCTGCACGGCGAGCGTGAGCCCGAACATCCCGGCCAGCAGCGCCGTCTCGCTCCGGAAGGAGTGCAGCGCGAGATACGCCTCCCGCAGCGGCGACTCGACGCGCAGACGGCGCAGGAGCGGCTGCAGACGGCGCAGGACGGGGTGCAGGCGCGTCGAGAAGAGGACGAAGGCCCCGGCAGCGGTCAGCACGACGAAGGCGAGCTCGAGCCAGACGTACCCGCCGACCGGGTAGCGGCCGACGGCGAGCGCGAAGCCCACCGCGGCGAGGACGAGGGTCGCAGCCCCGCCGAGGGCGCGCTCGAGGATGACGGTGCCGGCGACGGGGCCGCCCGAGCCGCGGTGGCGGCGGGCGGTCTCGTAGATCCGCGAGGCGTCGCCGCCGAGCGAGGTCGGCAGCACCTGCGCCGCGGCGTAGGCCACGAACGACGTCCGGACGAGCCACGAGATCCGCTCGTGCACCCCGCGGGAGCTCAGCAGCTGCCGCCAGCGCCAGGCGAGCGGCCAGACCGCCGCCGCCCAGATCGCGCACGCGCCGAGCCACCAGAGAACGCTCGCGTGCGCGAGCACGTGCCCGGTCGTGCGCAGGTCGATCCGCCACAGGATGTAGGCGGTCGCGAGCCCCGTGAGCAGGAGCGTCGCCAGTGCCCGAGCCGCGCGCGGCCGGTTCAAGCCGCCCCCCGAAAAGCCACGCAGACATGCGTGCCGAGGAAGCCCCGTCCTCCCGTCACGAGAACCTTCAAACCGCGGCCGAGTGTAGACGTAGCATCTCCCGATGGCCGATCCGCGCACCCGGCTCGTCGCCGACGCCTACGACCGGATCGGCGAGACCTTCGCGGAGTGGCGGGAGCGGATCGTGAACGACCCGCGCCGTGACTGGGAGGACGCGCTCGTCTCGCTGCTCGCCGAAGGCTCGCGGCTGCTCGAGCTCGGCTGCGGCGCCGGCTCGCCCGAGACCAGGCGGCTCGCGCAGCGCTTCCGCGTCACGGGCGTGGACGTCTCGCCGCGCCAGGTCGAACGTGCCCGCGCCGCCGTGCCGCAGGCGGAGTTCGTCTGTGCGGACTTCACCGAGCTCGAGCTGCCCGCGGCGTCGTTCGAGGCCGTCGTCTCCTTCGACGTCTTCAACCACGTCCCGGGGACGGGACGCTTTCAGTGGGTGCTCGCGCAGGCGAAGCACGACCGAAGGCCGGTGGCAGCCACCGTCACGTAAGAGTCGCACAGGCGTCACGAAGCGCGTGTTCGAGGGCAGCGTTTCGTTACGAAGACGTATCGGTGGCTGCCACCGGCCGTTGCCTCGACGGGTGCCGCGGAGGCTTCGTTTCTCGGGCCGCGTGGAATATGGCGGTCGTGGCCGCGCTCACCGACTGGGAGGCGCTCGAGGCGACGCTCGCCGCAGCCTGCGACAGTCCCGACGAGGCGACTGCGGAGCGAGCCGTGCGGGCCGCCGAGCTCGTGGCGGCCACGGCGGGCGAGCCGCCCGACGAGCTGCCGGATGTGGATCGCGAGTGGGCGGAGACGCACGGCGTGCCGCCGGACGAGCTCGTCGAGCTCGCCTGCCGGGCGATGAAATCCCTCGCAGCGCGGTCGGAGGAGTGGCACGAGCGCCTCAACGACCTCCGCTTCCGCCTCGGCGACGTCGCCGCCGCATAGCTCGCCGGGGGACGGTACGGCGCGAACGGGAGAGCTCCGCGTGGGAGTCCCGCCTACGCTCCGGCCCTGCGCCTGCGAGGGGTTCCAACGTCACGAGCCCACATCCGGCAGGAGCGGCGGCGTAACGGGAGCCGCAGGCGACGTTACGACGCCGCCGCACCAGCGAGCACGGCCGGAACCCTGCGTCGGCCGGCTAGAGCTCCAGCTCGAAGAAGAGGACGCCCGGGATCGGGTTGTCGTTGTAGCGACCGGTCGGGAGGAAGCCGAGCGAGGCGTAGAGCGCCCGTGCGGATGCCATCGCCGGGAGGGTGTCGAGCCGGATGACGCGGTAGCCGAGCGTCCGCGCCCGCGCGACGGCCGCCTCGGCGAGCGCGCGTCCCGTGCCGCTGCCGCGGGCGCCCGGCCGGACGTAGAGTCGCTTCAGCTCGCAGGTGCCGTCCGGCAGGCGCCTGAGGGCGACGCAGCCCGCGGGCTCGCCGTCCACGCGCGCCACGAGAACGGCCTCGTAGCCGCCCGGCAACGCCGTGAGCTCCTCGGCGAAGCCGTCGAGCCAGCCGTGCTCCCCGAGAGAGTCCGCGTACTCGCGGAAGAGCGCGCGGAGCGCTTCGGCGTCGCCCGGCCCCGCGTCGGCGATCAGCGGAGCGCGCGCAGCGCCGCGATGTCCTCCGCGCCCGGCTCCCA
>CAZRTE010000150.1:0-2850 GCA_964602945.1 uncultured Gaiellales bacterium
GGCCTCCGCCGCGCGCGAGCACACCAGCGCAGCGTCTCATCCAGAGCATGAAAAGCAAGAACAGCACGGAGCAGTTCCTTCGCCCCCGGGCGAAGAGCAAAGCTCTTCGCCCGGAGCACCCGCGAGCTACGGCTCGAGGTCGTACGGGTAGTCGGTGAGGACGTCGGCGCCGGTCTCGGTCACGAGGACGATGTCCTCGAGCCGCACGCCGCCGTAGCCGGCACGGTAGAGCCCCGGCTCGATCGTGACGACGTCGCCGGCGACGAGCGCCTTGTCGGAGATGCGGCCCAAGCCCGGCGCCTCGTGCACCTCGAGGCCGACCCCGTGGCCGAGGCCGTGGAAGAAGCCGTCGACGAGCGCCTCGCCCGGCGTCTTCGTCCGCGACGTCGGCTCGCCCGCCGCCTCGAAGATGTCGCAGGTGCCGTCGAAGATCGCCTTGGCGTCCGCACCGGCGCGGATCTCCGAGATCGCGCGGTCGAGCGCCTCCTGCACGAGCCGGTGCCACTCGCGCACCTCGTCGGGCACCTCGCCGACGACGAAGGTGCGCGTCATGTCCGAATAGACGGCGGAGGCGTTGTCGCGCGGCCAGATGTCGACGACGATCGGCACGTGCGGCGGAATCGGGCCGGAGCCCATGTCGTGCCCGACCGCGCCCTGAGCCCCCGGCGCGACGATGTACTCGTCGGCGGTCGTGTCGTGCGCGGCGAAGACGGCGTTCATCGCGGCCTTGACGCGCTCGACCGTGAGCGGCTCGCCGTCGACGAGCAGGCTGTCCCCGTCGATCTCGGCGCGCCGGAGCAGGTCACGGCAGACGTCCATCGCCGCCTCTGCGGCGTCCTGCGCCCGCCGCATGCCGGCAATCTGCTCCTGCGTCTTGACGCGACGACGGTCGTCGAAGAGATCCTGGTCGACAGCGAGCTCGATGCCTTCCGCGCGCAACCGGTCGGCGAGCCAGACGGGAAAGGTCTCGGGCACCGCGAACCGTGTCGGTTCGAGACTCTGGACCTCGCGCAGGGCGAGCTGCGCCCGCAGCTCGCGCGGGTCGAGACCCTGCTCGACCAGCTCGTCGATCCCGAACTCCTCCGACACGTGCACCTCGAACAGGCCGAGCTCGCGCAGCCGCGCGGCCTCCATCGAATTCGAGAAGACGTGCCGCGAGCCGTTCGACTCGGCATAGAGGAAGGGATCGGGGACCGCGAGCGGCACGACGTGGCGCATGTCCGCGGAGCGGATCGAGTCGGAGTACATGAGGATCTCGGCCATGGCGCGATCCTAGCGAGCCAACCGACGACGGCTGGAGCCGGCCCCCGCCCGGCCAGGACGGTTCTCTCGCCGCTTCCTCGTCCCACGAGCGATACTCGCCCCGGACATGGGGATACTCGACGAGATGGACGATGCGGCGTTCCCGGTCGGGGCCGCGTGCCGGATCGACTCGATCGCACCCTGGCGGCAGGTCGCCGAGATCGCAGTCGGGCTCGACCCGGAGGGGATCGCAGTCGACGTCGCGCGCCGCCGCGCCTACGTCGCCTGCTCGCGAAGCGACTTCGTCTCGGTCGTCGACCTCGAGAAGCACGAGGTCATCACCGAGATCACGACCGGCAACGAGCCGATCGACATCGTCTTCGACGAGCAGACGAGCCGGATCATCACCGCGGATGCGCACTCCGACCAGGTGACGGTGATCGACGCCGAGAAGCTCGAGGTGGAGTGCGCAGTGCCCGTCGGCGTCTACCCGTCCGGGATGACGCTCGTCCCCGAGGCCCGGCGCGTCTACGTCGGCAACTCCATCGGCTCGACGATGACGGTGCTCGACGTCGACACGCTCGAGACGCTCGCGACCGTCGAGGCGGAGCCGGGTGCCGGCGCCATCGGCGTCGACCCGACCCGGAACCTCGCCGTGTGCGTCAACTTCGTCGCGGCGTCCGCCACGTTCATCGACGCCTCCTCCCACGAGGTGATCGACCGGCTCGAGCTCGGCATCGGCACCTGCGCGATCGGGATCGTGCCCGAGCGCGGCGAGGCGTTCATCGTCAACTCGATCGCCGGCACCGTCGCGCGGGTCGACCTCGACGAGCGCAAGATCGTGGAGGAGATCCGCACCGGCTCGGCTCCCGTCGGCCTCACCGTCCATCCCTCCCACGACCGCATCTATGTCACGAACCGCGGGGCGGGCTCGCTGAGCGTGCTCGGCGTCGCCGACGGTGCGGAGTGGTCGCAGATCCCTGTCGGCACCGGGCCCGGCGGCGTCGTCGTCGACCCCCACGACCAGCGGATCCTCGTCGCCAACGCGGGCAGCCAGACCATGTCGATCGTCGAGGACCTGCTCGCGGCGCGGCCGCCCGCACCGGTCGTCGAGGAGCCGAGCCCGTGGATCGGCCGCAAGCTGCCGGAGTTCGCGCTCGAGGACTACTGGACCGGCGAGCGGCGAACGAGTGCCGACTACGCCGAGAAGAAGTACATCCTCAACTTCTTCGCCTCCTGGTGAGGACCGTGCAACGCGGAGGCGCCGTTCCTCGAGGAGCTGCGCGTCCGTGAGGAGACCCGGTCGGGTCTCGAGGTGATCCTCGTCGACATCTGGGAGGGGACGGAGCCCCGCCCCGAGGTCGAGCGCTTCTGCGACATGTGGGGCATCAAGGGGCCGATCCTCCTCGACCCCAACCTCGAGCTCGCCGAGAAGATCGGCGTTCGCGGCGTGCCGACGAACGTCGTCGTCGACTCCGACGGCACCATCCGCGCCTTCGGCGCGGCGCGCCTCGACGAGCTCGAGCAGGCGATCGACGACCTCTACAACAGATAGCCGGGCGAAGAGCTGCGCTCTTCGCCCGGGGGCGAAGGAACTGCGCCGGCCGG
>CAZRTE010000151.1:0-2843 GCA_964602945.1 uncultured Gaiellales bacterium
CGCCGCAGCTCCCGTTCGAGCCGCTCGTGACGTCGTGCAGCTGGCCGGCCTGCGAGTACGGCGCCGAGCCGTCGCTCGTGTTGCCGCTCAGCGCGAAGACCGCGGCGATCAGCGGCGAGGAGAGCGAGGTGCCGCCGACCTGGACCCAGCCGCCGTAGCCGTACGTGTCGTAGACGGCCGCACCGGTGTTCGGGTCGGCGTCGGCCGAGACGTCGGCGACCGTACGGCGCGAGCAGCCGGAGTCGGCCTGCCAGCTCGGCTTCGGCTCGTAGCGGGAGCAGCCGGAGCCGCCGTCGACCCAGGCCGACTCGCCGGCGTACGTGTTGTTCCCGTTCAGGTTCAGCGTCGTGCCGCCCACCCCGACGACGTATCTCGACGCGGCCGGGTACTCGACGCCGTAGCCGGAGTCTCCCGTCGAGGCCGTGATGACGACCCCTGGATGGTTGAAGTACTGGTCGTAGGAGGTCGTCTCGGAGGACGATTCTCCGCCGCCCCACGAGTTGGAGACGACGTCCGCGCCGAGCTTAACGGCTTCGTTCTCGGCCGCGCCGAGGTTCGAGAACGAAGCCGAGCTCGCCTCGACGAGCAGGATGTTGCAGTTCTGGCAGATCTCGTGCGCGGTCTCGATGTCGAGCGAGATCTCGAGTGCCCAGCCGGTGTTGTGACGCGGGTAGCTCGTGCCGCCCGACTGGTTGACCTTCCGGAACCACGGGCCCGGCGTGTTGCTGCCCGTGTACGTGTTCAGCTGGGGCAGGCCGTAGTAGCTGCTGAAGGCGGCGAGATCGCTCTCTGCGTTCGGGTCGTCGTAGGCGTCGACGATCGCGATCGTCTTGGGCGTCGCCGCGGTCGTGGGCAGGTTGTAGCCGGTGTGGAACTGAGCGGGCCCGTAGCTGCCCGCGGCCGGGGTCGCGTTGCGGGACAGCGGTGTGCCGGCGGAGTTCGACACCACCTGCGCGTCGCAGGCCGCCGTGCCCGGTCCGCCGGCGGTGCAGGCGCGCTCGAACCAGTGGCCGCGGCCGTGGTCGCGCTGCGGGTGCTGGCCGGCCGCCGAGTCTGCGCCGACGGGGAAGACGGCGAGGAGCGCTCCGGCGGCGAGCGCGAGCAGCGCGAGGCGGGAGGCTGCCCTCGGGGAAGAACGCCGGCCGCGGTCGCCCTGGCGCATCGAGTTGCGACTCTAGCTGCCGCTCTGGCGCCGGTCTAGTCCTCGGAAGAGTGAGTCCTCAGCGGACGGCCGGACGGGCCGCGACGCGATCCCGGGGGAGATCGCGTCGCGGCCCGTCGAAAGGCTGGGCTAGTTGCGGCTGTCGCGCTCGCGCCGCTTGTCCTTGCGCAGCTCGCGCCTCTCGTGACTCTTCTGCGCCATCGATCTCCCCCCCGCGGTCGATCTCGGTTCGGGCTGGGACGGGGTGGGGAACAGGGTCGGGTCAGGCTGCGTGCAGGCCGGGCGTGCCGAAGCGCTTGCCGGGGCGTCCGCGGCTGGACAGGTAGGCGTACGGGTGGTCGAACAGGTTGAGCGGGTTCTCGCGCTCGTGGACGTCGATCTGGACGAGCTCGCCGGTCGCGTCCTCGTCGACGACGACGGCCGCCCGGTGCCGGCGCCGGCTCCAGAGGAGGACGACGTGGCTCCCGGCCGACTCGCGGCGGGCGAGCTCCTTCGGGTTCGGGTCGAAGGTGAGGCGATAGCGGGTCATCTCCATCTCCCTTTGCGAGGCCCTCGTGGCGGGCCGCCTGGTCCGAGGTGCTGGTGCCGTTGCCATCTGCCGCAGTTGTACGGCCCCTCGCGACAGGGCCGGGTCACGGTTCGGCAAGCGTCGGCGCCGTTCCGGCCAAGGATTGGCAAAGGCCCCTTGCCGGCAGGCTCCATACGCGGAAGCCTTGACGCATGACGACCGAGGCGGAGGTGCGGCCGCAGCCGATCCCGTGGCGCCGGCTGGCCGGGCTGCTGCGTCCCCTCTGGCGCGGGACGGCAGCGATGGTCGGGCTCAGCGTGTCCGGCGTGCTGCTCGGGCTCGTGCCGCCGCTCCTCCTCGGCGTGCTCGTGAACGCCCTCGTGGAGCGGAACGACCGGCCGGAGGCGGCGCTCCTGGCGGGCCTCGTCGCACTGGCGATCGTCGCCGAGGCCGCGCTCTACGTCCTGGCGGACGGGATGTACGCGCGCAACGCGGCCCGCCTCTACCGGAACCTCCGGCTCGCGATGTTCGCCGGGGCGCTCGCGCGTGCCCGCCGCTGCGAGGACACGCGCGGGCTGCCGTCACGGTTCATCTCCGACACCGAGACCGTCGAGCGGGCCACGCTCTCGATCCTCGACACGGGCTCGATGATGCTCGTCGAGCTCGTGAGTGCCCTGGCCGCGCTCGGCGCCCTCGAGCCGTGGACGCTCCCCGTCGTCGCGCCGCTGCTCGCGGCGACCTGGATCGCGACCAGGCGGATGCAGGAGCCCGCGGCGGCTACGGGCCAGCGCCGCCAGGAGGCGCTCGAGACGATGACCGGGTCCCTCGCCGACGAGCTCGACCGCAGCGGGGAGGCGGGTGCGCCGAGCCGTTTCCGCAGCGCGGCCGAGCGCGTGCTCGGCGCCGAGGTCCGATACGGCTGGCTGCAGGCTCTCAACCTGCAGGGCTCCGGCGGCCTGGCGAAGCTCGGTCCGATCGCGGTCGTGGTCGCGGCGGCGTTCGCGGGCAGCCACCAGGCCGGCACGCTGCTCTCGATCTACCTGCTCGCCCAGCGGGCCTTCTGGGGCTTCGACGGCGTCGTCGACCTCAGCCTCGGCACGCAGAGCGTCCGCGGCGCGGTCGCCCGCTGCTTCGAGCTCGTGGACGCTGCTCCGGATCAGTCGTAGGATCGAT
>CAZRTE010000152.1:0-2755 GCA_964602945.1 uncultured Gaiellales bacterium
CTGAGGGACGCGCGCTTCTGCCGGGACGCCCTGCGCGGGCACGGGGTGATCGCCTTCCACGACTTCTCGATCGTCCCCGGCGCGATCCTCGACTTCCTGCGCGAGACGCCGGCGACACTCGGCTACCTGCTGCGCCACGACGTCTTCGTGGTCGAGCTGGGCGTCCCGACGCTCCTCACCGACCCGCGCGTCCGGGCGCAGCTGCGGCTGCCGGCGTGGACGTGGCGGCCGCTCAACAGGACCGGCGCCCTCCCTCTGCTGGTCGAGGCGCGGCGCCTGAGGAAGCGCCTGCGCGCGCTCCTTCAGTAGCCGAAACCGTCGTGGCCACCCATGTGGGTGACCCAGGGCTCTCCGTTCCCCCAGACACCAAACCGGAAGCCGGCGGCGAGCAACTCGTGCGTGTAGAGCCACTCACATCCCGGTGGCGCCACTCGCCACGGATGCTCTGCCATGAAGCCGAGGCGCATGAGGTTCGGGTTCCCCGTGTAGTAGCTGCGCTGAGTCAGGTACGGATAGCTGCCCGACGGAACTTCGGGAGAGTCACGCTCGACGACCAGACGGCGTGGCTCGTACTCGTCGTGGTGCGCCTCGTACAGGCCGCCCGCCGCCGTCTCGTCGGGGAAGACGGCGTTCCGCATCAGCGAGACCTGCGCGATCCCCGGCTCCCTCTCGAGAAGCTCTGTAACAGGTCGGAGATCGACGCCGCGGTCGAAGACGAAATCGCCCTCGAGCCAGAAGACGTGCGTGCAGTGGAGTTGAGCACCGATCGTGACCGCCGCAGCCCAGGCCGAGGCGACGGCAGCGCAGAATCCCTGCTGTGGCTCCCCGCCCGAGACCGTCCAGTCGGGATGGCCCGCCCCCACCACCGAGACGGCCACGTCACCCTCGTCGGGGCCGTCGATCCAGAGGAGCCCGTGAACGGGTTGCGGGTACACATTGGTCCGGAAGGAGGACAGCGCGGCGTCGAGATGCGGCGAGGCACCGTGCGTCAGGACGACGAGCAGGTAGCGCAGCGCAGCCTGGGGGCCGGCCGGAGCTTGCGACTCGACCCGAATGCGCCTCGGTCGTACCGCACCAGGCATGCGGTCCTTCGAGTCGGCCCGGACGCTACGCGTGCCTGAACCAAGGAGCCGAGGTCGCCGGTGCCAGAGCGGACGCGCGTGAAGCGCCAGACGCCAGGCACTCCGCGCCACGGGATCGGTGGCCCGCTGCACGAGCGTCGGGCCGGGAACGGCCGCCAGGGCATCCTCGTACACACGCAGATAGGCCTCCGCCATCGCGGCGCTCGACCGGCCGGCGGCGGCGTCGAGACCCCCGCGGACAACCCGTGAGCGGACGGCTGGATCGCGGGAACGCTCGACCGCTTCGACGAGGGCGGACGTACCGAGCGCCCTGTCGAAGGCGATGACGTTCCGTCCGTCCTCGAGGTCGCGCAGCCCGGCCGTCCTCCGGACGACCACGGGGCACATGCACGCCATGGCTTCGGACATGCTGATCGGGAAGCTCGCGTAGCGGCCCGTACAGACGAAGGCACCCCCCGACCCCGCGGCAGTTCGCAGGAGCTCGGCGAGCTCGCGCGGGCTGACCGGGCCGACATGCCGCACCCGCGAGCCGAAGGTCTGCACGTGTCCGCGCACGACCTCCGCCTCTCGCGAGTCGATCGTCGTATCGACGATGACCGCGTCATGGTCGGGCAGCGACTCGAGCCCGTCGAGAAAGAGCCAGATGCCCTCCCAGGTGTCGGACGACGGGCCTACCCAGACGAGGAGGGGCCGCCGCCCCGGCAGCACGTCACCGGGATGGAAGACCTCCTCGTCGAACCCGTTCGGGATCACGACGACCTCACCGTCCGCGTCGAGCGCCAGGTCGCCCGCTGCGTCCGCGGAGCACGCGACGTAGCGTGTGGCATGGGCAAGCTCGCTCAGCTTGCGCCCGGAACTCTGGGACGAGAGCACGATCGGCCCGCGAAACCGCGCCCGCCGAACCCACGTCTCGACTCCGTACGGCGGACTGTAGGCCGTGTCGACGCAGTGCAGAAGGTCGTAGCGGCCCGAGATCAGCACCTGCGCCAGCGTCGGCACGGGACCCTCGATGAGCTCGTCGCAGAACGTCCAGCCGGTCTTCTCGCCGGAGCCCCCGAACGCGTAGGCCGAGTAGCGGATGCCGCGCGACGCCAGCCGCCTCGCCAGTAGCCCACAGATGGTGCCGACCCTCCTCGCGGGACCCCGCCCGCTCACGACCAGGATGCGGGCGCCGGGTACGTGCGGGCCTGTCATCTGCTCGAAGACGTTATAGAGGCTGCTTGCTCGGGGGAAGCTGTGCCGAGGCCGCAACCGAACGGCAACCGGTGGCAGAACGATCGCCGCGCATGCAACCTTCCCTCGATGACCGAGGTCGTGATCGCGCACGACTACCTGACGCAGCGTGGCGGAGCGGAGCGCGTCGTGCTCGCGCTGCTCGCGACCTTTCCCGGCGCGCGCGTCGTGACGAGCATCTACGCGCCCGACCGCACCTTTCCCGAGTTCCGCGACGTCGAGGTCGAGTCGCTGCTGCCGGCGCGCCCACTGCTCGGCCGCGACGCCCGGCTCGCCTTCCCCCTTCTCGCCCCCGCCTTCTCGCGGCACGTCGTCCGCGACGCCGAGGTCGTCGTCTGCAGCAGCAGCGGGTGGGCGCACGGGATCTCGACTCCGGCGCCGAAGGTCGTCTACTGCCACACGCCCGCGCGCTGGCTGTACGTGACCGAGGACTACGTCGC
>CAZRTE010000153.1:0-2558 GCA_964602945.1 uncultured Gaiellales bacterium
TGCTCGAGGCGGCGAACGGCAAGCCGATCATCTTCATGCCGGCGCGGCACGACCATCACCGCGTCCAGGCGGGCGACGGCTACGCGGCGTACCTCGCCGGCCGGATCACCGGCTTCGAGATCGGCGTCACGAGCGACGAGCAGGCCTCGTGGTGGGGAGGACGCGGGATCGGCACCGTGCCGCACTCCCTCATCGCCTCGTACGGCGGCGACACCGTGCTCGCCGCCCGCAGGTTCGCCGAGTGGGCGCCGCCGGACCTGAACGTGACCGTCCTCGTCGACTTCGACAACCACTCGGTGCGGACCGCGCTCGAGGTGGCGGAGGCCCTGGGCGACCGGCTCTGGGGCGTCCGGCTCGACACGTCGGAGACGCTCGTCGACCGCTCGCTCTGGGACGAGCTCGGCGACTTCAGGCCCACGGGCGTGAACGAGCGGCTCGTCCGGAAGGTGCGCGCCGCGCTCGACGCGGCCGGGTTCGAGGGGGTGCGGATCGTCGTCTCCGGCGGCTTCACGGTGGAGAAGATCCGCTCCTTCGAGGAGCGTGAGGTGCCGGTGGACGCGTACGGGGTCGGCTCCTCGCTCATTCGCGGCGCGAACGACTTCACGGCCGATGTCGTGCTCACGGACGGGAAGCCGTCGGGGAAGATCGGACGGCGGTTGCGCGACAACCCGCGGCTGGAGCCCGTGACATGAGCCGGCGCGTCGTCGGCTGGGCCGGGCGCTGAAAGCTACGCTTGCCACGATGCCGATCGCCTCTTTCGTCACCTCCGCCGCCTGAGCGACCGACCATGCCGAGCGTGTCTCGGCGGCGCTGAAGGAGCAGGAGCTGCGCCTGCGGCTCCGTGAGGCGGCGGCTGCCCGCGGCGACGCGGAGAGCGGAAGGCCGCACGGCCTGCGTGCGCGCGTGCGGCCCGTCCTCTCCTTCGCTGCCGCCTGGAGAAGGCCGGAGCGAGAGGGAAGCCCGAGGCGAGGGGCCGCACGGCGTCCGCGCGGCCCCTCGCCTTCGAGTGCTAGTGCCTGGAGACCTTGAAGCTGACCACGCGGCGGGTCGAGATGCCGCCGATGACCGACGTGCCCGGCTTGCTGGCGCGGACCAGCACCGCGAGGAGCTCCTGCTTGTGGGTGGCGGGGAAGCCCCGCAGCCGCCGCTCGGCCAGCGTGACCGTGCCGTTGGAGCCGGTCGTGCCGGACCTGCCCTTGAACTGGTTGTAGGGGATCGGCACCGCGAAGACCGTCGCGCCCTGCACGGGGCGCCCGTTGCAGGCGGTGACCCGGATGTGGAGCTGGATGGCGCTCGCGGAGCGGGGCACGACGCTCACGGTCGTCGACCACTTGCTGACCATGAGCCGTGCAGGCTGCTTCAGCTGGGCGATCTTGATCGCGCCGGTGCCGCTCGGGCAACCGGTGACCGCCGGCACCGGGACGACTGCCGTCGGAGCAGAGGACGCGGCGGTCGAGCCCACGCCGTTGCTCGCGGTCACCGTCACGCGCAGCGTCGTGCCGGCGTCGGCCCGGGTCAGCTTGTACGTGCTGTGCGTGGCTTTGGCGATCGGCGAGCAGTTCTGGCCCTTGCTGCCGCAGCGCTTCCAGGCGTACGCGTAGCCGGTCACGGTGCCGCTCCACGTGCCCTTCGTGGCCGTCAGCGTCGAGCCGACCTGCACGGAGCCGGAGACGACGGGCAGGGCCGTGTTCTTCGGCAGCGACGTGCCCGAGACGGCCGCGGTCTGCTTCGACGTCGCGGGTGTCGAGCCGCCGTCGTTGCTCGCAGTCACGATCACGCGCAGCGTGTGCGCGCCGTCCTCGACGGTGAGCTTGTACGTGTGGTCGGTCGCGCCGGCGATCGTCGTGCAGTTGTTGCCGTTCGCGTCACAGCGCTCCCACGCGTACGCGTAGCCGGAGACGGTGCCGCTCCAGGTTCCGTTGGTCGCTGTCAGCGTCGAGCCGACGAGCGCGGTGCCGGAGATGGTCGGCAGGCCCGTGTTCGAAGGTGCCGCCGGCAAGATGAGCGCGGTGGGAACGGACGTCGCGGACTGCGAGTCGCCGCCGTTGTGCGCGGTGACCTGGGAGCGGATCGTCTGTCCCACGTCCGCCGCGACGAGCATGTACGTGTTCGAGGTGGCGCCGGCGATCGGCGCACAGTTGTTGCCGTAGTTGTCGCAGCGGAGCCACTGGTACGAGTAGGTGTTCCCGCTGGTGCTCCAGCTGCCGTTGCTCGTCGCCAGCGTGTGTCCCTCCTGCGGTGTGCCGCTGACCACCGGAACCGTGTTGTTCTGCGGCGGTGTCGCGTCGGCGGCCTGACCGCTCTCAGGCTGACCGAGGACGGCACTGAATGTCACGGCGGTCGCGACGATCGCAACCGCGCCTGCTAGGCGTTTCCAGCTCATGCGAACCTCCTGAAATCTCTGATCTCTCTCCTCTCATTACGATGTATCGGACGCCCGAGAACTAAACGGGTTTCGTGTCAAAGCCGCGTAAAGTCGCGGCTGTGGGGTGGCTGTTGCGGGCTAGATGTGGGACCCACGGACCTGTGAGACGCGGCTGATTGGTGGGTGGCCGCCG
>CAZRTE010000154.1:0-2449 GCA_964602945.1 uncultured Gaiellales bacterium
ACTTCGGCATCCACAACCGGGTCCCTGCGAACTAGCGACTCAGGACACTAGGGCAGGACGAGCCGCTCGCCCGGCGAGATCGTCGCCGACCGCAGCCCGTTGCGCCGCTCGAGCGTCCAGACGCCCTCGCGCGGGTCGCCGGCGTACGTGCGCGCGGCGATCGTCCAGAGCGTGTCGCCCGGACGCACGATGTACGTGCGCTGCGGTCCCGCGCCGGACGAGCCGCGCGCCGCATAGCCGACGGCGAGAGCCGCGACGCAAAGGACGATGAGCAGCTTGCCGAACATGCGTTCGCATGATACGGCGAACGCGTGTTCGTGTCAAGGACGGGCGGCGAGCACCGCGTCCACGAGCCCCGCCGCGCCGAAGCGGACGGGGTCGTCGGTCGGCAGGCCGGTCTCCTCCGCCGCGGCCGCGATCGCCGCGCGCGCCTCCTCCTCGGGCAGCAGCCAGGTGTTCAGCGCGATCGCGGCGACACGCGACGGCCGCGCGGGCAGCGCGAGCCGTTCGTGCAGCTCGACGAGCTCGCGCAGCGGCGGGATGGGATGCGGCCCGCCGCCGGCGCCTTCGATCCGGGTCCGTCCCGCCTCGTGGCAGAGCACGAGCAGGTGCGGGACGCTCCCGTGGTAGAGCCCGAGCGTGACCCCGGAGTAGACCGGGTGCAGCAGCGCTCCCTGCCCTTCGACCCAGAGCAGCTCCCCGCCGCGCTCGTGACCCTCCACGACGAGCCGCTCGGCGGCGCCCGCGACGAAGTCGGCGACGACCGCGTCGACCGCGAGCCCCCAGCCGGCGATGGCCATCCCCGTCTGGCCCGTGGGCACGAAGACCGACCGCAGGCCGCGCCGCCTCGCTTCGAGGTCGAGCTCGAGGGAGACGGTCATCTTCCCGATCGCGCAGTCGGAGCCGACGGTGAGGACGATCGTCGCGTCGACGGCGAGGTTGGCACCGGTCGCCGTGGAGAGGTCCGCCGGCGGGCGCCGCACGTCGCGCAGCTCGACGCCGTGCCGCACGGCGAGCTCGCGCAGCTCGGGGTCGTCCGCGAGGAACACGTGGAGGCCGTTCTCGACGTCGAGGCCGCTCGCGATGCACGTGCGCAGGAGCTCGATCCAGGCCGGCGGGAAGCGGCCGCCCTGGGTGGCGACGCCGACGAGCGCCGTGGTCGGGCCGAGCGGCAGGGCCTCCTCGACGCTTCCCACGACGGGCACGCCCTCCTCCGTCTCGCCGGCTCTCGACGAGTCGAGGATCGCCGCGACGTCCTCGGGGCGGTAGCGGAGGACGCCGTGCATCGTCTTGCCGTAGTGCCGGTCCCGGGAGAAGCCCTCAGCGAGGATCAGATAGCGCGTGGACACCGAGTCCCGGCTCCTCCGGTGGCAGCTGGATCCCGTCGGCGAAGCTCACGCCCGGCCACGGGTCGCGCGCGAGGAGGAGGTTGCCGTCGAGGTCGACGTGGTCGAAGAGCGAGGCGACCTGCGTGCCGGCCGAGATCCCGAGCCCCGACTCGACCATGCAGCCGAGCATGCAGCCGAGCCCGAGCGCGCGGGCCGCGTGCACCATCCGCACCGCCTCCCGGATCCCGCCGGACTTCGCGAGCTTGACGTTGATCCCGTGGGCGCGCTCGGCGCAGGCCGCCACGTCGGCGAGCGTGTGGCAGTCCTCGTCGACGTAGACCGGCAGCGGCGAGCGCTCCTTCAGCTCCGGCCCGCCGGGATCGCCGGCCGGCAGCGGCTGCTCGCAGTACTCGACCCCGAGCGCGGCGAGTTGCGGGAGCAGGTCGAGCGCCTCGGCGAGGCTCCAGGCCTCGTTCACGTCCACCTGGAGCGGCAGCCCGCCGGCGACGCCGCGCACGGCGCGGACGCGCTCGACGTCCAGCCCGTCGCGGCCGCCGAGCTTGAGCTTGAGCCGGTGGAAGCGCTCGAGCGCCTTCTCCGCCCGCCGCGCCATGTCGTCCGGATCGCCGAGCCAGACCGTCCAGCTCGTCGGCGGCCCGGCGCGGCGCAGCCCGAGCAGCCGCCAGACCGGCTGGCCGAGCAGCTTGCCCTGGAGGTCGTGCAGCGCGGCGTCGAGCGCGGCGCGCGCGGCGAGCTCGCGCGGCGGCAGGCGCTCCATGATCTCCTCGAGCGCGAACGGATCGTCTCCGAGCGCGCCCGCATGCTCGGAGACGTAGGCGCGGGCGGACTCCGCGGACTCCTCGTAGCGGTCGATCGCCGCCGCCTCACCGAAACCGGAGACGCCGGAGTGGCGCACCTCGACGACGAGGACGTCCTCGGTGTCGTGCGCGCTGCGCGAGATGACGAAGGTCTCCGCGAGCTCGAGCGTGACGATCCGGGCGGAGACCTCCACGAGAGGCCAGGCTACACTGGCGCTTCTCCCCCGCGCCCGTAGCTCAGGGGATAGAGCGCGCGCCTCCGGAGCGCGAGGTCGCAGGTTCGATTCCTGCCGGGCGCATCAA
>CAZRTE010000155.1:0-2285 GCA_964602945.1 uncultured Gaiellales bacterium
AGACGTTCGACCAGTTTCGCGCGGAAGGGAAGACGATCGTCTTCGTCAGCCACGACCTTTCAGCCGTCAGGAGGTCCTGTGACCGCGCGGCGTTGATCGAGCACGGGCACCTGATGGGGGTTGGCTCTCCGGACGAGATAGTCGAGCAGTACGCCGTTCGCGGCCGCGGCCACAGAGTGCAGGAACTTGCGCTGGTGATCCAGTAATGGCCCAGCCCAACGTCTCCGTCGTCGTCCTCAACTACAACGGGAGGCAACACCTCGCCCCATGCCTCGAGTCGTTGAAGGCGATCGACTATCCGCGTGACAGCTTGGAGCTCGTGCTCGTCGACAACGCGTCCACCGACGGCTCATGTGAGTTCGTACGGCGTCAGTTTCCGGACGTACGGGTGATCGAGAGCGACGTGAATCGCGGCTTCGCCGGGGGCAACAACCTCGCCGCGCGCGCCGTGAGAGGCGAGTACGTCGTCTTCCTGAACAACGACATGGCGGTCGAGCCGGGCTTCGTCTCCGGCCTTGTCGAGGCCGTGCGGTCTCGGCCCGGTGTCGCGAGCGCGGCCGCCAAGATCCTCAACTGGGACGGAAGTGCGTTCGACTTCTGCGGCGGCGTCCTCAATTTTGCAGGACACGCGGAGCAAGTCGGGTTCGGCGAGCCGTTCGACGAGAAGGCGTATGGCGACGTCGTGCCGACGCCCTTCGCGTGTGGTGGCGCCATGATCGTGAAGCGCGATGTCTTTCTCGACCTCGGTGGCTTCGACGAGGACTACTTCATCTACTTCGAGGACGTCGATTTCGGCTGGCGGCTATGGCTCTGCGGCTGGGACGTGGTCTTCGCTCCCCGTGCGGTCGTGCGTCACCGGCACCACGGAACGATGAGCGGGTTCTCGAACTACCGGCGGACGTTGCTCTACGAGCGCAACGCGTTGGCGACCTTGTTCAAGAACTACTCCGACGAGCACATGTTGCGAATGCTGACCTCCGCGCTCCTGATGGCGATCGCAGGGATCAGCGAGCGCGCAATCACTCGCGGGGCAGTTGAGCGGTCGGCATTTCAGTTGGCCGACTCGCGCCCTCTCGACGCGAAGCAGGTCCCGCTCGAGAAGGACGACATCACCCGGCTTCTCGCGATTCACGACTTCGTCGACTGGCTCCCCGCGCTTCGGGAGAAGCGCGCTGAGGTACAGCGACGGCGAATGCGCAGCGATGAGGATCTCTCCCATCTCTTCCGGCCCTGGTTTCCTCCGCTCCCGGCCGCCACGTCTCATACGCGACAGCGCATCGCCTCGTCCTTCGGCGTCGACGAGCTTTTCCGCGCTGCCCCCAGGAAAGTGCTCGTCGTTTCGCACGCCGGCGCGGACACAGCCGGCGACAGGGCCAGACTGATCCGCGACGCGCTCGAGGCCCGCGGCCATGAAGCATCGCTCGTCAGGATGCCGCCGACAGAAGACGCGCAGCAGGCGGCGGCGACGACAAGACAGCGAATCAGAACGACCTCGACGGTAGTTCGCGAGGCCGGAGCCGACGTCGTAGTGCTCTGCAAGGGGGCAGTCGGTGACCTACATCAGGATGCCTTCTCGCGCGTGCCGGTGATCGTCGATCTCGAGGGATTCGGCTCGGGCGGCAATGAGGTCTCAGGGCAAGGTGTCGACGAGCGGCCGGACGAACTCACGGTGCTCCGGTGTGCCGACTTCTGCACTTCGGCCGATGAGGCTTCGATGCGTCACGCGCGGACACGGCTTAGAGACGCGGGCTGGACCGACGAGGAGGTCGAGCAACGCGTCGCCATCCTGCCACTCACGACTCCAGACACTGCCGAGTGCGCCACGGTCGATGGCGCGCTCGAACGGTTCGACGAGTTCATCCGCGGCGCCAGCATCCGCGGCGATCTCGAGCTGAGGTCGCCGACTTCGAGGCTTGATCGGCTTTTCACGTACACGTTCGAGGCGTACCGCGAAGGCGGCCTCCGGCTCGTCGCCGAGAAGACACGGCGTGTCCACACTCAGAGGCTATGGCGAACGCTCTGAGCAGCGGAGCGCGGTGAATCGCGACTCCAGCATCGAGAGCGGGAAGCCGAGGCGTGTCCTCGTCTTCAGCCCGGATCTTCTCCCGCTTGAAGGGCTCCCGACTGTCGGCTCCGGCCTCCGTGCCTGGGGACTCGGCCAGGCCTTGCGAGCGCGAGGCCACGACGTCGTGTTCTCGATGCCCCGTCTCGCCCTGGACGCTGTAGACGGCCGCTACCGCATCCCGGCGGACGCCGCCGGGCTCGCCTGGCAGCCGTTCGCGATG
>CAZRTE010000156.1:0-2181 GCA_964602945.1 uncultured Gaiellales bacterium
TCCGTCGATCTCCTCCCGGGGCGCGAGCTCGGCGGGATGACGGATCGTCCAGATTTCCACCTCGTCGCCCGACTCGACCAGCCGCCGCGCGAGGCGGGCCGTCAGCTCCTCGACGCCGCCGACCGCGGGGGCGTACGCGCTGGGGAAGAGCACGATCCGCATGCGCGCACGCTAGTACGGGCACCGTATCCTCGCTTCGCCATGCCATCGCCGCTTCGTGTGCTCCGCGTGTACCACGCCGGCCGGGATCCGGCCCACCGCGCTCGGGAGCGGGCGCTCGTCGAGGCGGGGATGGAGGTCACGCTCGTCGTGCCGCAGGACTGGCCCGGTGGCGAGGATGTTCTCTCGTCCGAGACCTTCGAGATCGTCGAGCTCGGTGTCGACCGCACCGGGGACGTGAACCGGCACCGCTACCGCGACGCGGAGGCGTTCGCGCGTGTCATCGCGGACGTCGGCCCCGACCTGCTCGACCTGCACGAGGAGCCGTTCAGCGCTGCCGCCCGGCAGTGGCTGCGCGCGGCTCCTCCGGAGCTGCCCGTCGTGATGTACACGGCGCAGAACGTCGACAAGCGCCTGCCGCCGCCGTTCCACCAGTGGGAGCGGTCTGCACATCGCCGCGTCGCGGCCCTCTACCCGTGCAGCCGCCAGGCGGCGAGCGTCGCGCGCGGCAAGGGCTTCGCGGGACGGATCGAGGTGCTCCCGCTCGGCTACGACGACGGGCTCCTTCGGCCCGGGACGCAGACGTCCGCCGCCGAGGAGCTCGTGCTCGCCTTCGTCGGCCGCCTCGTGCCGGAGAAGGGGATCGCCGACGCGGTGCGGGTGCTGGCGAGTCTCGCGGTGGACCGGCCGGCGAGGTTTCTCGTCTGCGGCGAAGGCCCTGCGGCAGGCCGTGCCCGCACGCTGGCGGAGTCGCTCGGCGTCGCCGACCGCGTGGAGCTCAGGG
The DNA here is from genome assembly GCA_964602945.1 of uncultured Gaiellales bacterium. GTDB lineage: Bacteria > Actinomycetota > Thermoleophilia > Gaiellales > Gaiellaceae > Palsa-739. The sequence continues at coordinate 944 of CAZRTE010000156.1, forward strand.
GCACACTCCGCGGAGAGGAGCTCGCGGACGTCTACCGCTCGGCGCACGTCCTGCTCGTGCCGAGCCGGCCGACCGCGACGTGGACGGAGCAGTTCGGGCGCGTGATCGTCGAGGCGCAGGCGAGCGGCGCGGTCGTCGCCGGGTACGACGCCGGCTCGATCGGCGAGGTCGCCGGCGAGGCCGCCGTGCTCGTCCCGGCCGGCGACGTCGAGGCCCTTGCACGCGGCGTGCGTGCGCTCGTCATGGATCCGGACGACTTCGAGCGGCGTCGCGGCGCGGGAATCGAACTGGCCGCCGGGAGGACCTGGGCGCGCGTCGGCGAGCGGCAGGCGGCGCTCTACAGGGAACTCGTGGACGCGCCGCCTGCACTGCGGGCACTGCCCACCTCGCCGCGAGGGCGGCGCGAGGAGGCCCGCGCCGAGTTCGGACCGACGGCGTCCACGACCGCGGGGACGAGGCCGTTCGCCCTGCCTGTCCTTCGCCGGGGCGGGCGGCTGCCGGAGCTCCTGGCCCGAGCGTGTGACCTCGGAGCGGAGCTCACGCGGCGGCCACGATCTTGCGCATCCTCGAGCTGAACGTCTCGAGCGAGAACCGGGCCGCGTGGGAGGCGATTCCGTGCGGATCGAACGCGCTTTCGTCGAACGCCCGCATCGCATCGGCGAGCGTCCCTGTGTCGAGGCGGTCGAAGAAGGAGCCGGTGGCCCCCTCGGCCACGGACTCCAGGTAGCCGCCGGCCCGCAGGGCGAGCACCGGCTTGCCGAAGCTCATGGCCTCGACGGGGGTGAGGCCGAAGTCCTCGTGGGCGGCCGCGACGAGGCCGCGACAGTGCGCGTAGAGCCAGCGCAGCTCAGCATCGGTGAGCCCGCCCTCGGCGGCGAAGAGGCGGGCGCCGGCGGCTGCGGCCGCCTCCTGGACCACTGCGAGGTTCTTGTAGCCGCGCGGCCGTGCCACGGTGAGGAGGAACGGCTCCTCCACGGGCACCGGCTCCTGCGGGCCGTCGGGGTCGAGCGTCGCCGGTGGGTGGACGACCTTCGCCTGGCGACCGTACACGCGTGCGATCCGCTCACGTACGACGGCCGAGTTGGCGACGTAGACGGAGGCGCTCGCTGCCGCCCGCCTGTCCCAGCGGCGCAACGGAGCTCTGCCCGTCGCCGCGATCGCCCGGACCGCGGCGCCGTGGCCGGCGACGTAGTCCTCGGTCACGTACAGCCAGCGCGCGGGCGTGTGGCAGTAGACGA
>CAZRTE010000157.1:0-2142 GCA_964602945.1 uncultured Gaiellales bacterium
GGCTCGTGAGGCGCGTCGTGGCGATCGTCCGCGAGCATCCCTTCCGGGTGGAGGACCTGCCGGGGACACCGCGCGATGTGCGCCGCTTCCTGGCCCGGCACGGGGACGAGCTCGCCTTCGACCTCGTCGCGCACCGCCGGGCCGACCTGCGCGCGAAGGGCAAGGATGCGGCGCCCGTCGAGGAGCTGCGGACGGCGCTCGAGCGGGAGCTGTCGAGCCCGCACCGCCTCGGCGACCTCGCCGTGAACGGGGACGACCTGATCGGGCTCGGCTACGACGCCGGTCCGGGGCTCGGCCGGACGCTCGCGGAGCTGCTCGCGGCCGTCGTCGACGACCCGGGTCTCAACACCCGCTCGACACTGCTCGAGCGGGCGAAGGAGCTGCTCTGATCCGCTGGGCCGTCGACGGCTACGAGATCGCGTTCACGACGCGCGCCGGAGGCGTGAGCGAAGGGCCGTACGCCTCGCTCAACCTCGGCCGCAAGAGCGGCGACGACGTCGAGCGGGTGGACGAGAACCAGCGCCTCGTCTGCGAGGCGGTCGGTGCCGACGTCGAGCGGCTCGCGCTCAACGTCCAGGTGCACTCCGACCGCGTGCTTCGCGCCGCCGCCGGCCTGCGCGGCGAGCCTGCGGACGGGCTGTGGACGGACGCGCCGAACGTCCCGATCCTCGCGCTGTCCGCCGACTGCCTGCCGATCGCGCTCGTCCGCGCGGACGGGAGCCGGCCCGCCGTGGCCGTCCTCCATGCCGGCTGGCGGGGCCTCCTCGCCGGCATCGCGGCGGCCGGGAGGCGGGCGCTCGGCGAAGGACCGGTCGCGGCGGCGATCGGACCGGGGATCGGGCCCTGCTGCTACGAGGTGGGGGAGGAGGTCGCCCGGCCGTTCCGCGAGCGCTTCGGCGAGGACGTCGTCCGCTCCGGCCGTCTCGATCTGTGGACGAGCGCCGAGCGGGCGCTCCGTGCGGCGGGCGTGGAGGACGTGCACCGTTACGACCGCTGCACGGCCTGCGAGCCGGAGACGTTCTTCTCGCACCGGCGCGACGCCGGCCGCACCGGCCGGCAGGGGGTGGTGGCCTATGTCGCCTGAGGAGATCCGGGAGCGGTACGAGCAGATCCGGGAGGAGGTCGGGCCCGGCGTCACGGTCGTCGCGGCGACGAAGTACGTCTCGGTCGACGAGATGGGCGCGCTCGCCGCAGCGGGGATCGAGGTGGTGGGGGAGAACCGGGCGCAGGACCTCTCCGCCAAGCACGCCGCGTTCGGGGACGCGTTCCGCTGGCACTTCATCGGTCACCTGCAGAGCCGCAAGGCGCCGCTCGTGAGCGAGCTCTGCGAGCTGTGCCATTCGCTCTCCTCGGAGTCCGCGGCGCGAAAGCTCACGATCCGGGCCCTCGTCGAGGTGAACCTCTCCGGCGAGGCGACGAAGTCGGGAGTGGCGCCGGAGGAGGTGTCCGCCCTGCTCGAGCTCTACCCGGATGTCCGCGGGCTGATGACGATGCCGCCCGCCACCGGCGACCCCGAGGACTCGCGGCCGTACTTCCGCCGGCTGCGCGAGCTCGCCGAGCAGCACGGGCTCCGCGAGCTCTCGATGGGGACGAGCCAGGACTACCGGGTCGCCGTCGAGGAGGGAGCGACGTTCGTGCGGCTCGGGTCAATCCTGTGGCGGCGCTAACATCGGCGGCGCCATGGGTCTCTCCGACGTCTGGGCCCGCACGCTCGTCTACTTCGGCATCGCCGACGAGGAAGACTGGGACGAGGACGGCTATCTCACCGACGACGATCTGGCCGAGATGTACGACCGGCCGAACGTGCGTCACCTGCCGGCGCGGCGCTCCCGCCGCAGCTACGACGACGACTGGACGGATCCGGAGCCCGAGGCCGACCCACAGCGGACGAGCGTCCTGCGGCCGCGCGGCGAGAGCTCGTCGCGCCGCGTGCGCAACCTCGAGGCGGTGCGGGGGCCGGGCACCTCGCACGTCCACCTCGTCCTGCCGCGCAGCTTCAACGACGCGCAGCAGGTCGCCGACCGCTTCAAGGACGGCGTGCCGGTGATCCTCAACCTCCAGTCGGCCGACCAGGATCTCTCGAAGCGGCTGATCGACTTCGCGAGCGGACTCACCTACGCGCTCGACGGCGGGATGCAGCGA
>CAZRTE010000158.1:0-2105 GCA_964602945.1 uncultured Gaiellales bacterium
CCGCGGCCGCCCCGCCACCGGCGCAGAACAGGAGAAGACAGGCCGGCAGAAGTCCGGCACGCACGCATCGGAGTGGCGAAGCGTTCACCGACATCACCCCTCTGCCCACTGTCTACGCCGACCCGCCGCGAGCTGCATCGGGGATCCCACCGACGCGAAGCCCGGCCGCCGAGAAGCCGCCGTTTCCGACATGTTCCTCAGCGCCGACGCGAGGACTCGAACCCCGGCCCCTCCCGCTGTAGCTCGACACCGCGCCGGACGGGCTCACCGGTCGGGGAGGGCAGATGGCCGCCTCGGAACCCGGATCTGGCGGAGCGTATACTGCGACGGCTCGTTCGACCAGCACGACGCTGGAGCAGCTGCTTCGTCAATCGTGACATGACCGACCCGGGAGACAAGGAGATGGCTGGTCCAGCGGACTCGCGGATTCGCCCTGACCCCAACGTGCTCGCGAAGCGGGCCGACGACCAGATCGTGCTCGTGCACCTGGAGACCAACCGCATCTTCGAGTTGAACCGGACCGCTGCATTCCTGTGGGACGCGCTCGGCGAGGGCTCGACCCGGGCGGAGCTCGAAGAGCGACTGGCGCTGGAGTTCGACGTCGACCGGGAGGAGTTGGCCCGCGAGATCGACGACCTGCTCGGACAGCTCATGTCGGAGCGGTTCGTCCTCGCGGAGTGAATCCTCCCCCCGCCGAAGGACACGCGCGCACCTGGCTCGCGACGTTCCTGAAGGAGGGCACGGAGAGGTTCGAGGTGAGCTCGGACCCCGGCTCGCCGCACACCATCGCGCGCCAGGGCGACGTCACGGTTCTCTTCGACGGACTCCTCCACACGCGCCCCGACTGGCTCCGCGACTTCTCCCTCCCGGCCGCGTCCGACGACGCGTCGCTCGTCCTCGACGCGTATCTGCGCTGGGGCGAAGGACTGCTCGAGCGGGTCAAGGGACTCTTCGCGCTGATCGTGTGGGACCGCGGCAAGGACCTCCTGCTCTGCGCCCGCGATCCCCACGGGATGCACCCTTTCTTCTACGCGGAGGACGCCGGGGATCTCTTCCTGTCGGCGTCGCCCGAGGCGCTCGCGCAGCATCCGCGGGTCGCCGCCACGGTCGACAGAGTCGCGATGGCCGACCACCTGTGCCACCGCTGGCCGAAGCTCGAGTCGACCTACTTCGAGAACGTGCGGCGCCTCGCGGGCGGCTATCTCCTGCGAGTCCGGGACGGAAACCGCACCGTGTCCAGGTACTGGGATCCCATCCCTCCCGGTCGGCCGATCGACTACCTCTCGGAAGAGGAGGCCGGCGGCTTCCTCGAGCTGCTCGACCAGGCCGTGCATCGCTGTCTGCCGGGCGGCCCGGCCGCGGTCTACCTGAGCGGCGGGCTCGACTCGGTCAGCATCGCCGCACTGGCCCAGGAACAGCTCCGCGACCAGGACGCCGGGTCGCCTCTCGCCCTCTCGCTGGTCTTCGAGCATCCCGACGCGAACGAAGAGCCCACGCAGCGAGCAGTCGCCAAGAGCCTGGGGCTCGAGCAGAAGATCGTCACCGTCGCCGACGCCGTCAGCCCGAATGGGCTCCTGGCGGACGCGCTCGAGCTGAGCGCGTCCCGTTCCGCCCCGATGATGAACCTCTGGAACCCCGCCTATGCGTTCCTGGCCCGGTATGCGGTGGAGCACGGGTGCGAGGCGATCCTCACGGGAAACGGCGGCGACGAGTGGCTCGAAGCGGGGGTCCACAACTCGAGGATTGCGCTCAAGAGGCTCGACCTCGCCACCGTCTACCGGCTCTGGGCGTCGATGCAGCGCTCGTACCCGTACTCGAAAGGCGCTATCGCCCGCAATCTCCTCTGGACCTACGGACTCCGGCCGATGCTCGGCGACGGAGCGAGGAGCATTCTCGACCGGACTGCTCCAGGATTCGTCTCCCGCCAGGAGCGGTGGCGCTTCGCGCAGGTGACCCCGGACTGGGTCGCGCCCGATCCCCAGCTCCGCGATCAGATGCTCGAGCGGTACCGGGCGCACAAGCGAACCCCTCGACGCGGTGCCCTCGACAACCCCATGGTCGCCTACGAGCTCGAGGAGTTCTACGAGAGCGGACGGCAGGCCGGG
>CAZRTE010000159.1:0-2087 GCA_964602945.1 uncultured Gaiellales bacterium
CGTCGCGGACGGGCGGGCTACGCGCGCCCGTCCGCTGGTGCGCGGCGGCGTAACCCACCGTTACGCCCCCGCCAGGACGCTGGACCCGGTACGAACGCTTGAACCGCCTCGGGTGCAAAGGGCCGGGACCAAGGCCGGCGAAGCGGTCCTGGTCCAGGCCGCACAGCGCTTACCTGGTGCCGCCGACCTCGAGCTGGTTCTCGGCGTGGCGGATCCGCTGCTCGAGCTGCCAGCGGTCGGCCGTCGACTCGCCCGCCTCGACGCGGCTGAGCTCCTCCTGCGCCTCCTCGAGCTGGCGCCGTGCCCGCTCCTCGTCGATGTCGCCCGCCGCGACTGCATCGTCGACGAGGGCGATCGCCCTGTTCTCGAGCACCTGGAAGAAGCCGGGGCCCGTCGCGAACTCCTGCACCTCGCCGTCGCCGACGTGCACGCGCGTCGAGCCGGCGCGGAGCATCGCGACGAGGGGTGCGTGCCGGGCGAGGACGCCGATCTCGCCGGCCGCGCCGGGAACGATCAGCATCTCGGCGTCGCCTTCGAACGCCGGCCCCTCCGGGGTGACGACCGAGACCGGGAAGAGCGGATGGTCGGCCACGTCTCTGTCCTACGCGGCGGCGGCGTCGGGCTGGTCCGGCTCCTCGCCGGCGAGCTTCTTCGCCCGCTCCACCGCCTGCTCGATCGCGCCGACCATGTAGAAGGCCTGCTCCGGCAGGTCGTCGTGCTTGCCGTCGAGGATCTCGGTGAAGCCGCGGATCGTGTCCTCGAGCTTCACGTACTCGCCCGGCGTGCCGGTGAACTGCTCGGCGACGAAGTTCGGCTGCGACAGGTAGCGCTCGATCTTGCGCGCCCGCGAGACGACGAGCTTGTCCTCGTCGGAGAGCTCGTCGATGCCGAGGATCGCGATGATGTCCTGCAGGTCGCGGTAGCGCTGCAGCACCTCCTGCACGCGGGTCGTCGTCCGGTAGTGCTCGTCGGAGACGATCCCCGGCTGGAGCGCGCGCGACGTGGAGCGCAGCGGGTCGACCGCCGGGTAGATCCCCTTCTCGACGATGCTCCGGTCGAGCACGGTCGTCGAGTCGAGGTGCGCGAACGTGTTCGCCGGCGCCGGGTCGGTGAGGTCGTCGGCGGGGACGTAGATCGCCTGCACCGAGGTCACCGAGCCGGTGCGCGTCGAGGTGATCCGCTCCTGCAGCTGCCCCATCTCGGTCGCGAGGGTCGGCTGGTAGCCGACGGCGCTCGGCATGCGGCCGAGCAGCGCCGAGACCTCGGAGCCCGCCTGGACGAAGCGGAAGATGTTGTCGATGAACAGCAGGACGTCCTGGCCCTGGTCGCGGAAGTACTCCGCCATCGTCAGGCCGGAGAGGCCGACGCGCAGGCGGGCACCCGGCGGCTCGTTCATCTGGCCGTACACCATCGCCACCTTGTCCATCACGCCCGACTCCTGCATCTCGAGCATGAGGTCGTTGCCCTCGCGCGTCCGCTCGCCGACGCCGCAGAAGACCGAGACGCCGCCGTGCTGCAGCGCGACGTTGTGGATGAGCTCCTGGATGAGCACCGTCTTGCCGACGCCGGCGCCGCCGAAGAGGCCGACCTTGCCGCCGCGCACGTACGGGGCGATCAGGTCGATGACCTTGATCCCGGTCTCGAAGATCTCCACCGTCGGCGACAGGTCGCCGAACGCCGGCGGGTCGCGGTGGATCGGCCAGCGCTCGCCCTTCCCGGGCTCCTTGCCGTCGACCGGGTCTCCGATCACGTTCCAGAGCCGGCCGAGGGTCTCGTCTCCCACGGGAACCGAGATCGGCTGCCCGGTGTCGACCGCCTCGACGCCGCGGGCGAGGCCGTCGGTCGAGTCCATGGCGACCGCGCGGACGCGGTCGTCGCCGAGATGCTGCTGCACCTCCGCGATCAGCTCCCGGCTGCCGCCGTCCTCGGGCACCTCGATGCTGAGGGCGTGGTAGATCTCGGGCAGCTTGCCGGGGAAGACGGCATCGAGGACAACCCCCTTGATCTCGACGATCCTTCCCGCATTCGTACCGTTGCTCTTGGCGGCCATGAATCTCCTGATGCGTGAGGTCGGGCGCGGCGCCGCT
>CAZRTE010000160.1:0-2057 GCA_964602945.1 uncultured Gaiellales bacterium
TGGTTGAAGCGTTCGACCCCTCGTCGGCGCCGGGTGGCGGCGTAACCCACCGGTTACGACGCCGCCGAAGCTGTCGCGGGCGGACACGCCGCCGCAGGCGGCCTGCCCCCACGCGACACCGGCGCAGCGTGAACCCATCCCGGCCCAGGCAAGCCCTTACTGCACGAGGGCCGGGGAGACCGCGCTCTCCCCGGCCCTCGTTCCGTCACTCAGCGAGCGAGTGCGTAGCACTCGCTCGCTAGGCTGCGCCCATGGCGGTGGAGCGGAGCCTCATCCTGATCAAGCCGGACGCCGTGCGGCGGCGGCTCGTCGCCGAGATCCTCGGCCGGATCGAGGCGCGCGGCTTCGAGATCCGGGAGGCGAAGCTCGTCACGGCGACCCGCGCGCTCGGGGAGGAGCACTACGCGGAGCACCGCGAGAAGCCCTTCTTCGGCGACCTCGTCGACTTCATCAGCTCCGGCCCGACCTGGGCGCTCGTCGTCGAGGGCGAGGGTGCGATCGCGACGCTGCGGGCGACGATCGGCGCCACCGATCCCGCCCAGGCCGCGCCGGGCACGATCCGCGGCGACCTCGCGGTCTCGATGCCGGACAACCTCGTGCACGGCTCCGACTCGCCCGAGTCGGCCGCCCGCGAGATCGCGCTCTGGTTCGGTGACTGACCTCGACGCGAACGTCGCCGCCTGGACTCAGCGGAACGCCGAATACCTCGATGGGGCCGCGGCGCGGGAGTGGGCGCGCGAAGAGATCGTCTGGGGCATGTTCCAGATCCCCGAGACGGATCTCGGCATCCTGGGCGACGTCGCCGGTCTCGACGTCGTCGAGCTCGGCTGTGGGACGGCGTACTTCTCCGCGTGGCTCGCGAAGCGGGGCGCACGCGTCGTCGGGGTCGATCCCACGCCCGCGCAGCTCGAGACGGCGCGCCGCGTGATGGTCGAGACCGGCCTCGAGTTCCCGCTCGTCGAGGCGCCGGGAGAGGACGTGCCGCTGCCGAGTGGATCCTTCGACCTCGTCCTCTCCGAGCACGGCGCCGCCACCTGGGCCGATCCCCGCCGCTGGATCCCCGAGGCGGCGCGGCTGCTGCGGCCCTCCGGGCGTCTCGTCTTCCTCCACTCGTCCTTCTTCACCGACCTCTGCTATCCGGAGGAGGGCGAGATCACGAGGACGCTGCAGCGGCCGTACTTCGGACTCGGTCGCGTGCAGTGGGGCGAGGACGACGGGGTCGAGTACCAGCTCACGCACGGCGGATGGATCGAGGTCCTCGTCCGCGCCGGCTTCGTCGTGGAGCGGCTCGTCGAGCTGCAGGTCCCCGAAGGCGCGCAGAGACACGAGTACTACGGGGACGTTCCGGTCGAGTGGGCACGGCAGTGGCCGGCGGAAGAGATATGGCTGGCCCGCCTGCCGCCCCGCTAGTCCTCGCCTCGACGTCGCCGCGGCGCCGGCAGATCCTCGAGCAGCTCCGGATCCCGTTCGACGTCGTCCCGCCCCGCTACGACGAGACGGAGGAGGATCCCGTCGCGCATGCGCTCGGGAAGGCGCGGTCGGTGCTCGGGGAGACGGGTGGACGGCCGGTGCTCGGCTGCGACACGGAGGTGGTCTGCGAGGGCCGCGTCTTCGGCAAGGCGGCGGGCCCCGAGGAGGCGGAGGAGATGCTCGAGAGCCTGGCCGGCCGGACGCACGAGGTCGTCTCCGGGCTCGCCCTGCTCACGCCGGCCTGGGAGGAGGTGCACAGCGAGACGACGCTCGTCACCTTCCGCCGCCTCACGCCGCGCGACCTCGCGCGGTACGTGGCGTCGCGCGAATGGGAGGGGCGGGCGGGGGCGTACGCCATCCAGGGACTCGGTGCCGGGCTCGTGGAACGGATCGAGGGCGACTACCTCAACGTCGTCGGCCTACCGGCCGCGCTCCTGGTCAGGCTCCTCGCCGAGCGCTTCCCCGGCACCTACGGCTTCGGTTAGCGGGCGCAGACCGGGCGAAGCGCTTCGCGCTTCGCCCGGGGAGTGAAGGAACTGCGCGCGCCCGAGAGCGCGGTCTCGGGCGCGCTCCGTACTGTTTGTCTC
>CAZRTE010000161.1:0-1938 GCA_964602945.1 uncultured Gaiellales bacterium
CACGCGAGCCGGCGGCGAGGCGGCGCGCCACCTCGAGCGCGCGCTCCTCGAGCTCCTCCTCCGGCACGCAGAGCGAGACGAGCCCGATCCGCTCCGCCTCGGCGCCGTCGAGCTCCTCGCACAGGAGCAGGTGGTACTTCGCCTTCGCCATCCCGCACAGGAGCGGCCAGACGATCGCCGCGTGGTCGCCGGCGGCGACGCCCAGCCTCGTGTGACCGTCGACGATGCGCGCCTGCGGCGAGGCGAGCGAGACGTCGGCGAGCAAGCCGACGACGAGGCCCGCTCCGACGGCCGGGCCGGTGATCGCCGAGACGATCGGCGTCGGGCACGCGAGCAGGTTGTAGACGAGGTCGCGCGCCTCGTGGAAGACGCGGCGGCGCGTCTCGGCATCCTCGGCGACCGCGAGCACGAGATCGAAGTCGCCGCCCGCGCTGAAGACACCGTCCGCACCGCGCACGAGCACGGCCCTCGTCTCCTCGTCGCGCCCGATCGCCTGCCAGACGCGCGCGAGCTCGCCGTGCTGCGCCTCGCTGACCGCGTTGAGCCGGCCGGGCGCGCTGAGCGTGAGGCGGAGGATCCCCGCCTCGGGCCGGTCGATGTCGAGGGACGGAAACTCGCTCTCGTACGGGTACGGGGCCACGAGGCAGATCCTATGGTGCGGCGCTACGCTCGCCCCGGACGCCGCAGGCGTCCAGGCGCATCGGGCAAACAGCGGGCCGGTAGCTCAGTCGGTAGAGCAGGGGACTTTTAATCCCAAGGTCGGAGGTTCGATCCCTCCCCGGCCCACTCGCTCGCCGCAGCCTCTAGTGGAGATCGAGCCGCTCGAAGGCGCTCAGGGCGGCAAGGGCGGCGGCCAGCGCGACGCCGACGAGCACGGCGTACTCGGCGAGGCCGACGCCGCGGGTGATCTGGTCGTTCGCCACGGACCAGTAGAAGAGCGAGGCGTAGCGGGCGGGGTGGAGCCAGGAGACGACCGCGGCGAGCGACCCGAGCAGGTAGGAGGCCGCGGCGAGGGCCGTCCCCGTGCCCAGCGCGGCCGCCCGGCTGCCGGTGCGGGCGCCGACGGCCATCGCCACGAGCCCGAAGTCGAGCCCGAGCAGGAGCGTCGTCGCGGAGATCGCCACGATGTCTCCGAGCGTGACGGTGAGGTCGAACGCCCGCCCGACCACCACGCAGACGGCCACCGCGGCGGCGAGGACGGCGGCCTGCAGCACCATCGCGGCGATCTTCTCCAGCACGATCGTCGCTCTGCGCACCGGGAGGGCCGCCATGAGCCCGAGGGTTCCGTCCTCGTCCTGCCCGGCGAGCGAGGCCGCGCCGTAGCCGAGCGTCAGGATCAGCATCAGCAGCGGCAGGAAGTTCGCGTAGATGTTGCCGTTGAGCCAGCCGCCCGAGGTCGAGAGCGGACCGGTGATGCCGAACAGCGCCGAGATCGTGGGGTCGTTCTCGATCAGCTTGTCGAGCGAGTTCGAGCTCTCGAAGGACGGATACAGCGCGACCACCACGAGCGTGTACAGCGCCATCCCGAGCGAGTAGCCGATCACGCTCCGCCGGCGCAGCCGGACGTCGAGGCGGGCGATCTCAGTCCGCACGGTCCATCTCCGGTACCGGCTCGCGGTAGAGCTCGAGGAAGAGCTCGTCCAGGTCGGCGCGACGGGAGAGGACGTCCACGGGATCGTGCTCGGCGATCGCGCGCAGGACCGGCGCCAGCGGTCCCGCCGCCTGCAGGGCGATCCGGTCGCCGTCGTGGGAGGTCACGCTCACGCCCTCCAGATGCTCGAACAGCCCTACGTCGACCGGCCGGCGGAAGCGCGCCTCCACGCGCAGCGGCGTGCTCTGCCGGAGCGTCTCGACGGTATCGCTTGCGACCAGGCGTCCGGACCTGATGATCGCCACGCGGTCGGCCAGCCGCTGCACCTCGTCCAGCTCGTGCGAGGA
>CAZRTE010000162.1:0-1881 GCA_964602945.1 uncultured Gaiellales bacterium
AGGCTCGCGGCTCCTGACCGAGGCTCCGACCGGTGCTCCGACCGGTGCTCCCCCTACAGTCGTCTGCGCCATGTCGGCGCTCGATGTTGCCTTCGCCGCTGCCGTTGTCTCGCCGCTCGCGGCCCTTCTCGTGGCATGGATTCAGGCGAGGCACCAGCGCCAAATGCGCGTCTACGACGAACTGAAGGCCGGGTACGTCGCTGCGATCGACCAGATCATTCGGAAGATCGCCGACCTGCAGGTAGGGATTGAGTATTTCTCCCGTGGGCGCGTTCCGCCCCCAGAGCTGCGAGCGCGCTACCAAAGCGACAAGCACTTTCTTGATCGGGCGCTCGCCGCAGTCATGCTTGACCGCGAGGCATATGCCGCTTTCAACTTTGCCATTGGCAGTCTGCAGCCTCTCGACGCGCTCCTTTCGGAGGGCGCGAGGAATCCCGACACGGATTGGAAACAGGTTCGAGCAGATGTCGAGGAAGGCATCTCGGAGATGCTCACGCACATTGAGATAATCCGCCGCCGCGCGCACGAGATCCTGACCTAAGCCCGCGTCCTCCCCCCGGTCTGACATGCCAACAGGGGTACGCGCCGCCGTGAGCACCACCCTTACATTGCAGCGAGGCGCCTCCCCGAGCAGCGCGGTGCGGACGCGGCAAAGGACTCTCGGGTCGCGCACGCGCAAGTCCGCGGCGCCGCGCAGCCGCCGCTCGTCTCCGGCCAGCGAGGCAAGCGGGACCGTGCTCGGCGCTTCGTGCTCCCCGGTCGCCTGCTCAACGATCGCGGCGACGCGGGCGAGTCGCTCGGCTTCGCCCGCCCGGTGGCGGGATCGCGCGGCGGTTCAGCTGATCGAGCTAGGGGGGGCTAGCCGTTCGGCGGATGCACGGTCTCCGCGCCCGCCGATGCTGGGTCCATGCGAGACCACGCTGAACGGGCGCTTCCCCTGCGGCAACCCGGCATCACGCACTCCGCCGAGCACCGCCGGCTGCTCGAGCTCCTCGTGGCCGCAGGGTTCAAGGAGGGGGAGCACAGGCTGCAGATGGAAGAGAAGGGGCCGCGAGCCCGCGGGCGCTCGCCGAGGAGGCCCGCGCGCCCCTGACCGATCGAACGCTGCGTGCTGACGCCGTCAGGCGATGAGGACGTTCGACGAGCTCCCGGCGACGAGGGCGCCTCGCCAGTCCTCCACGCCCGCCAGCTGTGGATCGGTCACGTCGACCGCCACCTCGGACCACTCCTCGAGCCCGAGCGCAGCCGCACCCTGCACCGAGCCGATCTCGAGGAGGTGGGCGGGGGAGAAGACGTTGCGGCGGCCGGATTGCCGCCGCGCGATCCCGTCGAGCTCCCGCAGCTCCTCGAGCGGGTCGATCCGCACGTTCGAGTCGGAGCCGATGCAGAGCGGGACGCCGCGGTGCAGTAGCCGCTCCACCGGCAGGAAGCCGTCGGCGAGATTCGCCTCTGTCGTCGGGCAGGCGCAGACACGCGCGTCCGCGGCGGCGAGCAGGTCGAGCTCGTGCCCGTCGGCGTGCGTGGCGTGGATGACCGTCGTGCGCGGGCCGAGGCAGCCGCAGGCGTCGAGGAGCTCGATCGGCCGCAGGCCGTGCTCCGCGAGGCACTCCTCGATCTCGCGGGGCTGCTCGTCGGCGTGGACGTGCAGCGGCAGCTCGTGCTCGGCCGCGTAACGCCCGAGCTCCTCGAGCCAGTCGCGGGGGCAGGCACGCACGGAGTGGGGGGCGATGCCCACGCGGACCCCCTCCGCCCGCAGCGCTTCGAGCTCCTCCAGATAGGCGGCGACCGATGGCTGGCGGAAGCGCTCGATGCCGCCGCGTGCGTAGGCGACGTGGAGGAGGACGAGCTCCAGGCCGGCCTCGCCCGCCGCCTCCGCCGCGG
>CAZRTE010000163.1:0-1868 GCA_964602945.1 uncultured Gaiellales bacterium
AGCTGTCGCGGGCGGACACGCCGCCGCAGGCGGCCTGCCCCCACGCGACACCGGCACGGCGCTCGAACCCACGCAGCCCAGGCAAAGCCCTCAGCACGGAGCCGGCCGGAGACCGCGCTCTCCGGCCGGCGGAGTTCCGTCACTCCCGGGCGAAGAGCGCAGCTCTTCGCCCGAACGAGCTAGCTCGAGCGAAGCGAACGAGCCAGCTCCTGGAGGGAGCGGAGCCGCGCGCGCAGCTTCGCGAGCTCCCCGTCGGCGCTCGAGAGGCGCTCGGAGAGCCTCGCGAGCTCGCGCATGCTCGCACGGTCGCCGGCGGCTCGGGCGATCTCGCCCACCCGCCGCTCGATGCGCGACCGCTCCGCCTCGAGCACGAGCGCCGCGGCGTAGCCGTCCGTGAGCTTCTCCTCGACGGTGGCGAGGCTCGGCGCGCCCGCTCCGCCGGCGGGCAGCCTCAAAAGACGCGAGATCTCCTCGTCCAGCGCCACCCACACGATTATGGGAGTACGAGGCACCGGCGGGAATGGGCCACCGGACCCATCTTCGCGGGCGGACCGGCCCATTCGGCTTGACGTTTCCGATCCGGCTTGAAGAATGGGAACCCGGTGCCGTCTCGTCCAGCAGCCGCAGTCGCCGCGATCGCCTCGCTCCTGCTCGTCCAGGCGGCGCCGGCGGCGGGTCAGACCTCCCTGCAGCGGCGGCTCGCACACGCTCTCCGCGCCAAGCACGTCGATCCCCGCAAGACGGGCGCCATCGTCCTCGACCTGCAGACGGGCCGCGTCGTCTACGCCCGGCACGCCCGCCTTGCCCTCCTCCCTGCCTCGAACGAGAAGCTCGCCACGACGTATGCGGCGCTGACCGCGCTCGGACCGAGCTTCCGGATCGAGACGGACGTGCTCGGCGACGGCAGCCTGAGCGGGAAGACGTGGCGGGGCGACCTCGTGCTGAAGGGGTACGGCGATCCGTCGCTGTCGTCGGCGAAGTTGATGTCGCTGGCGCGGCAGGTGGCCGCCGACGGGATCACGCGCGTCGCCGGCCGGATCGTCGGCGACCAGAGCTGGTTCGACGATCGCCGGAGCGGCCGCGGCTGGAAGCCGTCGTTCTTCCTCACCGAGTCGCCGGCGCTCTCGGCCCTCATCGTCGACCGCGGCTGGACCGGCTCGAGCGAGACGGCGTACCCGGCGCTCGCCGCGACGCGGCTCTTCCGGCGCGACCTCTTCCGTGTCGGCGTGAAGGTGTCGAAGCGCGCGGTGCTCGGCACGGCGCCCGACACCGCCGTGCCACTCGCGTACGTCGAGTCCCCGCCGCTCGGCGCCCTCATCCGCCACATGGACATCTACAGCGACAACTTCTACGCCGAGATGCTGCTGAAGGAGGTCGGCGCGGTGCACGCGCGTGGAGGATCGGCACCTGCGGGGATCGGCGTCGCGAGGCAGCTGCTCGCCGCAGGCGGCGTGCCGCTCGACGGCGTCCGGTTCGTGGACGGATCGGGCCTGTCCCTCCTCGACCGCTGGACGCCTCGTGCTCTCGCGATCCTCCTGCGCAGCATGTGGCTCGACCCCGACCTGCAGCCCTACGTCGTCGCCGCCCTGCCCGTCGCCGGCCGGTCGGGGACGCTCGAGCACCGGATGCGCAAGGGGCCCGCGCGCGACCTCGTCCGCGCGAAGACGGGGACGACCGACAACTCCTCGGCCCTGTCGGGCTTCGTCGGCGACCGCTACGTCTTCTCGATCGTCGAGAACGGCAACCCGGTCCGGACGGCGAGCGCCCGGCGAACGCAGAACCGGTTCGCCCAGGTGCTCGCGCGCGCCGCGCGGCGCTAGCTGTAGTTACCAATGACGTTGTTCAGCCGTGATGCTGGTGGCTGGTGG
>CAZRTE010000164.1:0-1861 GCA_964602945.1 uncultured Gaiellales bacterium
ACCGGCTTAATCGCCACACCCACCAGACATACAGCCCGGCGCGCGTCCGCGACCGCGCTCTGGGGCGCGCGCTGTTCCTTTACCCCGGGGGCGAAGCGCGCAGCTCTTCGACCCGCCTCAGGGTTCGGCGATGAGGTCGTCCGGCTCGGTCAGCGCCTCGATCGCATCCTGGGCCGCGTCGAGCTCTGCCTCGGGGACGAGGATGCTGACCGCGTCGTCCTCGGGCGCGGGCTCGACCGACGACTCGATGCCGGCGTTGCGGAGGATCTCCTGCAGCTCCTCCGCCTCCGCGACGTCACCCGCCACCGCCACCTGAACCATGCCGCTCATTCCGGCCCGATCATAGGCGCTGCGGGCGGTGGCGCATACCCCTCACCGCGCGGGGGTCGCGCACCGGCCGGCACGAGCCGCGGCGCGCCGCGCTCGGCGAACGGCACCTCGATCACGTCGAAGTCGCGGGGGACGACGGTGTCCGGGAAGACCTCCTGCGCCTCCGCTGCCAGCTCGGGACCGAAGTAGCGGGGCGAGACGTGCGTGAGCGCGAGCAGCCGCACCCCGGCGAGCCGGGCGATCTCGGCCGCTCCCGCCGCGGTCGAGTGCAGCGTCTCCCGTGCCCGCTCCGACTCCTCGGCGAGGAAGCTCGCCTCGTGCACGAGCAGATCCGCACCGTGGGCCACCTCCACGACGGTCGCCACCGGTGCCGTGTCGCCCGTGAGCACGATCCTCCGCCCCGGTCGGGGCTCGCCGAGGACCTCGGCCGGCGTGACGACGCTGCCGTCGGCGAGGGTCACCTCCTCCCCGGCCTGGAGCTGCCCGCGCTGCGGGCCTGCCGGGACGCCGAGCGCGTCGGCCGCGGCGACGTCGAAGCGGCCCGGCCGCTCCTGCTCGAGCAGGGCGTAGCCGAGCGCCTCAGGGCCGTGGTCGACCGCGAACGCCTCGATCGCGTGGTCGCCCCGCTCCACGCGCTCGCCCGCCTCCAGCTCGACCGTCGTCAGCGGGTACGGCAGCCGGCCGAGGAAGGGCTGCAGCCGGCCGAAGAGCTTGCGGAGCCCGTGCGGCCCGTAGACGGTGAGCGGCGTCTCGTCCCGGCCACGCAGCGCGAACGTCTTCAGCATCCCCGGCAGGCCGAGGAAGTGATCGGCGTGGAAATGGGTGAGGAAGATCTCCTCCAGGTCGGGGAGGCCCACGACCGACCGCTGCAGCTGCCGCTGGGTGCCCTCGCCGCAGTCGAACAGGAGCCGCTCGCCGCCGCGCCGGACGAGGATCGCCGCCGGGCTCCGCTGCGCGGTCGGCATCGAGGCGGCGGTGCCGAGGAAGACGAGGTCGAGATCCACGCCGCGATTGTAGGATCGGCGCGATGCCGGACCCGACCGTGCTCGAGGTCTACCGCCGGGAGGTCACGCCCGAGCTCTACCGCGAGGTGCGCGAGCTGTACAAGCGCCACTCGATCGCGGAGGACGCCCGCGACCTCGACGGCCTGATCTCGACGCTGACCCCGGACTGCGTCTACGAGCTCGTCCAGAGCGGCCACCGCTGGGAGGGGCACGACGGCGCGCGCCGGTTCTACACCGAGCTGCTCACCGCCTTTCCGGACATCCGGTTCGACCTGACGGACATCGTGATCGGCCCGCAGGGGGTCTGCGAGGAGGCGGACGTCACGGCGACGCAGAGCGCACCCTGGCTCGACTCGTCGCCCCGGCCGGGGCGACTCGAGTGGAAGGTCTTCATCTGGTTCCCGTGGGACCCGGAGCGGCACCTCTTCCGCGGCGAGAAGATCTACGTCAGCGGCATCGAGCTCCCCGCAGTCGTCTAGTGTCCTGAGTCGTTAATGCGCTGGCAGTAGGCGGCGAGGCTGTCGAGG
>CAZRTE010000165.1:0-1776 GCA_964602945.1 uncultured Gaiellales bacterium
GGGGCACCCCCCGCACCCCCGGCCCCACTTACCCCTCCCCCCCGGGCCACGCCCGCATCTCTCCCCCCGACCCCAGCGAGCGAAGCGTCAGCTTCGCTCGCTCTTTCCCTCGATCGTCTCGTGGCCGGCGACTCCGATCTCGATCTTGCGCGGCTTCGGCTGCTCGGGCTTGCGCACGTGGACTTCGAGCACACCGTGCTCGTAGCGAGCCGAGACGGCGCTCTCGTCGATGCCCTGCGGCAGGCCGATCGTGCGCGAGAACGTCCCGAAACGCCGCTCGAAGCGGAAGTACCTGCCGTCCTCGACCTTGTGCTCGCGCTCGCGCTCGGCGCTGATCGTCAGCGCACCGTCGTCGAGCTCGACCGAGACCTTCTCCTCGGGGATGCCGGGGAGGTCGAACGCGTACACGACCTCGTCGTCGGTCTCCCAGACGTCGGCGGTCGGGACCCAGCTCTGCGTCGTCTGCCCGCTGCCCTCGAAGAGGCCGTTCATGTAGCGGCTCATCTCGTTCTGCAGGGCTGCGAGCTCACGGAAGGGCTCCCAGCGAACAAGCGTGGCCATGTGTCATTCCTCCTTGCCGAACGGGGACTTGTTGTATGCAACAAGATAAAACCTTAGTCGGGGCCTGTCAAGTACCTGATCCGCCCTAGACTGCCCCATGCTCCCGCTCCGCGACAACGTGCCGACCCGCACGGCGCCGCTCGTCACGGTCGGCCTGATCGCCGCGAACCTCGCCGTCTGGGCGTGGGAGCTGCGGGCGCCGGGCGTCGACGCCCGCGTCTTCCGCGACGGCTTCTATCCGTGCGCCCTGCACGGCCCGTGCGCCGCCGGCGTCCACCCGCTCCCCTGGTGGGAGGGCGTGTTCACGGGCATGTTCATGCACGCGAGCTGGGAGCACATCCTCGGGAACCTGCTCTTCCTCTGGATCTTCGGCAACAACGTCGAGGACGCCCTCGGCCACGTCCGGTTCCTCCTCTGGTACCTCGCGGCGGGCGTCGCCGCGATGGCCGTGCAGAGCGCCGTCACGCTCGCGGCGTCCGGCGTGGTCGCCGCGAGCATTCCGAACATCGGCGCGAGCGGCGCGATCGCAGGGGTGCTCGGCGCGTACTTCGTGCTGCTCCCCCGCGCCCGCGTGCTGACCCTGATCTTCTTCGGGATCATCTTCATCCGCGAGATCCCGGCCTTCTGGTTCCTCGGCGTCTGGATCGCGCTGCAGGCGTGGACGGGCGGTCTGTCGCTCGTGCACCCGCAGAGCGGAGGCGGCGTCGCCTTCTTCGCCCACGTCGGCGGCTTCGCCTTCGGCGTGGCGACGGCGTTCCTCGTCGCGCGGCGGCGCCCGCGCACGCCGGGCCCGTACCTCCGCTAACGCTGAGGATTCACGCGGAATGTGGTGGGCAGTACATCCGTTGAATGACGGCAATGAGACATCTCGAGCAGATCCACGAGGAGATCGAGCGCCTGAGCAAGGAGCGCACGGCGCTCTGGCACCGCCTCTCCGACCGCCACGACCCGGACGTCCGCGCCGAGATCCGCGCGATCGACGAACGGCTCGGCGACCTCTGGGACGAGCACCGGACGCTCCGCGCCCGCCTGCGCTGGGGCGACCGCGACTCGATCGTCGCACGCGCCCGCGTCGAGGAACGGCTCGAGCGCGCGGCCTGAGCCGGAGCGCGTTCTACACTGACGGTCGCTCGGGGCGTTAGCTCAGCTGGGAGAGCGCCGGCTTTGCAAGCCGGAGGTCACCGGTTCGATCCCGGTACGCTCCACTCCTGGATG
>CAZRTE010000166.1:0-1758 GCA_964602945.1 uncultured Gaiellales bacterium
GTTGGCTGAAGCGCGCGGCCGGTTCGTCGCCTTCCTCGACGCGGACGACGAGTGGCTTCCCTACCGCCTTGAGCGGCAGCTTCCCCACGCCGACGACCAGACGGTGGTGTTTTCCGATGCGCAGATGGCGGACGGGGAGAGACACACGGATCAGTGTTACAACGACGACTGTCCCGCACCACGTGTGGAATACCCGGCGCCGGACCTCTTTGCCGATCTGCTGAGAGGCTGCTTCATTGCCATGTCGACGGTGCTGGCTCCACGGGAGCGGCTGGTCGAAGCCGGAGCGTTTCGCCAGATGAACGACGTCCAGACGGCAAACGCGGAGGACTGGGAGATGTGGCTCGTCCTGGCGTTGCGCGGCGTGAGGTTCCACTACGTCGCCGAGCCGCTGGCAGTTGCTCGTCGGCATCCCGGCTCGCTCACGGCTGACTGGTTGCGGGTGACCGAGGGTGGTGCAGGTGTCTTCGATCGTCTGCTGGTGGAGGCGCGGGGCAGCGATCGCCGACTCGTGCGCTGCGTGCGGAGACAGAACCGGCGGCAGCTCGAGGTCGCGTATCGCAAGCGGGGTTGGCGGAAGGTCGTCGCCGGCGATGTCGGTGGCGCTCGGCGCGAGCTCATGCGCTCCTTCCGCTACCGGCCGTTCTCGCCGCGCGCGTGGCTGGCGCTGTCGCTGGCGCTCTGCCCGCCGGTCGCGCGGCGGCTCGTGCGAGGTCGCGTCTGAGATGGTCCCGACGGTCTCCATTCTGATGCCGGTCTACAACGGGGAGCGGTGGTTGGCGCAGGCGCTGGAGTCAGCCTTGGCGCAGACCTTCACGGACTTCGAGGTCGTTGTGGTGGACGACGGCTCGATCGATGGCTCCGCATCGATCGTGGAGTCGTTCGCGGAGCGTGATCCGCGGGTGCGACTGGTGCGGACTGACCACGCCGGGGTGCGGTCGGCCCGGAGAGTCTCGCTGGCAGAGGCACGCGGCCGCTTCGTAGCGTTCCTCGACGCCGACGACGAGTGGCTTCCCATCAAGCTCGAGCGTCAGCTTCCCCACGCCGACGAGCGGACGGTCGTGTTCGCCGACATGTACCTCATGCATGGCGGCAGGCGTACGGAACGGCGCTGGAGCGAGTGGTTGCCGGTGCCGAGGCTGCGGTATCCGGCGACCGGTCTGTTCGCGCATCTCCTGGCCCGTGGCAACTTCATCCCGGGTATCACCGTGCTCGTTCCGCGTGACCTGCTCGTCGAGGCCGGAGCGTTCTGCTACGGGGAGCGGCACGGCGTCGGGAGCTACGAGCCGGCCGCGGACTACGAGATGTGGCTGCTCCTGGCCTTGCGTGGGGTGAGGTTCGACTACGTCGACGAGCCGTTGGCCGTCAGCCGGAGGCGTGCCGACTCGGTCTCGGCGGACGAGTTGCGGGTGAAGCTGGCCGGAGCGGCCATATTCGATGGTCTGATGTCCGAGACGCGAGGTCGTGACCGCCGTCTGCTCCGCCGGGCACGGCGGCGGGCCCGGAAGAGGCTCGAGGTCGCGTATCGCAAGCGGGGCTGGCAGCAGATCGTCCGTGGTGATATCGGTGCGGCCCGGCGGGAACTCGCTCGCTCGCTCCGTCATCGTCCGAGCTCGCCGCGCGCTTGGCTAGCGTTTTTCTTGACGGTCCACCCGCGGCTGGCCCAGCGAATCGTCCAGGGACGGCTCTGAGAATGACACCGGCGGTCTCGGTTCTGATGCCGGTCTACAACGGGGAGCGGTGGCTGGCGCAGGCGCT
>CAZRTE010000167.1:0-1633 GCA_964602945.1 uncultured Gaiellales bacterium
CCTCGTCGCCCTCGACCTGCCGCTCCTGATCTCGACGTACGGCGCGACCGTCTAGTCGGCGTCGGGGTCGCTGCCGATCACGCGCCGCTCGTCGGGCAGGCGCCGCAGGACGGTGTCGATGTAGTCGGTCACGGCGTCGGGGAGCGGCACCTCGCGCCCGGCCCTCTCGGAGAGGTACCAGCGGTGCTCGAGCAGCTCGTGGTAGAGCTGTGCCGGGTCACGCTTCCCACGCAGCTCCGGCGGGACGGCCGCGATCGCCGGCTCGAAGACCTCCGCGAGCCAGCGGGCGACCGCGGCCGTGTCGGAGGGCGGCGGCAGCGTGTCCTCGAGCGTCCGCCGGCGGAAGGCGTCGATGTCGGCGAGCAGCCGCCGGGCCTGGTTCTCCTGCGCATCGAGGCCGGTCAGGCGGAACAGTTGCCGCCGGTGGTGGCCCGCCTCCATCACCTTCGGCTCGACGCGGAGGCGGAAGCCCCTGGGGCTCTCGACGAGCTCCACCTCGTCGGCGTCGAAGCCGAGCTCGTTGAGCCGGCGGAGCCTCGCCTCGAGACGCCCGGTGTCGCCGACGAGGAGGTCCTCCTCCGCCGTCAGCTCGCTCCAGAGCCTCTCGTAGCGGGCGGGGATCTCGGCCGCGAGCTCGAGCGCATGCTCGCCGTCGGCCTCACCGTGCTCGGCCGCGACGTCGAGCAGCTCCCCGTAGACGTTCTCCTCGGCGATCTCGAGGTCGTGGGTTCGCTGCCCGTCGGAGAGCCGCGGGTGCAGCTCCCCGGTCTCGGCGTCGACGAGGAAGGCGGCGAGCTCGCCGGCGTCGCGGCGGAAGAGCGCGTTCGAGAGCGAGCAGTCGCCCCAGAAGAAGCCGCTCAGGTGGAGGCGGACGAGCAGCTGGGCGAAGGCGTCGAGCAGCCGCTCGAGCCGGTCCGGCGCGGGCCGGCGGGCGAGCGCGAGCCGGTAGGGCAGGGAGAAGTCGAGATAGCGCGTCACGAGCACGTCCGGCAGCTCCTCCTCTCCGGGCCGTGCCCGCTCGCCGACGATGCCGACCGCCTCGACCGCTGCGATCCCGTGCGAGCCGAGCGCCCGCAGGAGCCGGTACTCGCGGGCGGCGACGGCCGGCGGCAGCTCCTTGAGCGCGAACGTCGCGTCGGCGTAGTCGACGAACCGCACGACGTGGCGGCCGATGCCCCGCGGCAGCTCCACGAGGCGCGCGGACTCCCACTCCGCGAGCGGCTCGTGCCACGGCAGGTCGAGGAAGTGGGCGCGCGCCGTGCGGGGGACGAGCTGGATCCGCATGGCGCGAGGCTAGCGAGCGAAGCCTGCGGCTTCGCTCGCTGGGGTGACGGAACTCCGCGAACGGGAGAGCGCGGTCTCCCGTTCGCTCCGTGCTGTTTGCTTTGAGGTTGTCCGGATGGGGGGCCTGCCCGGTGTGCTCGCGCGCGGCGGAGGCCGGCGCGAGCACGGTGCGGCCTCCGCGTAGGCGTTCCGCCTACGCTCCGGCCCTTCGCGCCGAGGATGGTTGAAGCCTTAGACCTCCCGTTGGCGCGGGGCGGCGGCGTAAGGAGAGCGAAGCGAAGCCTTACGACCGCTGCCGAAACCGTCGCGGGCGGGCACGCCGCCTGTAGGCGGCCTGCCCCCACGCGAC
>CAZRTE010000168.1:0-1618 GCA_964602945.1 uncultured Gaiellales bacterium
GAAGAAGTTGCCTTCCCGGTAGAGGAGGAACTGCGGTGGCTGCATGCCGACGAGCTCGCGATCGAAATGCTGCGCGAGCGCGGGCAGAACGGTCTCCAGCGCCGCGCCGATCTGCGCTGCGGTCTCCGCGGAGACCTCCGCGAGCTTCGTCTTGCGGTACGCCTCGTCGACGGCTCGGCCCTCGTGCCCCTCCGCCACGGTCGCGGGAGCGCCCTCGGCGGACCTCATCTCTGCCCGCACGGCGGCGCAGAGGTCCGGTGAGAGGAACTCCCGCTCGGCGTAGAGCCCCAAGCGGGTGAAGAACTCAGCCTGCAACGGGTTCACGTGCCGGACCTCCATCTGGCATCGACGTGTCGAGAATGCCGTCACGACCGAAGGAGAAGAACGAGGCGTACTCGCCCACAGATGCCGCCGGCTCGAACAGCGGCTCGCCGTCGACGACGACCCAGGCGTGTCCGACCACGGGGCTGTCGCCGGGGCGGATGCCGATCACGAGCTGCGGGTCGGCTCCGGCGCGGGACAGAAAACGGTAGGCGAGGAGGCTTCGCTCGAGGCAGATGTCCTCCTCGCCCATGCGAAAGCGGCGGTAGAGCCGCTGGGCGAGATCGGGGATGCGGTCGGCGTGATCCCGCCGGGTCCGCGCCGCGGGCTCCTGCCACATCACTCGTGCAAGCTTCGCCAGCGGGACACGCCGTTTCAACACGGGCAGGGCGGTACGCCAGACGAGCATGCGGGCCAGCAACCACCCGTCGCCGGGAGAAGCCGCCACGAGCGACACGGCGCGACGAAGCCGTGCGGGCCGGCTCATCGCCCGGTCCCCAGGCCTCGTACGACCGACTGCACCTCGTCGAGTGTCTCCGGAAAATGATCCAGAGTGGCCCGGAACCGCAGCCGGAAGACGGGCACCTGCGTCGCCAGTGCGAGGTACTTGCGGACCATGCGCCGGGTTCGCTCTTCGTCGAGCCGGAACCAGTAGGCGTGTTCCATGACCCTCGTCAACGCCTCCGCCGGCGTGACCCTGACCGTCTCGGCCGGAGTGCTCGTCGTACCTTCGCGCTCGAGCAGGAAGATGCAGGCAAGCGGGGCCGGCTCGTCCTGGGCCTGCTCGAGCGCAGTCCAGCTGGAAGTGTCCCGGTGTTTCAACTCGTCCAGATCGAAGTATGCAGCAGCCTCGGCCCTGATCCGGAGCCGGTGCGGGTAGGGAATGGCGTGGACACCGTTGGCTCCAGCGTCGAACACGAGGGTGTCGTCCGCCCACACGCGGTAGCCGCGCCGGTGCATCCCGTACGCCACCGTCGACTTGCCCGTCCGCGTTTGACCGCAGAAGGCGACGACACCTTCCCCCGTGTACACGGCGCTCGCATGGATGACCTCCTCCCCGTGAGCCTGCAAGGCCATCGGGAGGACGGCACGCTGGTAGGTGTCCTCGATCAGGGCGGGCGACACGGGCGGCGCGTCGGGCTCGGGCACGACGACCGCCTCCTCGCCACGCGATCCGAAGCGGAAGCTCGCTATCCCCGGCACGTGCATCCATCGCTCCGAGCCGTCGCTGTAGCTGTACGCCCAGACCGAGCCGTCGGGATTGCGTTGCACCCGCACCGCCGAGTCGCCGTCGTCC
>CAZRTE010000169.1:0-1618 GCA_964602945.1 uncultured Gaiellales bacterium
CGGAGGTCACAGTACGGAAGTACGGGGCCGGAAGGCAACGTGCCGTCAGCGGCGTCAGGCAGCGGCGGAGCCGGGCTTCGCCCGGCGGGAGCCGCCGCCGGCGAGGGGCGCGCATGAGCGTCCACCACGGCTACCACGCGGAGAAGCCCGCGCTGATCAAGCGCCTGCACCGGATCGAGGGACAGGTGCGGGGAATCGAGAAGATGGTCAGCGAGGACCGCTACTGCATCGACGTGCTCACCCAGATCGGGGCGGTCTCGACCGCACTCGAGAGCCTCGGCTTCCAGATCCTGGACGACCACGTCAAGCACTGCGTCGCCGGCGCCCTCGCCTCGGGCGACGAGGCCGAGGCGCAGGCGAAGGCGGAGGAGCTGCTCGAAGCGGTGCACCGCTTCGCCAAGGTCAAGTAGCGAGCTCCTGGAGCACCATCCCGAGGTGGCGGCGATGGTCCATCTTCTCCTTGATCGCGCGCAGGGTGCCCTCGAGACCCTTCTCGCCGGTCATCGGCGCGATCGTGAAGTACTGGAAGGCGATTCCGAGCGTCCAGGCGAAGAGGAAGTCAGCCGCAGCGCCTCGTCGTGCGTCCACCTGCTCGACGCCTTGCGCCCGCGCGTGCAGTACGCCCAGACCCAGACCGGGCCCCAGTAGAGGGCCGTGACCGGGTGGACGAGGTTCATGATCCCCATGTGCTGGCGATAGCCGAAGACCAGCTCGTCGACGAGGATCACGAGCGCGGACGCGAAGCCGAGCCCGAGCATCGCCCAGGAGAGCCAGTGATACCACTGCGCCGGTTCGGCAACGGCCGGCACGAGCTGCGCCACGATCACACCTTCCTCGGTCGGAGGTCGTCTGCCGTTCGGTCACCGCGCGGGCGGACCGGGAAACCGACAAGCGCGAGGCTATAGGCCGATGGCCTGGTGGGCCTGGCTGCTCGTCTCGCTCGGCGCGGTCCTCGCCGTCTGGGCGGGCCTCGTCCTCTGGCTCGTCGCGACCGGGCGGCGGAACGACGCGCGCGCGCTCGCGACGTTCGTCCCCGACTGCATCCTGCTCGTCACGCGGCTGGCACGAGATCCCCGCGTGCCGCGCCGCCGGAAGCTGCTCCTCGCCGGCGTCGTGGTCTACCTCGCCTCGCCGCTCGATCTCGTCCCGGACTTCGTCCCGGTGGCCGGACAGCTCGACGACGCCGTCGTCG
Source organism: uncultured Gaiellales bacterium (assembly GCA_964602945.1). GTDB lineage: Bacteria > Actinomycetota > Thermoleophilia > Gaiellales > Gaiellaceae > Palsa-739. The sequence continues at coordinate 1,193 of CAZRTE010000169.1, forward strand.
TCGCGCTCGTGCTGCGCCACCTCGTGCGCGCCGGCGGCGAGCCGCTGATCCGCGAGCTCTGGCCCGGGCCGGAGCGGTCGCTCGCGCTGGTCTTGCGGGCTGCGCAACTGGGTACGGTGAGGCGATGAGCGCCGGACACGACCACGGTGTGGGCGAGAGCGCGGACACGAGGCGCCTGGCGACCGCCCTCGCCCTGATCGTCGGCTTCATGGCGGTCGAGGTCGTGGTCGGGATCCTCGCCGACTCCCTCGCCCTGCTCTCGGACGCGGCGCACATGCTCACCGACGCCGGAGCGCTGCTGATGAGCCTGTGGGTGATCCGGCTGGTGCGGCGCCCGGCGGGCGGCAACCTCACCTTCGGGCTCAAGCGCTCGGAGATCCTCTCCGCCCAGGCGAACGGCGCCACGCTGCTCGTGCTCGGCGGCCT
>CAZRTE010000170.1:0-1593 GCA_964602945.1 uncultured Gaiellales bacterium
CTGCGAGAGACCGGCACCGACGGCCGCCACCACGCACGCGTCGCCCGCTTCCTCCGCGAGAACCACGTCGACGCGGTCGTCGCCCGCCATCTGGGCCGCGACATGGCCCACATGCTCGGCAAGCTCGGCATCGCCGTCCACCTCGGCGCGGCCGGAAACGCGAGACAGGCCGCCCTACAGGCGGCGGAGAACGCCCGCCCGTGAGAGGCGGCCGGACCTAGCGAGCCCGCTCGAGCGCCGAGACGACCCGCCGCGAGCTCACGTCGGCCGTCCCTCCTCGGGCCGCTCGTTCAGCGACTCCCATCTCGTCACGGCGGCCTCGGCCGTCTCGAGGGTCACCCCGTAGCGCTCGACGAGGAACATCTCGGCATCGCTCGAGGTCGGCGCGTAGCCCCAACCGCGCATGAACTCGTCCACGACCGCAACGAACCGGTCGGCGTCCTCAGCGACGACACTCTGCTCACGCTTCACAGTTCTACTCTCGCCTTGAGAACGGCTCCTCGGCATCGGTGTTACCCCGAGTAGGCGTGCCCGAAGACCGCATCTTCTGCCAGCCTGGCTAGCCGAAGGCGTTCTCGAGGGCCATCATCACTGCGAAGCCGCCGACGGCGCCGAAGGTGGCGTGGCGCTCGAAGCCGCGGGCATGGCTCTCGGGCACGAGTTCGTCGAGGACGACATAGACCATCGCGCCGGCGGCGAACACGAGCCCGAGCGGCAGGAGTGCTGCCGAGGTCTCGGCGGCGCCGTAGCCGAGCAATGCGGCCGGTGGCTCGACAAGGCCGGTGGCGGCTGCGAGCGTGATCGCCGCCCTCCTCGATGCGCCGGCGTCGAGGAGCGGAGGCGCGGCGGCGAAGCCCTCGGGGACGTTCTGGATGCCGATCGCGATTGCCACGGGGAGGCCGAGGTCGACTCCTCCGGCCGCGAAGGCGACGCCGACGGCAAGGCCCTCGGGGACGTTGTGGATCGTCAGGGCGCCGAGCAGGAGCAGTGCACGCGATCCGCCCGCGTGCTCGCGTTCGACGAAGCTCGCGTGGACGTGCGGCAGTGTCGCATCGAAGAGCGCGATGACGAGCGTGCCAGCCGCGAAGCCGGCGATGACCTCGCCCAGCGAACCACGCTCGAGCGCCGGGACGAGCAGGCTGAAGACCGCGGCGGCGAGCATGACCCCGCCGGTGAAGCCGAGCAGCGTCGCCATCAGTCGCTCGCCGGGGTGGGACATAGCGAGCACGCTCAGGCTCCCAAGCCCGGTCGCGAGGCCGGGAAGGATCAGTCCTGCGAGCGTCTGCCAGTCCATCGCGAGCGACTATCCGACGGAACCCACCATCTGCAGCTGGATCAGGCGGTTCAGCAGATCCGCAGGAGATCGGGCCTTCGGTAGCCATCGGTCTGCGGTCGACCGAATCTCTGTTCTGCCTCCCCATACCCCTCAAAGACCACCGGGGCGCCACGCCTCTCAGCGCAACGCCCCGATATCGGGTCTGACCTCCAGCTGGAACGCAACCCACTCAGTACCGCCGCCCTCTCAGAAGGACCACCCCTGCGCGTACGACCACGCGTGCAGTGACGCACTTCGAAGCTCGCCCGGGATCTCCG
>CAZRTE010000171.1:0-1592 GCA_964602945.1 uncultured Gaiellales bacterium
AGCCTCAACCACCAGCCACCAGCATCACGGCTGAACAACGTCATTGGTAACTACAACTAGCGCTTCGCCCGCTTCGTCGTCTCCGGCTGGGAAGAAGGGTCCCAGCCTCGGTAGTTGCCCACGCACGGTTCGGGCCTTCCCCCGAGGGCGGTACCGTGCGGCCCGGGAATGCTGCCAAGCGTGGACGTGACGGCCGAGACCTTCGAGCGCGACGTGATCGAGCGCTCGAGCGAGCTGCCCGTCGTCGTCGACTTCTGGGCTGCCTGGTGCGGCCCGTGCCAGGTGCTCGGCCCCGCGCTCGAGCGGGAGGCCGAGGCTCGCAGCGGCGAGGTCGTGCTCGTGAAGGTCGACGTCGACGCGCACCCCGAGCTCGCGGCCCGCTACCAGGTGCAGGGGATCCCGGCCGTGAAGGCGTTCCGGAACGGAGAGGTCGTGGCGGAGTTCGTCGGCGCGCGCCCGCCAGCGGCCGTCGCCGAGTTCCTCGACGAGCTGACCGGCCCGTCGGCGACGGATCGGCTCGTCGCCGAGCTCACCGAGCAGGGCGAGCTGCCGGAGGTCGTGGCGGCGCTCGAGCGGGACGACCGGGAGCAGGCCTTCGAGCTCCTGCTCGCGGCGATCGTCGCGGCCGAGCCGCCGCGCCGTGACGAGCTCGTCGCGCTGACGGTCGCGCTCTTCGGCGAGCTGGGCCACGAGCATCCGCTCACAGTCCGCTACCGCCGCCGCCTCGCCTCCAGCCTGTACTGAGACTGGGCTTCCGGCGGAGTGGCGCAGAGCCTCTGCCCGTTCTCGTAGGCTCAACGGCACCGTGTGCTTCGAGCTCGACTCCGAACCGCCGATCCCGCGCATCAAGGGCGCGGCCGTCTCGCACGACGACCTCGTGCTCGAGGCGGCGGACGGCAACCGCTTCGCCGCCTTCGGTGCCGTACCGGACGGCGACCTCCGGACGGGGGTCGTGATCCTGCCGGACGTCCGCGGCCTCTACCGCTTCTACGAGGAGCTCGCCCTTCGCTTCGCCGAGCGCGGCCACGCGGCCGTCGCCCTCGACTACTTCGGCCGCACCGCCGGTGTCGAGAAGCGGACGGACGACTGGGACTTCATGCCGCACGTCGAGCAGACGACGCCGGACGGGGTGCAGCAGGACACCGGCGCGTGTGTCCGCCACCTGCGCGAGCTCGGCTGCACCTCGGTCTTCACGGTCGGCTTCTGCTTCGGGGGCAGCAACTCGTGGGCGGCAGCCGCCTCCGGCCACGGCCTCGCCGGCGCGATCGGCTTCTACGGCCGGCCGAGCCGGATGCTCGAGCTCGTGCCCCGCCTCGAGGCGCCGATCCTCGCCCTCCAGGGCGGTGCCGACCAGGCGATCTCGCACGAGGACAACCTCGAGTTCGAGCGGGCACTGCAGGAGGCGGGCGCCGAGTACGAGCTGATCGAGTACGAGGGCGCCCCGCACAGTTTCTTCGACCGCAAGCAGGAGGAGTTCCAGGCCGCCTCCGACGACGCCTGGAGAAGAGTGCTCGACTTCGTCTCGCACTAGCGGGCGGGTGCTCCGCACCCGCCCGCTCTCGAAGGAACGAGGGCCGGGGAGAGCGTGGTCT
>CAZRTE010000172.1:0-1580 GCA_964602945.1 uncultured Gaiellales bacterium
CGGGTCGAAGGTGAGCTCGAGCTCGACCTCCTCGATCCCCTCCACCTGGCGAACGGCGCTGTCGATGTCCTGCGCGATGAGCGGCCCTGCCGGGCAGCCCATCGAGGTGAGGCTGTAGGTGACTTTCGCGGTCGAGTCCGCGAGCTCGACCTCGTAGAGGAGGCCGAGGTCGACGATGTCCATGCCCAGCTCGGGATCCTCGACCTGGCGGAGCACCTCGAGCACGTCTTCGCGCGTTGCCATGCCGCCAGTGTAAAGACGCATACCATGCGGATGTGGTCGGCTCCGCCGGGCAAGCGGCCCTCGACGTCCTCCTCTTCCTCAGCGCGATCCTGCCGGTGATCGTCGTGGTCACGTTCGCCTGGTTCTTCCTCCGCGCCGGCCGCCGCCACGACGAGCGCGAGCGCGCCGCCGGCCGCGAGCCACCTCCGGGCTAGTACCCGAGCAGGCGAACCTCTTCGCGCCGCTCGCGGGCGAAGAAGTGGATCCCGTCGACGAAGCGCACCCAGTTGCAGCGGGTGCACATGAGGAGAGAGTGCGTGCGGGCGCTGTCGGCGAGGAAGCGGACGCCGCGCAGGAGGTCGCCGTTCGAGACGCCCGTGGCGGCGACGATCACCTCGCCCGGCGCGAGGTCCTCGGTGCGGAAGACCCGCTCGTAGTCCTCGATCCCCGCCGCGCGCAGCTCCTCGATCTCACCGCGCGAGGTCGGCCAGAACTGGGCCTGCAGCTCGCCGCCGAGACAGCGGAGCGCCGCCGCCGAGAGCACGGCCTGGCGGGTGCCGCCGATCCCGATCGCGAGATGGTCGTTCGTCCCGCGGATGGCGGCGGAGATCGAGGCCGTGACGTCGCCGTCCTGGATCAGCTTGATCCGCGCGCCGGAGTTGCGGATCTCCTCGATCAGGTCGTGGTGGCGCGGCCGGTCGAGCACGATCGTGGTCACGTCGTTCACGCGCCGCCCGAAAGCCTCGGCGATCGCCTCGACGTTCTGGCCGACGGGACGGAGCAGGTCGATCGAGCCGCGGGCGCGCGGGCCGACCGCCATCTTGCGCATGTAGATGTCGGGGAGCGTCGAGAAGCGGCCGGAGTCGCCGACGGCGACCATCGCCATCGCCCCGTTGCCGCCGCGGGCCACGACCCCGCGGCCCTCGAGGGGGTCGAGCGCGAGATCGACCTCCGGCCCACCCCCGCCGACGATCGCGCCGGGCGTGAGGCCGCCGGAGTCGTCCACGGAGCCGAAGACGACGCGGCCGCTGACCGGGAGAACGTCGAGCGTGGAGCGCATGCCGGTCGCCGCCGCCTTCTCGGCGGCGTCCTCGTCGTCGCGTCCCAGCCACCGCGCCGAGACGAGCGCCGCGTGCTCCGTCGCCCGCAGGTACGTCTGGCACTGACAGGGCTGCTCCTGCTCCACCGGCCGATCCGGAGCGTCGCTCACACTGTCTCCCGGCTGCGCTCGGCCGCATCGAGGACGAGGTCGGCGACCGCGCGCGCCGCGCCTTCCGCGTCCTCGTTCTCGATCACCGGCACGCCCTCGCGGCGGGCGCGCTCGACGAGGATGTCCTGCAGGCGCCGGATCTCGGAGA
>CAZRTE010000173.1:0-1573 GCA_964602945.1 uncultured Gaiellales bacterium
GCCGCCGACGCACTCGTGACTGCAGTCGCATCGCGACTGCTACTGGTCCTGGTGGACGTCGCGCTTGCGGGAATCGCGACCGCGACGATGCGGCGGAGGCAAGTCTCTCTCGATGCCGCCGACATCGCCTGAAGGTCGCCGCCCGCCCCCTACCCGTGACGTTCGGTAGCCCGCCCGACCGCGTCCCGCCACCGGACACCCAGGACGGCCTCACTGGCCTCTCGCTCGAACGTCGCCCGGCCGCCTCTGCCGATTCGCGCAGCGAGCCCGGGGTCGTCGCGCAGGGCGACGATCGCGTCGGCGAGCGATTCGGCGTCCCGCGCGACGAGGAGGGAATCCCGGCCGTCGACCAGTAGCTCGCGGGCGGCCGCCGTGTCCGCCGTGATCAAGGGTGTCCCGACGGCAAGGGCCTCGAAGGTCTTGTGTGGGATGACTCGCTGCGCCTTCCCGCTCGCGCCGAAGACGCCGACCGCACAACCGGCTCGAGCGTACTCGGCAGGCACGCGCTCGTAGTCGACCCAGGGAACGTGCTTCACGTTTGGCGGCCTCGCGTCGAGCAGATGCGTCACCTGCCCGGTTCCGACCACACGAAAGGAAACGTCCGGCAGACGGCGCGCCGCGTCGAGGATCACATCCAGACCATGCAATGGCGCGGGCTTGCCCACAAACAGGACATCGAAGCCATCGCTGCGCTGCCACGCGGGCTGGAAGAGCCGTTCCTCGGCCCCCAGGTAACAGACGCCAACTTCGTCGATCCCCGCCAGTTCCTGCATGAAGTCTGCGTTGGCGCGAGTGTCCGCTACCACGAGATCGGCAGCGCGGAAGGCGGAACGATCGAGGCGGCGGAGAGCCTTTGCGGCAAGCGAGCCGTCGCGGAAGCGCGCGCGATCTTCGACGAGCGTGTCGTACAGCGACACCATCGCGTTGAAGACGACCGGCCTCCCGTGATGCTTCGCGCTCCAGAGGTCGAAGTGGCCGGGGTATCCGACGATGACCGCCTCGGCTTCCTCCGGCAGCCGACGTCTCGCGAGCCGCAGCTCCGCTCTCGCGAGCCGCGGAAGCACCGCGGGGCCGAGCCCGAACTTGTGCCTTCCGGTCCAGATCTCTTCGTGCACGAGGTCGACTTCGACTCCGGCTGCCCTGAGCGCGGCGATGACCTGCTCGTTGCGCGGATAGCCACGTTCCCACGTGCCGAAATACGCGACGCGCACGACTATCCGAGTCCTGCGCCTGCCTGCGGGTCGCACCGCCCCATCCTCAGGATCCGAGGTCGGTAGGGGCTCGCTTGTGCAGCACGACAACGCCGTGCGACGAGAAGACGGTTTGCCACGCCTTGTCGGATTCGTACCGCCGCACCGAGCGTGTGAAGCTCAAGTCGATTCCTTCAGCACGAGCCTGAGCTCGAGTGCCGTAGCTTGGATCGTTCCGATCCACGATGATCCACCGCGCCCGCCCGACGTACGGAAACGTGGAGATGTAGCGCCGCTCCGACAGGTAGCCGCCGAGCAGATTCGAGGCCGAGACCGGCGCCGCCGCGGGGATCAGCTCGAGTGCGCGCGACTGCGCGGAAGCC